>DATCOE010000044.1:0-22463 GCA_036564885.1 Gaiellaceae bacterium | reverse complement strand
GAAGCCCGGGCGCGGCTCGCCGGGCTGGGGGATCCGCGGCAGCGCGAACGTCCAGAGGATCAGGATCGCGGTGAGTGAGAACAGCGCGTTCGCGAAGTTCCTGCCCGGCCGCCTGAACGCGGTCGTGAAGCGGAAGAGCAGATACGGGAAGAGCACGAGCAGCGCGACGTCGACGCGCCCGACGGCGCGTTCGGGAAGGTTCCCGGGGTGATTCGGGATCAGGTCGAGGAGGACGAGCAGGCCGAGCGTGCCGAACGTCGCTGCGGCCCACATCGAGGCGCGGTCACGCCTGCGCCGCCAGTACGCGAGCGTGATGAGGCCGAGCGCCCCGTAGGCAACGAGGTTGACGGTCCGAAAGACCAGTACCGCGTCGTGCATGCCGCTCCCAGAGTTCGGTGGTCGCACTGTAGTCGGGTAGGCGGTCACGCACATCGACCGTCCGCTCAAGGTTCTGAGACCGAGGTCGATTACCTGCGGTGGAACCGCGCGGATCGTCGAGACGGCCGCCGGCACTGCAGGCGTGATCGCCGTGCTGCTCGACTCCGGCGGCATCTTCGCGGGCCTCGCCTCAGCCCCCTCCACCTCCGGCGGTTACGCACTGTTCGTCGGAGGCGCGCAGACGCGTATCCTCGACTCACGTGCGCGCGTCGTCACAATCCGCGTCCGTGTCCGCGACACGCGCTCGTTCTCCGTGGCGGCCGTCGACACGGTCGGCAACGTGGGCCCACGAACGCGGTCAGTCGTCCTCGTCCCGCAGCTCGTCGGTCTGACGCTGAAGGAGACGAAGGCGGCGGCCGACGACCCGCGCTTCGTGATCCGCTGGGTCAGGAGCGCGCCGGGGAAGCCGCAGCCGTACGTCGTGGCGCAGATACCGGCAGCGCCGTCGATCGTCGCCGAAGGAAGCTCCGTGACGGTCGTCGCCGGCGCGAAGCCGATCCGTTCGGGCCGCTGAGCCGGCTCGGAGCGGTCGCGCGGCGATAGCGTTTGCGGAGTGATCGAGTTCGTCCGTGGCGACATCACCGAGCAGGACGCCGACGCGATCGTCAACGCGGCGAACTCGAGCCTGCTCGGCGGAGGCGGGGTGGACGGCGCGATCCACCGCGCGGCGGGCCCCTCGCTGCTCGCCGAGTGCCGGCTGCTCGGCGGCTGCGAGACCGGCGACGCGAAGGCGACGGGCGCGGCGAACCTGCGCGCGCGCTACGTCATCCACACGGTGGGCCCGGTGTGGCGGGGTGGAGGCGGGGGCGAAGCGGAGCTACTCGCGTCGTGTCATCGGCGCTCGCTCGAGGTCGCCGCGTCGCTCGGCTGCCGGACGGTCGCATTCCCGGCCGTCTCGACGGGCGTCTACGGCTATCCGATCGAGCTCGCGGCGCAGGTCGCGATCGCCGCGGTGCGGGCTGCGCAGACCCCGCCTGTCGAGGTCGTCCGCTTCGTGCTCTTCAGCGAGCACGCACTCGATGTCTTCCGGAGCGCGCTCGAGCAGTAAGCCGTGTCGAATTGCTCCCGTCGCGGAGCGGAACTTGTTCCGCGCAGCAGTGATTCCGCCTGCCGGGAGAACACCAGAAGGGGGCCCACGGGGGAAACTGGTTTCCCCCGTGAAGCGAGCGAAGCGAAGCGTATGGAGCGTATCGGGATCGAACCGATGACCTCCGCCTTGCAAAGGCGGCGCTCTCCCATCTGAGCTAACGCCCCGTATGCGCCGAAGTGTAGAGGCGCGCGCGGCGCGTCGAGGTCAGGCGGCTTCGAGCGGCGACCCGAGCTGCTTCGACCACCAATCCGCGTCCGAGGGCGGCTGCGGCGCCTGCTCCGGCACGGTCTCCGGCTCGGGCTCGGCCGTCGCGACGGAGGCGGGAGCGGCCGGCGGAACCCCCACATCCACCGACCGCTCCCGTTCCTCGAGCTCGAGGCTCGCGCACACGAGCTGTGTCTGCTCGTCGCGCAGCCGGTTGCGTTCCGCCTCGACCTCGCGCGTCCGCTGGGCGAGCGCGCCACGGCGCGCCTCGTACTCGCCGCGGACCGACTCGAGCTGCTCGCGCTGCGCCTCGACCGCCTCCACCGCCATCTGCAGCTCCCGTTCGCGCCGCTCGACCTCGACGAGGCGCGCCTCCAGTTCCTGCTGGAGCGTCGAGAACGCGCGGACACGTGACCCCTCGTCCTCTGCGGGCGCTTCCTCGGCCCTCCGCAGCGCCGCTTCGCGCCGGTTCAGCTCGGCCTCGCGCAGCACGAGCGCCATGTCTCGCTCGGCGAGAGAGGACTCCGAGAGCAGCATTCCGGCCAACGCGGCGACTCCTCCAATGGACGAACGACGCCGCAGGCGACAGCCCAAAGGATCCACCGGGAGGGCGCGCCTGTCGATCCCCCCTCCGAGGGAGTTACCCCCGGCGGGGACCGACAGGCGCCTGATGCAACTCTTAGGCTGCGCGCTCCAGCCGCTCTTCGACGCGTGCGCGGGCGACGATCTGCGCACGGTCGCCGAAGCGAACCCGCGCACGAAGCGCCCGTTGCTCGTCCCAGAGCCCGTCGAGCGCCGTATCGATGCGACGGATCTCCTCGCGGATCTTTGGGTCGTACTCGTTGGAGAGCGCGTGCCAGAGCTCGACTCGCTCGTCGCTCAGGCGCTCGATCTCCTCGTGGATCTCACGGACTGTTCTCATGGCGATGAAAACGCCCGTGGGCTCACCGGCATTCCAGCCCGATCCTCAGGAAAACCCGAGCTCGTCCAGCCGGTCCTCGTCGAGCCCGAAGTAGTGCGCCAGCTCGTGGAGGACGGTGATCCGGATCTCCTGCTCCAGCTCGGCCGGGTCGGGAAACGACTCGACGAGCGGCAGCCGGAAGATGCGGATCCGGTCTGGCAGCGCCCCGGCCCAGTCGCCCCGCTCGGGGAGCGGCACGCCTTCGTAGAGGCCGAGCAGATCCGGGTCGTCCGGATGCTCGTCCTCGACCGAGATCTCGACGTTGCGGATCGCCTCCCGGAGCTCGGCCGGGAGCGAGGCGACAGCCCGCTCGACGCGCTCCTCGAACCTCACGGCCGGGAGTCTGACCGATTCGCGGCGGCCGTCGCCTCGGGTCCGGCATGGTGCGCGGACACCAGTCCAGCGAAGGAGCCCCAATGCCAGAGCAGCCAGGACGGTTCGGAGCGACGGTCACGATCGACCGCCCGATCGATGAGGTGTTCGCATTTCTCGCCGACGGAGAGAACGACAAGCGCTTCAGCTCGAGGATCATCGAGATCAAGAAGACGACCGACGGTCCGCCCGGCGCCGGGAGCATCTACGCGAGTACGGCCAAGGACGGGCCGCTCAAGGCCAAGCACGAGTTCGAGCTGATCGCGTTCGAGCCGCCCACGCGGATCCGCTGGAAGGAGCTCTCGAAGACGACGCCGGTCGTCGTTCCCGAGGGCGGCTACGACCTCGAGCCCGCGGGCGACGGCACGCGGCTGACGTTCTTCAACATCCTCGAGGGTCGCGGCCTGCTCGGCAAGCTGTTCGCCCCGATGGCGCTCCGCTCTGCGCGGAAAGGCGCGGCTGCGTTCGCTGCCTCGATCAAGGCGGCCGTCGAGGCGGTTTAGCCCGCGGCGAGCGCTTCGCGGATTCGCTCGGCGACTGCGTCGAGGTCGATGCTCGCCCCGGTGACCTCTTCGAGGATCTCGTCGGCGGTCGGCTTCTGGCCCTCCGTCCAGAGCTCGCGGATCAGCGAGCCGGCGTCCTTGCGCGTGAACCACGCGTTGCCGAACTTCTCTCGTAGGAACGTGCGCAACTGCGCCTCGAACGCCCAGGCGCGCAGGTACTGCGACGCGTAGAAGCCCTCGTCGATGTCGGCGAGATAGTCCGTGTCGCTCGGCGTCACCTTCAGCGCGCCGCCGAGCAACTCGACGTAGCGCGGGCGCATGACCGTGACATCGGGCGCGGCGTGGTACTCGATCTCGTACAGGAGCTTTGCGCAGTAGCGGCGGACGAGCCACAGCAGCTGCGTCGCGCCCTCGGCCGCGAACTCGTGCGGCCGCGGGAAGTCGAGCCGCCTCTTGAGCCACTCCGGATCGATCGTGAGGTGCTCGAACAGCATCGCCCAGCCCTCGGTGACCGCGTTGTCGCCGAGCCGCTTCTCCTCCATCGAAAGCGACGGCGACGTGTGCGCGAAATGCTCGGTGTGCCCGGCCTCGTGGAAGAGCGCGCGCCAGTCGTCGGGCCCGCCCTGCGGCTTGATCACGAGGATGACCCGCTCGGGGATCTCGATCGCGACGCAGAATGCGCGCGGCGTCTTGTTGGGGCGGTCCTCGAGATCGAGCTCGACGTTGCGCTGCGCCTTCAGGTCGACGCCCATGTCGGCGAGCGTCGCCTCGAGCGCGGGCACCATCTGGTCCTTCGGGAACGCCGCGTCCCACGTTGCGCCACGCCAGACACGCGCGACGTCCCAGCGCTCGATCTCGCCGAGCCCGAGGCCGATGCGGCTGCGGAAGAAGCGGTTGCCCGCGTCCTCCCAGAGGCGTTCGGTCGAGTCGAGGAACGCGCGGCACTGCTCCGCGACCGAGTCGAGCGGAAACTGAAAGCCGCGGTAGAGCTCCGTGTAGTTCGGCGCTCCGAGGCGCCCGGTCTCGCGGTGCACCACCTGCGTCGAGCGTAGGTGGAGCGGGTTCAGGTGCTCTTCGGTGAGCTCGTTGCGCACACGCTCGAGCCGCTCGCGCCGGCCGCGCTCCTCGGAGTTCGCGATGGCCGGGCGGATGTTGCGATACGGGATCTCTTCGTCGTCGACCGTCGCCTTGAGGCTCGCCTCCAGCTCGGCGATCTTCTCTTGCTCCTGGTTGACGAAGTTGCCGAGATAGCCCTCACAGGCGAACCTCCAGAGCTCGCGGGTGTTGCGGCCGCCGTTGACCGACGCGCCGAGCGCAAGGGCTGTGTCGAGCTTCGTGAGCTCCGCGTGGCGCTCGTAGATGGGCACCAGGTCGTAGGTGTCCTTGATCCCGGCGAAGTGGAGATAGGCCTCCTCGTCGAGCTCCGCGATGAAGCGGTCAGCGTCGGCGCTGAGGGCGTCCAGCTGTCGTTGACTCAGCGGCCCCGGCACGGCGCCGCTTAGGATAGCGCGGTGCACGAGATCAACCTGAAGACCGAGCGAAAGACCCAGCTCGTGAACATCACGGAGCTGGTTCAGGCTGCCCTGACCGACGCCAACGGCGCCGCCGCGGCCCTCGTCTACGTCCCGCACACGACCGCGGGCGTGACGATCAACGAGCACGCCGACCCGCTCGTCGCGGAGGACCTCGAGAACGCGCTCCAGAAGGTCGTCGACGACGGCTGGGACTGGAAGCACGTCGAGGATCCCGACGGCCCCAACGCGCCCTCGCACGTGCGGGCGTCGCTGATGAACTCGCAGATCCTCGTGCCGCTCGACGGCGGCAAGCTCGCGCTCGGCCGCTGGCAGGGGATCTTCTTCTGCGAGTTCGACGGCCCGCGTGACCGCAAGGTCTTCGTCACGTCGCTCCGCTAGCTTCACGGGGATGAAGTGGCTCGCGGCGACTGCGGCGGCGCTCGCCTGCGGCATCGCCGCCTCGCCTGCGCTCGCTGCACCGGCAACTCATGGAGCGTCACGGTTCGTGGGGATCCACAAGATCCGCCACATCGTCGTGATCATGCAGGAGAACCGCTCCTTCGACTCCTATTTCGGCACCTACCCGGGCGCCGACGGCTTCCCGCGCAGGCACGGCAAGATCGCCGTCTGCGTGCCCGACCCGAGGGGCGGGCCGTGTCAGCGCCCCTTTTACGACGCCGCGAACCGCAACTTCGGCGGCCCGCACGATCACATCGACGCCGTGAAGGACATCGCCGGCGGCAAGATGACCGGTTTCATCCAGCAGGCGGAAGCCGGACGGACGATGTTCTGCCGCCGGCACATCAACTCGCCGAAGTGCTCGCTCTCGCCGGCGGCTCCGGACGTCATGGGGTACCACGACGCCAGGGAGATCCCGAACTACTGGGCGTACGCGAAACACTTCGTGCTGCAGGACCACATGTTCGAGCCCGACACGTCGTGGAGCATGCCCGTGCATCTCTTCATGGTCTCCGGCTGGTCGGCGCGCTGCTCGCACGCGAACGTCCCGGCGAGCTGCGTCAACGCGATGCAGGATCCCGGCTCGCCGCCGGGCGAGCCGCAGAACCCGACCGGCGCGGTGCCGCACTACGCGTGGACCGACCTCACCTACCTGCTGCACAAGCATCACGTCAGCTGGCGCTACTACGTTGCCGCGGGCAACCAGCCTGACTGTGCCGACAACCAGATGTTCTGTGCGCCGGTTCCGCAGCGCGCGACTACGCCTGGGATCTGGAACCCGCTGCCGTGGTTCGACACCGTGCGGCAGGACAAGCAGTTGCACAACGTCGCGCCGCTGACGACCTTCTACGCAGCCGTCCGCGCTGGCACGCTCCCGGCGGTCTCATGGATCACCCCGGCCGACGCGGTCAGCGACCATCCGCCGGCGCGCATCACGTCGGGGCAGGCCTACGTGACCGGCCTCGTCAACATGCTCATGCGGAGCAAGAGCTGGTCCTCGACGGCGATCTTCCTCGCCTGGGACGACTGGGGCGGCTTCTACGACCACGTCGTGCCGCCGAAGGTCGACGTGAACGGCTACGGGCTGCGTGTCCCCGCCCTCGTGATCAGCCCCTACGCGAAGCGCGGCTTCATCGACCATCAGGTGCTGAGCTTCGACGCCTACCTGAAGTTCATCGAGGACGACTTCCTCGGCGGGCAGCGTCTGAACCCGAAGACGGACGGCCGTCCCGACCCGCGACCGACCGTGCGCGAGAGCGTGAAGATCCTCGGCGACCTACGCAAGGACTTCGACTTCGCGCAGAAGCCGCGGCGGCCGCTCTTGCTGAAGCTGCACCCGAAGTTCTCCTGAGCACGACGGCTAGGCTGGCTCCGTGGCCGCGCCGGTGAAGATGCACGAAGAGCTCGAGCTCGACATCGAGTCGCTCGCCTTCGGCGGCAACGGCGTCGCCCGGCACGACGGCTTCGTCGTCTTCGTGCGGCACGGCTTGCCGGGCGACCGCGTCCGCGCGCGCGTGACGAAGGTGAAGCGTGGGTTCGCCGAGGCGCTCGCGACCGACGTGCTCACCGCCGGTCCGCTCCACGTCGAGGCGCCGTGCGAGCATTACCCCACCTGCGGCGGCTGCCGCTTTCAGGAACTGGCCTACGAGGCGCAGGTCGAGCAGAAGCACGCGCAGGTCCGCGACGCGCTCCAGCGGATCGCCGGCATCGCGGAGCCGCCGCTCGAGCCGATCGTCCCGTGCCGGCCCGATGTCTTCTTTTACCGCAACAAGATGGAGTACTCGTTCACGCCCTCCGAGGACGGGCCGGTTCTCGGTCTCCACAAGGCGGGCCGCTGGGACGAGGTGATCGACATCCGGCGGTGCTGGCTGACGACCGACGTCGGGAACGGCATCCGGAACGCGGTGCGCGACTGGGCGCGCGAGGAAGGCCTCGCTGCATACTCCCAGGAGGACGCGAGCGGCTACCTACGCCACCTGATCGTCCGCGAAGGCCGCAACACGGGCCAGGCGCTCGTGCAGCTCGTGACCGCGCCGGGCGAGAAGTTCGAGAAGGGGTACTTCGTCGACGTGCTCCGAAAGTTCCCCGAGGTCCGCTCGATCCACTGGGCCGTCAACGACCGGCCCGCCGAGGTGACGAACCTGCCGGCCGAGCTCCTGTGGGGCGAGCCCGCGATCGAGGAGGAGCTCGGCGGCCTGCGCTTCCGCATTCGCCCCAACGCGTTCATGCAGACGAACACCTTCATGGCCGAGCAGCTCTACGCGCTCGCGCGAGAGGCCGCGCAGCTCACCGGCAAGGAGACCGTGTGGGATCTCTATTGCGGGATCGGCACGATCGGCCTGTCGCTCGCGAAGGACGCGCTCACGGTGTGGGGGATCGAGGTCTCCGAGGAGTCGGTGGCGTGCGCGCTCGAGAACGCCGAGCTGAACGGGATCACGAACGCCGCGTTCTTCGCCGGGAACGTCGGCCAGGTCGTCGACGATCTCCTCGAGCGCTCGGGCGCGCCCGACGTCGTCGTGGTCGACCCGCCGCGGGCGGGGCTCGCCGGCAAGGCGCTGCGCCGCCTCGGCACGATCGGCGCGCCCCGCATCGTCTACGTCTCGTGCAACCCGACGACGCTCGCCGGCGACGTGAAGATTCTGTGCGAGGAATACGGCTACGAGCTGCTGCGTGCGCAGCCCGTCGACATGTTCCCGCACACGCCGCACGTCGAGACGGTTGCGCTGCTGGAAAGGTCGGCCGCTCCGAGTTAGGCTCCCCCAGGTCGTCAGAAACAGACCAACTGGGACACGGAGGGCGCGATGCAGAACGACGATGCCACTCCGGTTGCGGCCCGGATAGAGACGTCACAGCTCGATGTGGCGAAATTGCAGACGGATGCGAACCTGCACGTGCAGGTCGGCCCGGCGACGAGGCGGTTCCATTTCTGGCAGCAGGCTCCTGCGTGGCTGCTCGGCTTCGCGGCGATCGGCCTCGGCTTCCTGATGGTGCTGCGCGGCTACGACTCCGCGGCAGGGTGGTTCGCCGTGTCGACGGGGGTCATCCTCGCGGTGATCGGCTCGTACCGCGCGCCGTTCACGATCGGCGAGACGGCGATCAGTACCGCGCCCGGGCGGAAGGCGCCGAAGAAGGTGACGCCGCCGGTGGGCTAGAGGGTTGGTGTGGCCGGTCGCCGCAGGCGCCGCCACAAGAGGTCGGCGTTCGTCGCGAGGAAGCCGAACGAGAGAAACGGCAGGGCAGGCAGCCCTCCGACGTGCGCCGCGGTGGCGATGATCACCGTTAGCCCGTACATGCTTGTCATCGAGACCCACGTCCACCCGACGCGCAGGCCCCAGCGCTGGGCGGCGGCGAGGAAGAGCGCGTAGAACAGCACGTCGGGCGGGCCGAGGGATGCGGCGGCCCCGCCGGGGACGAGGAAGGCGATCGCGACGGCCGTGTAGACATGGAAGTGGTGCTCCGTGATCGCCTTCGTCGGGCCGTGATAGACCGAGACGATGTCGACGAGCGGGATCACGACGGCGATGAGCACGACCCAGGAGAGCTCCTCGAAGAGGCGGATGAACGCCCAGCCGGCGAAGATCGCCGCCCAGAGCTTCGCGAAGTTCCCGGCGAGACCCCAGCCCACCTGCGCGCAGCCGAAGGCGATCAGGCCGAGCGCGACCGCGGCAGGGAAGAGCCAGCGCTCGCGCCAGAGCGGCAGCGCGATCAGCGCGAGCAGCAGCGTCCCCGGCATCACCACGATCGAGACGAGCAGGATCGCGGGCCAGAGGTCGAGGCGCGCGAGGTGCGGCGCGACGACGAACCACGTGACGACGACGGCGGCTGCGACGACGAAGGCCGCGACGCGCCGCGACGCCAATCTCCGGATGGTCATCAGTACGGAGGCAGCTCGGCCCACCACGTGCCGAGCACCTTGAAGGCGTTCCAGAAGGCCGTCTTCGACGGCGCCTCGTCCAGCGATTCGTCGATGTCGGGGGTCACGAGCGCCTGGATCGTCGGCGTGAACCGCTGCAGCTCGGCCGTGGTTGCCGAGATCTCGCTCGACAGCGGGAAGGCGACGCTGTTGAGGAACGCGCGCGCCGGCTCGCCCATCACGACGACGAGCTTCGGCTGCACGATGTGGAGCTCGCGAAGCAGGAAGGGCCGCGACTCCTGCTCGTCCCCGTCGGCGAACTTGAGGCAGTTCGTGCCGTAGATGGCCATCGGGTCGACGTGCAGGCGCTGCAACGACTTGAGGAGCGCATTGCCGGCCCGTCCGTAGAACGCGACGCCCTCCTGGAGCTCCGAGGCGCGGGGCGCGTGCTTCAGCAGGAAGACATCGGCCAGCGGATGTCCCGAGCCGACGACGGGAACGCGGGTGCCTGCGCCGGCCTGTGCGACCTCGTCCCCGAGAGCGTTGATCTCGGTGATTGCCTTTTGCAGGTACTTCTCGTAGATTTCGTCTGTCGCCACAGTCACAGGAGCCCCAACAGTGGTTCGCTCCTAGCGCACCCTTTCCTTGGCTTGCGCAACCCACTTGAGGCCGTAGAGGTAGGCGAGGGACTTCGGGCGGCGGAGGATCTCGGCGCTCCGGAGCGACACGAGGAACTCCTCCGGGCCCTGGAAACGGCGCATCCTGACGGCGCCGGTGCCGACTCCTTGGAGCACGTGCGCGTCCGATCCGGCGGCCGCGGTGAGGTTGTACTTGCGCGCGAATCGAAGCGCCTCGACGTTGTAGCCCTCGAAGATCAGGCGCGCGTTGTAGACCTCGAAGACGTCGATCTCGCCGAGGTGGCGCTGCAGCGTCGCCGCGTCGGGGATCGAGTGCAGGCGGTCGAAGGGGTGCGGGACGTAGACGAGGCCGCCCTGGGCGCGAATCGCTGCGACGGTCTCGCCGAACGACATGCCGCGCGGGATCTCCTCCTTGAGGAAGAGGCCGATCACCTCGCCCTCGACGGCCGTCTTCACCTCCTCGCCCGGGATCACGATCAGCTTGCGGCCGCGCGCCTTTTCGACGGCTTCGAGCGCGCCGCCGAACACGTTGTGGTCGGTGATCGCGATCGCGCCGAGCCCTTCCGCCTGCGCGTGGTCGAGCAGGTCGTCCACCTCGATCGAGCAATCGTGCGACCACGTCGTGTGCATGTGCAGGTCGACGAGGATCCAGTCGCGCTCCTCGAGCGGCGCCGGCCGCGCCGCGGGGCGGCGCCGGCGCTCGAGCGAGGCGTAGACCTTCTCGACGCGATCCGCGAGCGCGCCGAAGCTCTCGAGTCGTGCGGCCTCCAGCCCTTCGTGGGCGCGTCGCGCCCGGAACGCGTCGTCCTCGATCAGCCGCGCGGCCTCGGCGGCGGCGAGCTCAGGCTGGAGCGCGCGCCCGGGGGGCGCGGAGACGGCGGCGCCGGCGGCCTGCGCCTCGAGCGCGATGCGGGGAAGGCCGTCGAACGCGGGCACGAAGACGGCGGCGTCGCGCAGCACGGCGGCGCGGCTCTCGGCGTCGAGCGCGGTGCGCACGCGGACGCGTCCGCGGAGCGTCCGGGGGAGCGTCGGCCGGCCGCCGAGCGGGCGGGTGCGCAGCAGCACGAGCTCCCAGTCGCTCTGGCCGGCGAGCTCGCGCACGAGCGCGCGCAGCAGCGGGCGCTCGGCCTGCCGCCATTCGAGCACGACGACGTCGCGCTTCTCCGCCGGTGCGAACAGGTCGAGGTCGACGCCGCTCGGTACAAGCTCGTACCGGCCCGGGAAGCGGAGCGCCGCCGCCTCCGCCGCCTCCTCGCTCGTGGCGAGCAGGGCGTCGAGCCGGCCGAGCAGACGCTCGCGCTGGGCCCGGCCCGGCGGGTAGCCGAGCCGCTCGGGCGAGAAGAACGTCGCGGCGGTCAGTTCCGTCGAGTCGCGTAGGGCGAGGTACGAGAGGCTCGGGAGCCCGGGCTCGAAGCCGTGCACGACGTCGAACGCGCCCCGACCCGATCCAGCACCACCGAGCGCGACGGCGAGGTTGGCCCTGACGCCGACGGGGACGCCCAGCCGCGTGCCGCGGGCGATCGGGAGCGCGGGGCCGACCGCGATCAGCTCTGCGTCCGCGCCGCTCGCGAGCGCCCGGCGCCCGGCGGCGAGGTCGCGCGCGCGGCTCGACGGCGCGAGCACGGTCACCGCGTGTCCGCGCGCGCGCAGTTCTCCGGCGAGTCCCGCGACGTGCTCGTTGACGTCGTGCGGCTGCGACCAGGAGAAGGGGGTTACGAGGGCGACGCGCAGTGCCATCCCGGCATCCGAGTGTAGTAGCGTCGGCTCGGCCGTCAGAACGAGACTCCGCGGTGCGACTCTATGACCGGCGGTGGGACTGGGTGACCGCAGAGACGCCACTCGATGAGAAGCCGCAGGCCGAGCTTGAGATCTCGCTCGACGTCACGTTGGGCGAGATCTTCGATGCTGCGTGCGACGCATGGGCTATCGAAGCAGGCCCTGACCTTCTCAAGTACGGCGGAACGCGCGCCCAGCAGTTCGTCCGCTTCGCATTTGTCCGCCCGGATCGAGACGCCGCCGGCGTAGACGTACAGGAGGGATACCGATGGCCTTCCGTTCTCCCCGTCGCCCGAGAGAACAGAGGCGTCGCGGAGCGGAGCTTGCTCCGCGCAGCAGTGAGACGCTCCGCCGCGAGCACACGAAGAAGGGGGCCCATGGGGGAAACTGGTTTCCCCCATGAAGCGAGCGAGCGAAGCGAGCTAAGCGGTGACCTTCGCAGCGACCTGCCGGTGGTTCTCTTCGATGAACTGCTCGGTGAGGTTGTACGCCTCGTCGTCGACGATCTGCTGCGGCGGCGACTTCATCAGGTACGAGCTCGGCCCGACGAGCGAGCCGGAGAGACCGTTGTTCAGCGCGAGCTTTGCCATGCGGACCGCGTCGATCACGATGCCGGCTGAGTTCGGCGAGTCCCACACCTCGAGCTTCAGCTCGACGTTCAGCGGCACGTCACCGAATGCGGAGCCCTCCATGCGGATGTAGGCCCACTTGCGGTCGGTCAGCCACGGCACGTAGTCGGACGGCCCGACGTGCACGTTGCCCTCGCCGAGGTCGTAGTCGAGCATCGACGTGACGGCGTTCGTCTTCGAGATCTTCTTCGACTCGAGGCGCTCGCGCTCGAGCATGTTGAGGAAGTCGGAGTTGCCGCCGACGTTCAGCTGCATCGTCTTGTCGAGATGGATGCCGCGCTCGCGGAAGAGCGAGGTGAGCACGCGGTGCGTGATCGTCGCGCCGACCTGCGACTTGATGTCGTCGCCGATGATCGGCAGGCCCTTATCCGCGAAGCGCTTGTTCCAGTAGTCCTCGCGCGCGATGAAGACGGGCATGCAGTTCACCATCGCGCAACCGGCCTCGAGGATCTGCTCTGCGTACCACTTGGCCGCGGCTTCGGAGCCGACGGGCAGATAGTTGACGACGACGTCCGTCTTCGTCTCCTTGAGGATTCCGACGATGTCGTCGGTCTTGCCCGGCGCCTTCTCGACGATCTGGGAGAGGTACTTTCCGATGCCGTCGTGCGTCATCCCGCGCGAGACCTTCACGCCGGTCTTCTGCACGTCGGCGAACTTGATCGTGTTGTTCGGGTGCGCCCACATCGCGTCGGCGAGGTCCTCGCCGACCTTGCCCTTGACGACGTCGAACGCCGCCGTGAACTCGATGTCGTGGATGTGGTACCCGCCGAGGTTCACGTGCATGAGGCCGGGGACGAACTTCTCGTCGTCGGCGTCCTTGTAGTACTCGCGGCCCTGAATCAGCGAGTTGGCGCAGTTGCCGACGCCGATGATCGCGACGCGAACCTTGCCGTCGTCGGCGTGCGCGCGCCCGTTCGATTTTCCGTTGCTAGACATTCGTTCCTCCAAAAAGAAGTTGTTTGCGGACGTGCAGGACGCGCTGCAGGACGGTGAACCATGAGGTAGCGGCCAGCAGGTAGATCGCCCAGGGGAGCAGGCCCCACGGTGCGAGCACGAGGCCGGCGGTGATCACGACGACACGTTCGGCACGCGAGCCGAGGCCGACGTCCCCGCGGAGGCCGAGCGCCTCGGCCTTGGCCCGCACGTACGGCACGAGGAAGGAGCCGGCGACGCCGACGATCGTGAACACAACCGCTGTGTCGTTGCCGTTCCGTGCGAAGACGAGCGCGATCGCAGCGAGCATCGCGCCCTCACCGACACGGTCGGTCGTCGAGTCGAGGAAGGCGCCGAAGACGGTCGATTTTCCACCGACACGCGCGAGCGCCCCGTCGAGGATGTCGAGGATCGAGCCGAGCACGAAGACGCCGGCGCCGAGCCAGTAGAAGAGGAGCTCGTTGCGGTTCTCGAACGGGACGAGCACTGCCGCGGCGAGACAGAGGCTGACGCCCGAGACCGTCAGCGCGTTGGGCGTGACACGCGTGCGGGCGAGCCCGGTGACCGAGCGGCTCGCGAGCGTGCGGGCACCGGTCGTGTACCCGTGCTTGACCCTGCTGAGGGCCGGAGCGTCTTCCTTCAGTGCATGCATGGGAGCTGTCTCGTAGTCGAGTCGAAATCGCATTCCTGCTATGGGGGACTATAGCAGGTTTGCGATGGGCGTCTCTGCGGGCGGCCGGCGGCGACCGGCCAGCAGAGGCACCTTCGAAACGATCACGAGCGAGATCGCGGCCACGCCGATCCCGGCCGCGACGTCCAGCCAGAAGTGGTTCGCCGTCGCCATGACGCAGAACCAGACCCACACGGGCCAGAAGGCCCAGAGCGCCTTCGACCACCAGCGCCGGCTCGCCGCGAGGAGGCAGACGCCGACGACGAGTGCGTCGGCAGCGTGGAGGCTCGGCATCGCCGCGTACGGGTTCGCGAGCGCCCCGAGCAGACCGTGCGAGTGGTTGACGCCGTCCACGAACCCGTAGCTCGGGAACATCCAGGGTGGCGCCGTCGGCACGAGCGCGTAGCCGACGAGGCCGACCGTGTTCGCGAGCAGGATCGTGTTCCGGAAGCGCGCGAAATGCTCGTGCCGGCGCAGGTAGACCCACAGCAGGGTCAGGCCGATCACCGTGAACTCGGAGTTCCAGTACGTCCAGGCGGCGGCCGTGAGGAGCCACTGGGAGGAGTCGGCGATGCTCTGGGCGGTCTGCTCGAAGAGGTGCGGCGTGATCCGCTGCTCGAGGCCGATCACGCGCAGGCCGTTGAGGAACGCCTTGGCGGAATCGCGGTCGGCGAGGCTCCGGACTTCCTGGTAGCTGAAGTAGAAGCCGAGCCAGAGCGCGACCTGGAAGCCGAAATCGGTCCACCCTCTCGGGAGGATCCGGCGTCCGGCTGCTGCGACGGCGGTCACAGGATGATTCTAGACGTCGTCGCGGCCTGCACAACTCACCCGCCGATGTACGACATCTCGACCTTGGGCAGGGCGGCGGTCTCGGCCGTTCGGAGGTCGGAATACCGGTCGGAGCGCCGGTGCCAGACGCCCCGGATCGACTCGGCGAGCTCCTCGCCGGAGGCGCCCGCGCGGAGCGGCTCGCGGAGGTCGTGGCCCTGCACGGCGAAGAGGCAGGTGTAGAGCTTGCCCTCGGCCGAAAGCCGCGCCCGGGAGCAGCCGCCGCAGAACGGCTGGGTCACGGAGGCGATCACGCCGACCTCGCCCGCGCCGTCGCGGTAGCTGTAGCGGCGTGAGGTGTCGTCGGGGCGGGTGGGCGGAAGCGGCTCGAGCGGCCAGACCGCGCCGATCCGCTCGACGATCTCGGCGGCCGGGACGACGTCGTCGAGGCGCCACCCGTTCGAGCTGCCGACATCCATGTACTCGATGAAGCGGAGCACGTGGGGCGTGCCACGGAAGCGCTCGGCGAGCGCGACGATGCCGCCGTCGTTGGCGCCTTTCTTGACGACCGCATTCACCTTGACGCGCAGCCCCGCGGCCTCGGCCGCGTCGATGCCCGCGAGGACGCGCTCGACGGGGAAGTCGACGTCGTTCAGCGCCCTGAACGTTGCGTCGTCGACCGAGTCGAGGCTGACGGTGATGCGGTCGAGGCCCGCCCGCGCGAGCGCCTCGGCTTTCTGCGGCAGCAGCGCGCCGTTCGTCGTGAGCGCCAGCTCGAGGCCCGGGATCGCGGCGAGCAGCTCGACGAGGTGCTCGACGTTGCGGCGCACGAGCGGCTCGCCGCCCGTGATGCGCACCGTGCGCACGCCGAGCTCCGCGAAGACCCGCACGACGCGCTCGATCTCCTCGAGGCTCAGCAGGTCCTTCCGCTCGACGAACGCGTGGTCACGCCCGAAGGCCTCCTTCGGCATGCAGTAGACGCAGCGGAAGTTGCAGCGGTCGGTGACCGACACGCGCAGGGTCTCCAGCGGCCGGCCGAACGTGTCGAGCAGCGGTTCCATCGAGACAGGGTAACCCGCCCGGGAAGCCGAGAGACGGGCTACTCGGCCCAGACCTTGGCGAGCTCGACGACCGTGGCAGCGGCGAGGCCCATGTCCTCGACGCAGATCCACTCGCGCTCGCTGTGGGCGTCGTGGCCGCCTGTGAAGATGTTCGGGGTCGGCAGGCCCAGCTCGGTGAGTGCGGACCCGTCCGTGCCGCCGCGGATCGCGGTCTGCTTCGGCTCGAACCCGACGCGCCTGACGGCCTCCTCGAGGTGCGCGACGATCTCGGGATGGTGCTGGAGCGTGTCGCGCATGTTCCGGTACTGGATCTTCGACTCGACCTCGATCGAGCAGCGCTCGTCGGTCGCGGCAACGTCCGCCGCGATCCCGCGCAGGAACTCGACGTGCTGGTCGAGCAGGTCGTTCTCGAAGTCGCGGACGATGAAGCGGATCTCCACCTCGGACGAGTCGCCGGAGATCACGATCGGGTGCACGTAGCCCTCGCGCTCGTGCGTCGTCTCCGGCGACAGCCGGTCCTTCGGCAACCGGTCGATCACCTCGGCGGCGAGCTTGACCGCGTTCACGAGCTCACCCTTCGCCCAGCCCGGATGGATCGCGCGGCCGCGCACCTTCATCCGCACCTGCGCGCCGGAAAACGTCTCCTGCTGCACCTCGCCCGCCGTCGACCCGTCCAGGGTGTACGCGGCGACAGCGCCGAACGTGTCGACGGGGAAGTGGATGACGCCGCGCCCGATCTCCTCGTCCGGGTTGAACGCGACCTTCACCGGGCCGTGCGGCACCTCCGGGTGCGCGACGAGATACGCGGCCGCGGCCATGATCTCGGCGAGCCCCGACTTGTCGTCCGCGCCGAGCAGCGTCGTGCCGTCCGTCGTGACGATCTCGTGTCCCACGTGGTGCTGCAGCTCCGGTGACTCAGGCGGGCGGATCACCTGCCCGGAGTCGCCGAGCACGATGTCGCCGCCCTCGTAGCGGAGGCGCTGCGGCTTGACGTTCGCGCCGCTGCACTCGCGCGCCGTGTCGACGTGCGCGAAGAAGGCGATCGCCGGCACCTCGCGGTCGACCGTCGCCGGCAGCGTCGCGGTCACGTAGCCGTGCTCGTCGATCGCCGCGTCCGCGAGGCCGAGCTCCTGCAACTCTCCGAGCAGCAGGCGCAGCAGGTCGAGTTGCTTCGCTGTGCTCGGATAGGTCTCGGAGTCCTCGTCGGACTGGGTGTCGATGCGGACGTAGCGGAGGAAGCGCTCTGCGGCGTCCTCGGCGAGCTGGGCGGCGAGCGTGTCGGTGGCCATGTGCGGGAGTGTATGCACGCCTCCAGTAGCGTCTCGCCGATGGAATGGGCGCTGCGTTGACCGCGATCGTGCTCGCCTGCCTGTCGGCGATGCTCTTCGGCGGCATGAGCGTCGGCCTGCGGATAGGCCTCAGCCGCCACTCCGACGCCGACCTCGCGACCCTCTGCACCGTCGCGGGCGCGCTCGTGGTCGGCCTTGTCGCAGCGGCCGCCGAGGCGCCGGCGCGCGGCGTGCACGCCGGTGCGGCCTGGCCGTTCCTGCTCGCCGGGCTCATCTCGCCGGGCGCCGCTCAGATCCTCGTCACGCTCGCGATCCGCGAGGCGGGCGCGTCACGCTCGTCGGTCGTGCTCGGCGCGGCCCCGCTCGTCTCCGTGACGATCGCCCTTCTCCTCCTCGGCGAGCCGGTGAGCGTCGCGCTGATCGTCGGCGCCGTGCTCATCGTCGCCGGCGGGCTCGAGCTCGCGTGGGAGCGGGGGAGGCCCGAGCACGTGCGTCGCATCGGTCTCGTCTTTGCCTTCGTCGCGACGATCCTCTTCTCGGCCCGCGACAACCTGCTGCGCTGGCTCTCGCGCGACACTCCCGTGCCGCCCGCCGCCGCCGCCGCGGCCGCGCTCGTCGGCGGCGCGCTCCTGCTCGCGGTGCTGCTCCTCCCGCGGCTGCGCACCCGGCCGACGCTGCACCAGGCCCTGCCGTTTCTCGGGGTGGGCGTGCTCTTCGGGCTCTCGTACGTCTCGCTCTTCGAGGCGTACTACCGCGGCCGCGTCACGGTCGTCTCGCCGCTCGTCGCCACGGAGTCGCTCTGGGGCGTCTTTCTCTCGATCGTCTTCATCCGCCACGTCGAGCTCGTGGGCCGCCGGCTGATGTTCGGCGCGCTGCTGATCGTCGCCGGCGGCGTGCTGATCGGCGTATTTCGCTGAGGAGGCCCGCGGACGAGCCGCGGGCCTCCTCGCGAATTGCGTCCGTCAGCCGAGCGAGTTGACCGAGATGCCCGGAGTCAGGATCGCTCCGTGCGCCTGGTCGTGGGCGACGGTGACCGTCACGGTGCCGGTGCAGCTGGCGCCGTTCGTGTCGCTCACGCGGTAGGCGATTGTGTATACGCGCCCGTCACCGGTGCCGTCCCGCTCCGAGCGGAGGTAGACGGCACCGCCGGAGGCGAGCCGAGCGTCGGGCGAGAAGTTGCCCGAGCCTCCTCCGAGGAGCGGCTCGTCCTGCCGAACGCTCACGATCGCGTACGACACGGAGTCGCCCGCATCCGGGTCGGTGGCACCGCTCAGCTGGATCAGCTCCATCTGATGGTTCGGGGGCCACAGCGACCCGTCGCTCGCGCGAACCGCAGTGCAGACCGGTGCCCGGTTGAACGTCAGCGGGATGATCCGTTCCGCCGACACGCCGCCGTCGTCGTCCGAGGCGGTCACGTGGATCGTCGCGGCGGCGAGCGACGCGTCGTACGTGTGCGTGGCGTTGCAGAAGCCGCCGCTGACCGGAACGGTCTCGATGTTCGTGTCGCCCCAGTCGATGAGGCACGACAGCACGTCGTTCAAGCCCGGGTCGGTGACGATCCCGTTGAACGTGACACTCCGCGGCGACGCACCCGCAACCGGGTTGCTCACCGTTAGCGTCGGCGCCACGTTGTCGACGAGCAGGTGCACGGTGGCGCTGCTCGTCTGGCCGAACGCGTCCTCGGCGCTCAGCGTGAGCGCATAGAGGCCGTTGTCGTTGCACGTAACGCTCGTGCTCGCAGCGTCACTCGGAGTGAACGTGCACGTGCCCGTTCCGCCCGAGGCCGTCCACGAGACGGACGTCGCACCACCGACGCTGGCCGGGATGGCGAACGCGGTTCCCTCGTTCACCTCGCCGATCCGGCCGGTGAGCGGGTCGTCGCCCCGAAGCGTCAGGGTCGGCGCGCCCTTGACCGTGACGTCACCACTCGTGCTGCCTGTGCCGGTGTCGTCGTCGGTGACGGTCACCTGCACCGTGCGCGTGCCCGCGGTGAGGTACTGGTGCGTCGCGTGGCACGAGGTCCCCGTCGCCGGCAGCGTGTCGATGCCGCCGTCTCCCCACTCGACGACGCAGGTGAACGTGTCGCTACCCGGATCCGCGATCGCGATGTCCGCCGCGACCTCGCCGCTCGAGAGCGGAACGAGCGTCGGCGTCAGCGTGAGCGTCGGCACGGGGTCGACGTTCGTGACCAGCAGGTGTTCCGTCGCCGAGAACGGCGCGTTCACGGCGTCGTCGACCGTGAGCGTCAGCGCGTACGTGCCGTCGTCGGTGCAGGTGACGGTCGTGTTCACGGCGTGTTCGTCGCCGAACGTGCACGTGCCCGTGCCGCCGCCTGAGGTCCAGGTCGTCGTTCCGGTGCCGTTGACGGTTGCGCCGATCGAGAACGCCGTGCCTTCCGGCGTGCTTCCGACGGTGCCGTCCTGACCGTCACCGCCGTCGAGCGTCACGGTCGGCCGCGCCTTGATCGTCACGTCGACGCAGTCGGTCAGCGTCTGCGAGCCGCCGCCGTCGGCGCCCGTCGCCCTGACGCAGAGGGTCTTCGGGCCCGGCGTCGCGACCGAGGCCGGGTACGTGTTCGAGATGTCCACCGCGCCCGGGCCCCGGAGCGTGTCCGTGCCCGTGAAGAAGCTCGCGGGCGGGACGGGCGTACCCGTCGCGACGTCGAACGGCCCCGCACTCCCGTTTGCGCTCGTGCGATAGAAGTCGATCGACGAGCCGATCGCGGCCGGAACCGCTGCGACGGCGTCACCGGGATTCGCGATGTGTGTACAGGTTGCAGCGGTGGCGTTCGCGATCTCCTGCAAGGTGCCGAAGCCACCGCCCGACCCGGCACACGACGCACTGTTGCCGATCGCAAAGGTGTAGATCTTGAGGCCGGTCGCCGCGATGCCGATCAGCGCATTGCTGACCGGCTGGTTCGACGGGCTGCCGACCGTCGAGTCGCCGTCGGAGAGCATCACGGCGATCTTCGTGAGGCCCGCGACCGACGGCGTGGCCGCCAGGGCGCGGATCTGCGTCACAGCCGCCCAGTAGTTCGTGTTCCCGGGCGACGTGAACGTCGAGAAGCTCGTGAAGCCGACGCCGAAGTCGCCCGCCGGCTGGCCGTGCGTGCCGAAGATGTTCCCGTTGTACGCGGAGGCGATGGCGTCCTCGACGTCCCGGATGCCGTTGCCGGTCAGGTCCGCAGCCGGCGCCACGAGGGTCTGGCCCGCGACGGCCGGGCTCAGGTCGAGCGGCGCCGCCTCGTTCGTGAGCGGCAGCGAGGTGCCGGCGATGCGGCCCGCGAAACCGATCAGGCCGACCTGGGCCACCGTGCCCGCGCTGACCGCCGCGGCATTCAGTGCCTTCGCCGCGGCAAGCTCGCAGTCCATGACGGTGTTCGCGACCAGGTCGTGCGTCGGGTTCTGGTTGCCGCAGGCGCCCGTCGACACGGGGTTTGCCGTGCTCCCGGAGACGTCGATCGCGGTGATGAGCAGCGAGTTCGCGATCGGCGTCGCAGCACCCACCGTCGCCTGCCCGGTGACGAGGATCGGCGTCGCCTCGGGCAGCACGGCGCCGCTGCTCGGCGCGGTGACGTGCACCTCGAAGGACGTGCCGCCCGGCAGCGCTGCGCTGCCCGCCGCCGCAAGTGTGAGGACCGCTGCCGGCAGTGCCAGCGCGGCCAGGATCTTCCCCCGCATGTTCGTGCCCTCCCCTAGTACGTAGCTCGCCCTTGCCCCCCGGCGTAGCTGACTCCTCGCGGATCAGCCTGTCAATAGGCCGGACGGCCTATTCTGAATCTGCTACAGTGCCACTCAGATTTTCTCACAGGAGGCACAGACACATGGCAAAGACACTTGGTATCGACCTGGGCACGACGAACTCGTGCATGGCAGTGCTCGAGGGCGGCGAGGCCACGGTCATCCCGAACGCCGAAGGCGGGCGCACGACGCCCTCCGTCGTCGCGTTCACGAAGGACGGCCAGCGGCTCGTCGGCGCACCGGCACGCCGCCAGCAGGTCACGAATCCCGAGAACACCATCTTCTCGATCAAGCGCTTCATGGGGCGCAAGTACTCCGAGGTCTCGGAGGAGATGACCATGATCCCGTACGAGGTCCTCCAGGGCCCGAACGGGGACGTCCGCGTGAAGGCGGCAGGCAAGGACTACGCCCCGCCGGAGATCAGCGCGATGATCCTGCAGAAGCTGAAGGCCGACGCCGAGGCGTATCTCGGCGAGTCGGTGACCGACGCGGTGATCACCGTGCCGGCGTACTTCAACAACGCCCAGCGCGAAGCGACGAAGGACGCCGGCAAGATCGCCGGCCTCAACGTCCTGCGCATCATCAACGAGCCGACCGCGGCGTCACTCGCGTACGGGCTCGACAAGGAAGGCGACCAGACGATCCTCGTCTTCGACCTCGGCGGCGGCACGTTCGACGTGTCGGTGCTCGAGCTCGGCGAGGGCGTCTTCGAGGTCAAGTCGACCGCGGGTGACAACCACCTCGGCGGCGACAACTTCGACAAGACGGTCGTCGACTGGATGGTCGCAGAGTTCAAGCGTCACCAGGGCATCGACCTCTCGGCCGACAAGATGGCGCTTCAGCGCCTGTACGAGGCCGCAGAGAAGGCGAAGATCGAGCTGTCGTCGACGATGACGACGCAGATCAACCTGCCGTTCATCACGGCGACGCAGGACGGTCCAAAGCACCTCGACCTCCAGCTCACCCGGGCGAAGCTCGAGGAGATCACCGCCGACCTGCTCGAGCGCACCGTCGGCCCGACGAAGCAGTCGCTCAAGGACGCCGGCCTCGACGCGTCGAAGATCGATCACGTCGTGCTCGTCGGCGGCATGACCCGCATGCCTGCGGTGCAGGACAAGGTCAAGCAGATCGTCGGCAAGGACCCGCACAAGGGCGTCAACCCGGACGAGGTCGTCGCCGTCGGCGCCGCGCTGCAGGCCGGCGTGCTCAAGGGCGAGGTCAAGGACATCCTCCTCCTCGACGTCACGCCTCTGTCCCTCGGCATCGAGACCAAGGGCGGCGTCATGACCAAGCTCATCGAGCGCAACACGACGATTCCGACGAAGAAGTCGGAGACGTTCACGACCGCGGAGGACAACCAGCCGTCGGTCGAGGTGCACGTGCTCCAGGGCGAGTCGGAGATGGCGACATACAACAAGACGCTCGGCAAGTTCCAGCTCGTCGGCATCCCGCCGGCGCCGCGGGGCATGCCGCAGGTCGAGGTCACGTTCGACATCGACGCCAACGGGATCATCAACGTCTCGGCGAAGGACATGGGCACGGGCAACGTGCAGCAGATCCAGATC
>DATCOE010000043.1:0-2840 GCA_036564885.1 Gaiellaceae bacterium | reverse complement strand
GCGCGTTCTCGGGGTTACGAACCGGGCGAGAGGTAGCGCCCGAACCAGTCGAGAACCGCCTCGAAGCGCTGCACCCGGTGGATCGGCGACCCCGCGCGCGAGAGCTCGTGACTTTCGGCCGGGAAGCGAAGCATCTCCACGTCCTTCCCCATCAGACGCAGCAGCGTGAAGAGGTGCTCGCCCTGCTCGATGTTGCAGCGGAGGTCTTGCTCCGAATGCAAGACGAGCACGGGCGTCTCGATGTCCTTCGCGTAGGTCGACGGCGAGCGCTCGAGGTACGCGTCGACGTTCTCCCACAGCGGCCCGCCGAACTGGCGCTCGAAGACCCAGAAGATGTCACTCGACCCGAACATGCTCACGAGGTTGTTCACGGCGCGCTCGGAGATCGCTGCCTTGAAGCGGTTGGTGTGGCCGATGATCCACGAGGTCATGAAACCGCCGTAGGAGCCTCCGATCACACCGAGCCGCTCCGGGTCGACGTAGTCGAACTGCTCGATCGCCGTGTCGACGACCGCCATCAGGTCCTCGTAGTCGCACGTGCCCCAGCCGGGGCCCGCGTCGCCGACCGGGCCGCGGATCGCGCGTCCATGCTCCTCCGAGTAGCCCGAGCCGCCGCGCGGGTTCGAGAAGAGCACCGCGTAGCCGCCGCCGGCGTAGACCTGGAACTCGTCGAAGAACGCGGTGCCGTACTGCGCGAACGGGCCGCCGTGGATGCTCAGCAGCGTCGGGTAGCGCGTGCCTTTCTGGAAGCCGGCCGGCCGCATGATCCACGCGTCCACCTCGTAGCCGTCCTGCGAGACGGCGGTGAACCGCTCCGGCTCGACGAGCTCCCGTCCTCCGGTGAAGGCCTCGCCGACGCTCGTCAGCTTGCGGCCCTCGACGCCGGCGTACAGCTCGCGCAGCGTCGTGTGCGTCGACGCGACGTATACGAGCTCGCCGTCGCGCATGTCGTACCCGGAGACCGAGAGCTCGCCGCCGACGAGGCGCTCGGGCTCGGTCGATCCGTCCGCCGCGACGACGTAGGGGTGGACGTTGCCGCCGTCCTCCAGCGTGAAGAGGAGGCGGTCGCCGTCCCAGATCGGCTCACGGTAGTCCGGGTGCGGCGCGCACTGCCGGTCGAGCGACGTCGTCAGAAGCGTTGCGCCCGTACCGTCCGCATTCATGACGCCGATCTGCGTGTGATGAGGATGGGTGTCGTCCTCGACGGAGAAGCGGTACGCGATCCGGGTGCCGTCGGGGGAGAACGCGGGCGTCTCGTACGAGCCCTCATCGCGCGTCAGCTGCGCCGGCTCGCCGCCGTCGGCGTCGACCACGTACAGGCGGGTGATCAGCTCGGTGTCCCAGCGCTCGCCGCGTAAGGCCCCGAAGACGATCCGCGTGCCGTCGGGCGACCAGGCCGGTGCGTCGTCTTCGCAGTCGCCCTCGGTGAGCTGCCGTGCCTCGCCGCCCTCGAGGTCGACGACGAAGACATGGGTGCGCCGGTCTCCGGTCCAGCCGACGTTGTCGAGCTTCTGCAGTAGCCGCGTGAAACGTCGCGGCTTGCGCTTGCGGTCCTCTTCTTCCTCATAGGCCTCGTCGCGCACGCGTGACGTGAAGGCGAGCCGCGTGGAGTCCGGCGACCACACGACGTCGGCGGCGCTCTCCTTGAGGTCAGTGAGCTTGCGGGCCTCGCCGCCCTGCGCGGGGATGACGTAGATCTGCGCCTGCGCCTTCTCGTCGCCGCGGTTGGACACGAACGCGAGCCACCGCCCGTCTGGCGACCAACGCGGAGAGCCGTCGCGCTTCTCGCCGGCGGTGAACCGGCGCGGCTCCTCTGAGCTGTCGAGCGCCGCGACCCAGATAGCGCTCCGGTACTCGCTCGACTCGCGGTCGGTCGTGACGATCACGTAGGCGAGGCGCGTCCCGTCGGCGGAGATGCGCGGGTCGCCGACACCGGTCAGCTCGTAGACGTCGTCGGGCTGCATGCCTGCCACCGGGCGGGACTATAGGCCGAACCGCCGGTGCCTCGCGTCAGCGTAGGTTCTGCGTCGCGGAGCCGAACTTGTTCGGCGCAGCAGTGATTCCGCCTGCCGAGAGCACGAACCAGAAGGGGGCCCACGCGGGAAACTGGTTTCCCCCGTGAAGGCGAGCGCAGCGATGCCGAGTGCGGGCGAGAGGACTCGAACCTCCAAGGGCTTTCACCCAACGGGACCTAAACCCGCCGCGTCTACCAGTTCCGCCACACCCGCGAGGCGACTCAGTCTACGAGGTCGCCCGCGCGGTCAGCGCCGCGCCGAGACCTTCTGGACGGCGAGGTACGCGACCGCGCCGAACATCCCCACCCAGATCAGGGTGACGACCACCATCAAGGAAAGAGTCCACGCACTCACGGAGGGATGGCTCCAATTCGGCGTGGGTTTGGTGCACCCTGCTCCCCGAACGGGGGATCCGGAGCCTCTGATTGGACGACCACGCGCCGACGGGGTGCGATAGGTGCGTGCGATGCAAGGACGCAGGGAGCGTCGATAGTGGTTTTCTATCGACGCGACCGAGGACGCGGCAGCGCGCGTGCACAGCGCGGCCCGTCAGTCCGTGCTTGTTCAGTCAGAGGCTCCTTGGCCGACGAGCTGCTCGATCCGCGCCGCCGCGCGCGCCAGCCCCGCCTCGTCGAAGAGATACGGCGTCGCGTTCGGGATCCGGCGCTCCGGGCCGTCGAGGTCGTCGGAGCCGGCGGCCGCGTTGAGCGCGTAGCGCACCGGGATCTCGTGGCAGACGACGAGGATCGCCTGCTCGGGGCGCTCGAGCAGCCTCCGCAACGCCCGGGCGTACCGGCGCGCGGCGTCGTCGAGGCTCTCGCCGCC
>DATCOE010000042.1:0-26974 GCA_036564885.1 Gaiellaceae bacterium | reverse complement strand
AGCTCGCCGACCCCGGCGTCGCGGAGGGCAGTCGGCTGGGACGCAGGCGGCGAGCGCTTCGCACTGACTCTGCCGGGGCCGTGACGTAGCGGTGATTGGCTCGCTCGTCACCGACACGCTCGCGTCGAACCCGGTTCTGCTCCTGTTCGTCGTCGCGGCGCTCGGGTTCGCGGTCGGCCGGATCCGGGTCGGCGGATTCTCGCTGGGGGTCGCTGCGGTCATGTTCGCGGGTATCGCGGTCGGCGCTCTCGACAACCGGCTGAAGCTGCCCGACCCGTTCTGGGTGCTCGGGCTCGCGCTCTTCGTCTACACGGTCGGGCTCGCGAGCGGGCCGGGCTTCATCGGCGCGATGCGCCGCCGCGGCTGGGCTGCGAACCGTGTCGTCGTGGGCGCGATCGTCGCCTCGGCTCTGGTCGCGCTTGCCGGTCACGCCTGGCTCGGTCTCTCCGGGCCGCGCGCGACCGGCGCCTTCGCGGGCGGCGAGACGAACACGCCCGCGCTCGCCGCCGCGCTCGAGACGCTCAAGGGGAAGCAGGGCTTCGACCGGCTGGCTGCCGATCCGATCGTCGGCTACTCGCTCTCGTATCCGCTCGGCCTCGTGTTGCCGCTGCTCGTCGTCTGGGCGGTGCTGCGCCGCGAGCGGCGCCGTCGTCCGGGCGTCCGTGCGCCTGCGCTCTTCGTCCACACGGTTCTCGTGGAGCGCGGGGCGGGGACCCTCGACCAGCTGCGCGAGCGCCATGGTGGATCGGTCAGCTTCGGGCGGCTCAAGCGGGCGGGGGAGCTCGTCGCGGCGGTCGGCACGCTCGAGCCGGTGCCCGGCGACCTGCTCTCGGTCGTGGGTACGGCCGAGGAGGTCGCCTTGATCGAAGGGGAGCTCGGCCGCCGCGCGCCGGAGGAGATCGAGCTCGACCGGCACGAGCTCGACTTCCGCCGGATCGTCGTCAGCTCGCGCGCCGTCGCCGGACGGCGGATCGCCGATCTGCACCTGGAGGATCGTTTCGGCGCGGCGGCGACCCGCCTCCGCCGCGGCGACGTCGACCTGGTCGCGGAACCGGACCTCCATCTCGAGCTCGGAGACGCGATTCGGATCGTCGCCCCGCGGGCGCGGATGCGGGAGATCGCGGGGTTCTTCGGTGACTCCTTTCGCGCGCTCGGCGAGGTCGACGTGCTCACCTTCAGCGCAGGGATCGCGGCCGGGCTGGCCCTCGGCGTGGTGGCAGTTCCGCTGCCGGGCGGCGGGAGCTTCTCGCTCGGCTTCGCCGGCGGCCCACTCGTGGCCGGGCTCGTCCTCGGCGCTCTTGCCCGTACCGGGCCCTTCGTGTGGCAGCTGCCGTACACGGCGAACCTGACGCTGCGCCAGTTCGGCATGGTGCTCTTCCTCGCCGGCGTCGGTACCCGCTCGGGGCCGGCCTTCGCCGACGCGATCGTCGACCCTTCGGCACTGCTCGTGATCGCGGCGGGCGCGGCCGTGACCGGGACTGCGCTCCTGATCATGCTCGGCGCCGGCACCCGGATCTTGCGTCTGCCCCTGCCGACGTTGATCGGCGTGCTCGCCGGAATGCAGACGCAGCCCGCGGTGCTCGCCTACGCCTCCGATCAGCTCGACGACGAGCGCGAGCTCACCCTCGGCTACGCGAGCGTCTATCCGATGGCGATGATCGCGAAGATCGTGATCGCTCAGATCCTGGCCGCACTCACGCTCTGAGTCGGCTTTAGGGTGACAACCGACGGGACTCGATTGCACATGCCTCCGACACCAGAGCGAACGCAGACAATCGATTTCCACGCCCACGTGCTCGAGCCGTACGTCTTCGAGCGCACCCTGCCGAACTCCGTCTTCGGGGCTTTCGGCGCCCGCCCCGAGGCGGCGCGCCCGGAGGCGGGCTCACGGATGGCGGCCGCTCACGAGCGGATGCTCAACCCTGAGCAGCGGCTCGCCGACATGGACGAGCGCGGCGTCGACGTGCAAGTGCTCTCATCGAGCACCGTGATGCAGTACACCGCTTGGGCGGAGCCGCCGCTCCAACTCGAGCTCGAGGCACGCGTCAACGACGCGATCGCCGCCCTGTGCAGCGCTCGTCCCGACCGCTTCGTCGGCTCGTTCACGCTGCCGCTCCGCGACGTCGGCCTCGCCCTCGACGAGACCGAGCGCGCCGTCCGGGAGCTCGGGCTGCGCGTCGCGAATCTTCCCGCGAGCGCCGACGGGGTCTACCTCGGTGCGCCGCGGTTCCGCCCGCTCTGGGAGGCGTTCCGTGACCTCGGTGTCGTCGTCTTCGTCCATCCGGACGGTGTCCGCGATCCGTGGTTCCAGGAATACGCACTCTGGAACTCGATCGGCCAGTCGATCGAGGAGAGCAAGGTGATGACCTCGTTGATCCTCGAAGGCGTGCTCGAGGACCTGCCCGAGCTCCGGATCGTGATCGCTCACGGCGGTGGTTTCCTGCCGCACTACTTCGGCCGGCTCGATCGCAACTTCCGCAACCGGCCGGGGACGGCGAGCAACATCTCGAAGCCGCCGAGCGAGTACCTGCGCGCCTTCTACCTCGACACGTGCGTCTACGACCCGACAGTCCTGGCAGTGCTGCTCGAGCGTGTCGGCGCCGATCGGCTCGTCCTCGGAACCGACTACCCGGTCGGCGACGTTGATCCGCTGGAGATCGTGCGCCGTGCCGGCGCTTCCGAGGACGAGCTGACGGCGATCGCAGGTGGCAACGCCGCGCAGCTCCTCGGCCTCTAGCAAGAGCGCCGAGCGCCTATGGTGTCGCCCGTGGACGCGCAGCCGGCGTACGACTTCGAGCGCGTTCGCGCGGAGATCCTCCGGGTGCCGCCCTCACCGCTGCCGGAGTTCGAGCCGCCGCGGCTGACGCCGTTCAAGGTGTCGCTCCAGCAGGCGACGGTCGGCGTGCTGACGACGTGCGGCGCCTACTTCCCGGACCAGGAGCGGCTGGGCGAGACCGAGGATACGAGTTACCGGCTGCTGCCTCGTGAGCGCGACACGCGCGAGGTGCTGATTGCCCACCGGACGCCGATCCGGGTCTTCGCCGAGGCCGACCCCAACGTCGCCTATCCGCGCGACCGGCTGCTCGAGCTCGAGCAGGAGGGGTCGATCGGCCGGCTTGCCGACGCGGCTGTCTCGATGGTCGGGTCGATCACCCGGTACGAGGAGCTCGCGCTCCAGACCGCGCCCCAGATCGTCAGCGACTTCCAGTCGATGGGCGTCGACCTGGTGCTCGTGCTCCCGTTCTGCCCGCAGTGCCACGTCGCTGCCGGCGTGCTGGCCCGCGCGATCGAGGCGCGCGGGCTACCGACGACGAGCATCGCCACACTGCGACGGAACGTGCTCGCGCTCAAGCCGCCGCGGGCTCTCTTCCTCGACTTCCCGCTCGGCTGCCCTTGCGGGCGGCCCGGCGAGCCCGAGCAGCAGCGCGACATCCTCCGGCAGGCGCTGCAGCTCGCCGCCTCGGAGTGGCCGGAATGGGAGCTGCGCCGCCTGCCGCACGCCTGGGGCGAGGAGGGCGACCGAAGCTGGGAAGAACACGTCGACAACCTCTACCGGCTCGATCGCGAGATCCGCGCGACCGTCGCGCAGCACATCGCCGACCACGCCCGGCTGGGTAGCACGCTGCAGGGTCACGAGCGCGAATTCGTCGTGCGCTGCAACTGCTGAGCCGAAGCGCGCCTGACGCCTGCGGGATCAGGAGTCCGGAGTGCACCGCGGGAGGGCTTGCACGTCCCCGATTTGCGCAAATCTTGCAATTCCTACATTTGCGCAAATATAGTGCAGCGTGTTAGATCGGAGCCGTTCAAGGTGCGTGCGTGCTATCCCCATGGCGAGGAGGGAAGTTGATAGGCGAGCCAACTTCATCACCCGACGGTCGCGCGAACAACGCGCGTGAAGCCGGCGGCCGGAGGAGCATTTCCACTTCGAAGACGGTGAGACTCAGCCTCGCGGCGCTCTCACTCGTTGTCGTCGCACTTGCCGGCTCGGTCGGCGCGAGTGCGAGCCGTTCGGCCGGGACGCTCAACGTGGCAGTGATCGCGCCGTTCAGCGGTCCGGCTGCGAATCTCGGGAAGTTCATCAGCCTCAGCTGCTACGCGGCGGCGGAGGAGGTCAACAAGGCAGGCGGCATCCTCGGCAACCAGTTCGGCTGTACGCCGGTCGACGACACCGGTGACCCGGCCGACGCCGTGCCGGCGGTGACGCGCGCCCTGGCGACGTCGAACATCAGCATGGCAACCGGCCTCGAGACAAACACGGCTGCCGTGACCGTCCCGTTGGTCAACAACGCGCAGGTGCCGTTCTTCACGGCGAACGGGCTGCCGGCTTTCGACAAGACGACGGACGCCTACTTCTGGCGGATCGTCCCGTCCGATGCCCAGAACGGTGCCGCGTACGCGGTCTGGGCAAAGATCAAGAAATACAAGAGCGCAGCCGTCATCCTTCAGACCAACGCTGGGAACGACACAGCTGAGCCGGGCATCCTCCGCGCGCTCAAGAACCTCGGCATCAAGCTCGCCATCAAGGTCGATCTCCCAGGCGATGCCGCTTCCTACGCGAGCGTCGTCGCAAAGGTCATCAAAGCGAAGCCGCAGGTGATCATCACGGCTGATGATTCGCAGACTGCAGCCACCTTCTTCTCCCAGTACAAGCAGCTGAACAACGGCAAAGTACCGCCGCTGATCACTGCCACGGACTCGCTCACGCCCGACTACTTCAACGCGCTTCAGAAAGTGCTCGGGACTGCGTTTGTCTCCACGAACATCTCGCTGGTGGGATACCACGTCAATCCGAGCTCAGCGGCGTTCGCCGGTTACAAAGACGGTCTCACGTCCTCCTCTCACGTCTCACCTTCGGATGTACCGGTCGTCACGGGAATCGGAGTCATCGCGGCGCTCTACGACGGCGATATCGTGATGTCGCTCGCGATGAATGCCGCGAACTCGACCTCCGGCCCGGTGTGGAACAAGTTCATCGCGACTGTGACGGCGCCCGGGAAGACCAAGGTTGTCGTCCACACGTACGCAGAGGGGTTGGCAGCACTCAAAGCCAAGAAGCAGATCGACTACGTCGGAACGGGCGGCCAGATCCATTTCAACAAGTACCACAACTCGGCCGGCAACTTCTCGGCCACGGGCTTCAACGCAGACGGAAGCCCGCGCCTGCTGAGCGTCTTCGGCGGTGGGTTGATCGCAAACGCGCTGAAGTGAGATACGTGATCGGTCGCACGCCTCAGGCCGCAGGGCCTGCGGCGTGCGACCGACGCATGAGAGATCGCTTACGAGGCAGCGCGAGGAGGTTCATTTGGCAGTAGTCGTCCAGACGATCGGCTTCGGCATCGCCGCCGGCGCGGTGATCTCGCTCGGTGCGGTCGGGTTCACGGTGCAGTTCGGAATCAGCAACGTGCTGAACATCACCTACGGCGCATTCATGACGCTGGCCGCCTACCTCGGGTATGCGCTGCTGAACAGGGGCCTGGACGTGTGGCTCGTGCTCGTGCTGGTCGGCGTCGCCATCGCTCTGATCTCAGTGCTCTTCAACCGTGTGTTTCTCCGTCCGCTCCAGCGCCGAGGCGCGGGGTTCGTGAGCGTCGTCATCGGCACCGTGGCGGCGGGAATCATCCTCCAGGGAGTGATCGTGATCCTCGTCGGCCCGGGCGCGATCACCTACGGTGCACAATTCGGCAAGACCGTTTCAGGGCTCGGGTTCGTCTTCAGCTTGGCTCAGCTCATCATCATCGGCCTGACGCTCGCACTGATGCTCGGGCTTCATCTCCTCCTGACGCGGACCAAGGTCGGTCGCGCGATGCGGGCCACCTCGACCAACCGTACGGTCGCGAGAGCCTGCGGAATCCGTACTGAGAGGATCATCGACCTCACCTGGCTGCTCACGGGATTCCTGTGCGGCGCCACCGGCGTCGCGCTCGCAGTGACCACGGTCACGTTCGACTTCAGCCTCGGGTCGACGTTCCTGATCTACATGATCGCCGCCGCAGTGCTCGGAGGAATTGCGCAGCCGTACGGAGCGATGATCGGCGGCCTCGTCGTCGGCGTCGCGAGCCAGTTCGGGGCCGCCTACTGGAGCCCCGCGTATCAGGACGTCGTGGCGTTCACCATCCTGATCATCGTGCTCCTGATCCGGCCCCGCGGCCTCTTTGCGGCGGCTGGGGTGACGCGCCGCAACCTCTCCGCCACATGACCGGTTACGAGTACTACGTCGTCGTTCTCCTCGTCTACTTCGGCACGTTTCTGATCGCGGCGTGGGGACTCAACCTCGAGTTCGGCGTCGCCGGCGTGCCCAACTTCGCGTACATCGTCCTCGTCGCCGCGGGCGCTTACACCTATGCAGTCCTGACCCTCGGGCCCAGCTCCGGCAACGGCGGGTTCCAGCGCTACGTCTTCGGAGCGCACCTCCCCTTCGTCGTCGCGATCCTGTGCGCGGCAGCCGTATCGGCAGTCCTCGGCGCAGTCATCGGAATCACAGGCTTGAAGAGGTTGCGTCCCGACTACCAGGCCATGGCCATGCTCGTCGTGTCGATCACGGCGACGACGATAGTCGTCGCGGACACGGGACTCGTCAACGGCACCGCCGGCCTGGCGTTGATCCCGAATCCGCTCCACACGCTGGCGGGATCGAAGCAGGCATGGGGCTACGTCGCCATGGTCGGCGGGTTCTGCTGCCTCGTGTACGCCGTCCTCCGACGGTTCACGAACGGCCCGTTCGGACGCCTGCTGCGCGCGATGCGCGACGACGAGGAAGCCGCTCTCTCGATTGGCAAGAACGTCGTCGCGTTGCGCATCCTCGTGCAGGCGGTCGGCGGAGCGATGGCCGGGCTGTCCGGCGCGCTCCTCGTGGGCTTCATCGGGGGTTGGTCACCGAGCGCCTGGCTCTTCATCGAGACGATGGCGCTGCTGACCGCGATCATCGTCGGGGGAATGGGCAACAACTGGGGCGTTGTCGTGGGGGTGATCATCGTGCCCACGCTGATCGTCCAGGGAGTGCAGTTTCTGCCGACGGTCGCGAGCAACCCCGAACTGATCCCTCAGCTCGGCTGGATGATCCTCGGCCTTCTGACGATCGGGTTCATCTTCTTCCGCCCCGAGGGGCTGATCCCCGACGGTCGGCGCGCGCCGGCCCGTCTGTCACGCACGCAGACCGATGCGCCGCAGCCTGTGGCGGCTGACGGTGCCGAGCGACCCGGCGACGGCGCCACGGAAAGCGATACCCGCGTGCTGCGCCTCATCTCGCCGGCCGGCTCGAGCGTCCGCCGCCATGAGCTTGGTGACGACGACGACGGGCGCCGGCCCGCGCAGATCCTGGCGGTCGAGAACCTCTACCGAGACTTCGGAGGCGTCCGCGCGGTCGACGGCGCCACCTTCTCCGTTGCGCGGGGATCGATCACAGGCCTGATCGGCCCCAACGGCGCTGGGAAGTCGACGGCGCTCGGCCTCGTAAGCGGATTCATTCGCCCGGGCGCCGGCACCGTACGCTTCGACGGCGCCGACGTGACGAGTGCGCCCCCGTATCGGCGGGCCCGCGCGGGGCTTGTCCGAACCTTCCAGCTCTCGCGTGAGTTCGGGAGTCTCACGGCGCTCGAGAATCTGCTCGTCGCCGCGCCGCGCGCCCGAAGCGAATCGGCGCTCGGCATCATCGGCGGGCCCCGCTACTGGGGTCGCGAAGAGCGGGAGTCCGCGGAGCGCGCGAGAGAGCTGCTCGCGCTCTTCCAGATGGAACATCAGGCGTCCGAGCGCGCTCGGAACCTCAGCGGCGGCCAGAAGCGGATGCTCGAAGTGATGCGGGCCGTCATGGCCCGGCCGACGCTTCTTCTCCTCGACGAGCCCACCGCCGGGCTCAGCCCGGCGCTGACGCATCGCCTCGGGGACGCGTGCCTGGCCCTGCGGGATGAGGGGCTGTCCATCCTGCTCGTCGAGCACGAGCTGGAAACCGTCGACAGGCTCTGCGACACCGTCGTCGTCATGGTGCAGGGAAAGGTGTTCGCCGAAGGCTCGATGGCCGATCTGCGCACGAGGAAAGAAGTCCAGGAGGCCTACATTGCAGGGTGAGGTGTCGAGCTCGAAGCGGCCTGCGCTCGAGACACAGGGACTCGTCGCGGGCTACGGCGACATCGAGATCGTCCACGCGATCGACGTGTGCGTCTCCGAGGGGTCGCTCGTCTCCGTCGTCGGCCCGAACGGGGCCGGCAAGACCACATTGCTGAAGGCGATTCTCGGCCTCGTGAAGATCTTCGACGGGAACGTTCTGCTGGACGGAAACGACGTCACTCGCATGCCGCTGGAACAGCTCGTCCGTCAAGGCATCGGCTATGTCCCACAGGTCGACGACGTCTTCGAGACCCTGCGCGTCCACGAGAACCTCGAGATGGGCGGATATCTCCTCGACAAGAAGGCTCGAGCGGAGCGAATCGAGGAAGTGCTCGAAGTCTTCCCGGTGCTCGCGACGCATTTGCGTCGCTACGTGGGAACGATGAGTGGGGGCGAGCGGAAGATGGTCGCCGTCGGCCGTGCGCTCATGACGGCACCGCGCGTCATCGTCTTCGACGAGCCCACAGCGGGACTCGCTCCTGCACTCGTTCGCTCCGTGCTCGAGGACCAGGCTCGCGCTCTCGCCGATCGCGGCAAAGCGGTGCTGCTCGTCGAGCAGCGTGCGCACGCGGCGCTCGAGCTCTCGGATTGGGCATACGTGCTCGTGCAGGGCCGGATCGCGCGCTCTGCGCCGGCGGCGGACGTGCTCGCCGACCCCGAGATGGGCGAAGTCTTCCTCGGAGGCACGGTCAAGGCCTAGACGATTGATGCCACGACAGTGCACGCCTGGATGGTGGCTCATGCACTGCGCCATGCGGCCGGCCCAGCCTTGACAAGGCAACCAGCCTTGCCTTCGGCTGGCCCGACCACACGGCTTGGCCTGAGCCATCCCCAGACGCACCCCGCCGTGGCATCAACCATCTAGTGCGCGCCGGTCAAGCGCCGACCATGCTGTGGCCGCCGTCGCAGAGCAGAAAGCCGCCGGTGATGTGCCGGGCGTCTTCGCTCGCCAGGAAGAGCACCGGCGGGACGATGTCGGACGGCTGCGGAATCCTGTTCAGCGGCGTGTTCGCGAGGACCTGCTCGCGCCGCCCCGACTTCCAGTCCTCTCGGTTGATCAGCGCTTCGGTCTCGACGAAGCCGGGGCCGAGCGTGTTGACGCGGACGTGGGGGGCGAGCGCGCGCGCGTATGACTTCGTGATCCCGATGATCGCGTACTTCGCGGCTGCGTACTGTGGCGCGCGCGGGCTGCCCTCGACGACGACGCGGGATCCGATGTTGACGATCGCGCCGGACTGCTGATCATCGAGCATGCGCCGCCCGAACTCGTGCGTCATCAGCATCGTCCCTTTGATGTCGACGGCGAGCGTGTGGTCGATCGCCTCCGGCGTCAGCTCACGCCAGGACATCTGATTCGCCGCCATGTCGCCGACGTTGTTGATGAGCACGTCCACGCGCCCGAAGTGCGCGACGACTTCCGCGCCCATGCGCTGCACGTCGTCCCACGAGGCAATATCGGCCTGGAAGGTCGCCGCTTCGCGGCCGTGCGCGCGGATGCGGTCGGCTGTCGCCTCAGCGCCGGCGGCCGAGCTGCGGTAGTGAACGGCGACGTCTGCGCCCTCCTGGGCGAGCGCCTCCGCGATAGCAGCGCCGAAGCCCGTCCCTGCGCCGGTGACGAGCGCGACCCGGCCCTCGAATCTTCCACTCATCGAGCTCCCTTGCGTAGCTGGTGTGTGAGGACGCCGACGTCCGCGTCAGCGCAGTGCGAAGACTGCCTCGCCGCCCATCTGATCGGTGATGAGGTTCGCCGTCCTGACGAGGTGGTTGTGCAAGATGATCGCGGCGCGCGCTCCGTCGTGTGCTTCGCAGGCCGCCAGCATCTCTTCGTGCTCGCGCTGCGCTTCCTTGCGCCGCATATCGCTGTTGAGCGGCGGCATGGTCATGCGGTAGCGCTGGCTGCTCTCCCAGAGCGGTGTGACCAGGCGCAGGAGCCAGCTCGATCGGCAAGGGTCGTAGAGCGCGAAATGGAATGCCGTGTGCGACGCCCAGATCTCGGTCATCTGGCCTTGCTTCGAGGCTTCGGCGTGTCGCGACAGCGCTGTGCGGGCGGTCTGTGCATTCTCGTCCGAGAAGTTCTCGGCGGCGCGGGCGATGATCTCCGGCTCGATCAGGAGCCGTGCTTCGTAGAGCTCGCAGAGATCCTCGAGCGAGATTTCCGTCACGCGCCCGCCACGATGCGGGGTGAACTGGACGAGGCCCCGGCTCTCCAGCTGCCGAATCGCTTCCCGGATCGGCAGGTGGCTCATGCCGAGTGCGCCCGCGAGCTCCTCGATCCGGAGGCGCTGCCCGGGCGCGAGTGCGCCGCTGACGATCGCTTCGTGCAACGCGGCGTACGCCTTCTCGGCCAGCGTGCGGTGGCCGTCGAGGGCGGCGGCGGCCCAGGGCTGGACCGGTGTGGAAGGCGAGGAAGGCGAGGACGGCATCGCGGGCTTTAGACCTTAGTCGATTTGACTTGCGCTTTCTAGATTTGCGCAAATATAGTAGCGCCGTCCGCCTGTCGATTCGAGGAGGCTCTCCCGCCCGATGAAGCTCGTCACATTCTCCTATGAGGGAACGGATCACGTCGGCCGGTTGGACGGAAGCACGGTCGTCGAGTTGGCTGCGCCGACGATGCGCGCGTACTTCGAGCAGGGTTCCCCGGCAGCGGAGACGGGGCGCCGGATTCCGCTCCAGCAGGTGACGCTCCGCGCTCCGATCGTGCCGAAGAAGTTCTTCCATACGGCCGGCAACTTCCGCGAGCACCACGAGGAATCGACGCGGGTGAACTGGTCGCATCCGGTCATGCCGTGGATCGTCTTCTTCCAGAACGTCGACGCGATCATCGGCACCGACGAAGCGATCGTGTATCCCGAGCACCTGACGAAGGAGCTCGACTACGAGCTCGAGCTCGCAGTCGTCATCGGGAAGGCGGGCAAGCACTTCGGCCCGGACGAGGCGATGGACTACGTCGCCGGCTACCTGATCTTCAACGACATCACCGCGCGCGACATTCAGCGACGCGAGATGCAGAGCGGCGTCTTCTCGTTCTGCAAGGCGATCGACACGTTCTGCCCGCTCGGCCCCTGGATCGTGACTCCGGACGAGGTGGGAGATCCGCACGAGCTTTCAATGGAGTTGCGCGTCAACGGCGAAAAGCGGCAGGTCTCGAACATGAGCCGGATGTCGACGTCGGTGCCGGAAGTGCTCGCGCACTACTCGCCGCTCGGCTTCTCCGCGGGCGACGTGCTCTCGCTCGGCACCGTCTCCGGTGTCGCCGGCTTCAGCGAAGACCCGGCTTCTCTCTACCTGAAGCCGGGTGACGTCGTCGAGGCCGAGATCGAACGGATCGGCATCCTGCGGAATCCGGTGGTCTCGTGGGAGGAGGCGCACGGGCAGCCCGCACCTCCGCACGTGGACTGGGTCGGAGAGGCTGCTTGATCGATCGCGACAAGGTCTGGGCGGGCCCGCTGAACGCCACCGTGCTCGGAGCAGGTGGCCGCGACGAAGTCATCGGTCTGTACGACACGACGCTGCGCGACGGCGAGCAGACGGTCGGTGTCGTCCTGACGCCGCACGAGAAGCTGGAGATCGCGCAGCTCCTCGACGCGTTCGGTGTCGACCGGATCGAGGTCGGCTTCCCCCGCGTCTCCGAGGACGATCGTCACGCGATCGAGCTGATCATCGGCGCAGGGTTGCGCGCGGAGCTTTGGGGCTTCTCGCGGGCCGTGCCCGCGGACGTCGAGGCGATCGTGGAGCTGGGGCTGAAGGCGACCGTGATCGAGGCGCCCGTGTCCGATCTCAAGCTCGAGGCCCTTGGCGTATCGCGGGCGAAGATGCTCGGACGGATCGAGACGGCCGTCGCTGCAGCAGGGCGGCCGGAGTTCGGGTCGCGTTCTTCGGCGTCGACGGATCCCGGGCCGACGTGGAGTATCTGGACGATGTCTATCGCGCGGCGATCGCGGCGGGCGCGGCGGAGGTCGTCGTCGTCGACACGCTCGGCATCGCGGCGCCCGAAGCGGCGGGCTACCTCGTGGCGCGGATCGCCGACGTCGTGGGACCCGACGTACCCGTCCACTTCCACGGACATGACGACTTCGGCCTTGCGACGGCGGGCGCGATCGCGGCGGTCAACGCGGGGGCGACGTGGCTGCACGGGACGATCAACGGCATGGGCGAGCGCGCGGGCAACGCGAACCTGCCCGAAGTCGCCTTCGCGCTCGAAGCCGTCTACGGGTATCGCACGAACCTCAAGCTCGAGGAGACAGTCCGCGTGTCGCAACGCGTGCGCGAGATCTCCGGCTACGACCTGGCTCCCTGGACGCCTCTCATCGGCGAGAACCTGTTCAGGCGCGAGACCGGCGCCGTCGCCGCGCAGTTCCACGATCCTCCCGCGGTCGAGCCGTACTCGTCGTTGCTCGTCGGAGCGGAGCGCGGCATCGTGCTCGGAAAGAAGAGCGGCATCGATTCGATCCGAATCAAAGGCGAGGAGCTCGGGCTCGTCCTGCCGGAGGACGCACAGCGAGAGCTGCTCACGGCCGTGAAGGCTCGCGGCGTCGAGAAGCACGGCCTCGTCAGCGACGACGAGTTCCGCGCGCTCGCGGCAACCGTCGTCGCCGAGACCGCGCGCAGCTGACCGACGGCACCGCCCTCGAAGTCCGCGGGCTCGCGCACCGATCCGGGCGAGCGGCGATTGCCATCACCCAAAATCCTCCAGCGGTATGCTGCGCCCCCGGTTGAGACCGGGGGCGGTTCAGTCCACGGCGTGCAACCGAGGGGGCAGCCATCGTGAGGCGAGCAGGCAAGCGAGCTCGGTGGAGTCTGGTCATCGCGCTGTCGATCGCCTTCACCCCGACCGGAGGCAGTGCCAAGAGCCGATCGACGACGGTCGTGCTGAAGCGGCGTTAGCCGAGCGACGCTCGAACTGGGTCCGAATGTCTCCGCAGGCGTCCTCGTACGACACAAAGGACGCCTGCGCCGGCGATCTAGGAGGGAAGATGCCCCTCTCTCGGCACGATCCGTTGTGTCACGCGCCGCGCGATGCTCATGCGGGCGTCGGCCGGGCGTGGTGAAGCGCACGCTGCGTGGTCGTGCGTCCGGTGTACAGACCGAAACCGGATAGCAGGATCAGCAGCGCGCCTGGGACGAAGAAGAACCAGGCGAATAGGCGGAACGAGGGCAGGCTGCTCACCTGCTTGTAGTTGTTCACGTTCGCCTGCATCGTCGTGACCAACGGCTTGTAGTGCGTCAACCCGGCTGGAACCTGCTCGAAGATGCCGACGTTCTGCTGCATCGTGCCGAGCAGTCCGCCGAAGTCGCGCTGCATCGCCGGGAGGTTCTGCAGCATCGCCGACATCGAGGGCAGCTGCTTGCTCATCATCGCCTGCACCTGGGCAGGGGTCATGTGCAGCGCCTGGGCCAGTAGCGGCACCAGCTTCGCGGCATCGGCCTGCATGCCGCCGAAGCCCTTCATGTAGCCCTGGAACCTCTGGACGTTCTGGGCGCTGAGCATCGGCGTGACCTTGCCGAGCGGCACGAAGACGTCGTTGTAGTACATGGCGGTCGTCTTCACCTGGTCGGGCTGCATGATCGGCTGGAAGTTGTTCAGCATCCGCTCGCCCGCGTTTGCCTTGGTCGGCAGCGACATTGCGAGAGGCGCGAGCACGAGCACGAGGCCGATGGCGAATACCGCCCACAGCAGCTTGCGGTCCATCTCATACCTCCTCTGTTGTCTGACCAACCGTTGCTCCCACCGGCACGCGCGCGACATCCGCAGCCCCGCTGATCCGCGCTGCGGCCAACTACTCAGGGCCCTCGGTGCGGGCTGTAGCCTCGGTGCGTGCCCGCGGAGTCAGCCGCCGCTGATCGCGGCGATCACGTCGATCCGCGAGCCCGCGGCGAGCGCGGTGTCGAGCTCCGCGCGCTCGCGGTCGACGTACACGTGGATGTGCGGGCGCAGCATCGGCCCGTCCTCGCAGAGCCGGTCACGCAAGCCGGGCCAGCGCTCGTCGAGATGGTCGATCGCCTCCTCGACGGTCGCCGCGTCGACCTCGAGCCGGCGCGGCAGATCGCGGAACAACGGCGGCAGCGTCGCGGGCAGGTGCAGCTCGGCCATGACTACGCGACGACGGCGACCTCGACCGACGAGATCGCGGGCAGGTAGCTCGCGATCTCGGTCCACCTCTCGCCCTCGTCGGCGCTCGCGAACACCTGGCCCGTGCTCGTGCCGAAATAGAGACCGGGTGTGTCGAACGAGTCGATGGCCATCCCTTCGCGGAGCACTCCGAGATGGGCGTCGCGCTGCGGCAGCCCGCTATGGAGCCGCTCCCACGTCGAGCCGGCGTCGCGTGTGCGCCACACCGCGGCCTTGCCGTCGTGCATGACGCGGCCGTGACCGGGGTCGACGGGGACCACGTAGAAGGTCTCCTTGTCGTGCGGATGCGTGGCTGCGGCGAAGCCGAAGTCGGACGGCAGCCCTTCGGTGATCTCCGTCCACGAAAGCCCGCCGTCGTCGCTGCGGTGCATGCCGCAGTGGTTCTGCTGATAGAGACGTTGCGTGTCGACCGGCGACATCACGAGCTTGTGCACGCAGTAGCCGACCTCGGGATTCTCGAGCGGCCAGTCCGCGCGGAGGCCCTTGTTGCGCGGCGTCCACGACGCGCCGTCGTCGGTGGTCTCGAAGATGCCGATTCCCTGCACCACGGCCCAGAAGTGCGACGCGTCGTCGGGGTGGGGGAGGATCGCCGGAAGGCCGAGATGACCCGGCGGCTGGTTCTTCGGGTCGTTCCATCCTTCACGGCCGGGCATGCCTTCGAGTGTGCTGAGCACTGCCCACGTCTTCCCACCGTCGCGGCTCTCGAAGATGCCCGCGTTCTCGGCGCCTGCGAGGATGCGGCCGTGGGCGACGGTCAGCCCCGAGACCTTCGACAGCTTCTGGCCGCCGTCGTCATAGCCGATCCCTTCGCTCGACAGCTCCCACGTCTCGCCGAGGTCGTTGCTCCGCCAGACGCCGGCGCCGTGCCACTCGCTCGCAGCGGCGGCGTAGATCGTGCCCGTGTCCGCGTCGTACACGGCGTGGTAGACCGGCCACCCTTCGCAGTACGGGCCGCGCAGCTTCCAGTCGCGGCGATCTGCGTCGCTCTCGAGGACGAAGCAGCCCTTGCGTGTTCCGACGAGTACAACGGTCAGCGGCATCGTTTGCACCTCCACGTGGTTCGTCTTGGCTCTCGAAAAGAGTAGACCGTGTTCCGCCGGGCGGGCAAGGCTCAACGCCGCCTGGACAGCGAAGGGGGCTCCTCGTTGGAGCCCCCATCGTGCCTCGCCACGCGCCGCTCCCCGAAGGAGCGCGCGTTTTCTACTTCTTCGAGAGGAGCGCGCTCGCGAGCTCCTGGCCCTTCTTCGTCTTCGGGCCGGGCATGCCGTTCTTCAGCGCGGCGGCCGGGAAGGCCTTGACGACGACCTTGGTCGGCTCGTCCACCGTGACCTTCTTCGGCGGCGCGTCCGGGTCGAACGGGTTCCGGATCAAATCGCCCTTCTTGCGGCCGGCCTTCGCGCGCGGCTCGAAGCGGCCGACGCCCGCGATGCTGACCTTGTAGCCGTCCGCGAGGGCGCCCTGGAGCTCCTCCGCCACGGCGCCGAGCACCTTGCGGACGTCGGTCTTCGAGTACTCGCCGTCAAGCCTGTTGGCGATGTCCTCGACGAACTGTGATGCCGTCAGTGGTTGTGCTGCCATCTGCTCTCCCTCTTGCGTGCGTATTGGACTCGAGTCTCGTCGTCGCGTTGGATGATGCGACGCCGCAGCTTAGGGAATGTGTCCGACCTCTCGCAGGCCGGCGGGGCGATAGTCCGCCGGCATCAACCATCTAGAGGCTTGATGTGAATTGGCCGCACGCACGGCTGGTGTGCCAGACGCGGCACGTTTCGCCCGGATCCGGCTTGCACGTAGGACCGCTATGCGCTACGCCGGATCCGACCGAACCGCTTGGTCTGGCCCATCTCCGCACGCACGTCTAATCCACATCAAGCCTCTAGATGATTGGCGGGCGCAGCCCGTCGAGGACAATGTCCGGGTAGCTGCTCGCAGTCGGGATGAGCGCCAGCACGTCCTCGGCGGCGACGTCCCTGCGAACTGCGTCCGCGTCCTGCGCGCGTCGCAGCAGCCGCGCGACTGCGGCCACGAGCGCGTCGACCTCCGGCGTCATCTGACAGCGCTTCATCGCTTCGATCAGCGCGTGGTTGCGTGCATACGCGTCTGCCGCCGCGCGGACGAAGCGGTCGAACGCCTCGCCCGCATCGGGCTCTGCACACGCCGCTTCTGCGGCGGTCGCGAGCTCGCGCATGTGACCGGCGAGGACCGCGGCGAGCAGGGCGTCCTTCGTGGGGAAGCGGCGAAAGACCGTGCCGTGCCCCACCCCTGCCCGCCGGGCGATCTCGTCGACGCTCGCATCGACCCCCTGCTCCGCGAAGCACTCGGCGGCCGCTCCGAGCAGCCGGTCGAGATTCCGCTGGGCATCGGCGCGAAGCGTCATGCCGCGATGGTCACCGAGTGCTCCATCTCCTCCTCGATCCGTGCGACGTCGCGCTGGCGCAGCATCGTGACGAGCGCGACGAGGCCGGCGAGGACGAAGAGCGCGCTGCCCGCGAACGCCCAGTGAAAGCCGCGCACGAGTTGCGCCGGCGTGTCGCCGTGCATGCGGCTGGCGGCGAGCGTCGAGAGGATCGCGAGGCCGAGAGCGCCGCCCACCTGCTGCGACGTGTTGAAGAGGCCGGACGCGAGGCCCTGGTCCTCGTCCTCGAGCCCGGTCGTCGCGACGAGCGTCAGCGGCACGAACACCGCGCCCATCCCGAGCGACATGAGCAGAAGCGACGGAAGAACGCTCGAGGCGTATGTGCCGTCGACGGGGATCCGCGTCAGGAGCAGGAGCCCGCCGGCCGCCACGACCATCCCGATCGCCGCGACAAGGCGGATGCCGACCTTCGGCCCATACTGGGACGCGAACCCGGCGGAGAGCATGATCCCCGCGGTGAACGGCAGGAACGCGAGCCCTGCCTTCAGCGGGCCGTAGCCGAGCACCCGCTGGATGTACAGCGAGTTGAAGAAGAACATCGCGAACAAGCCCGAGCCGACGAGGAACATCACGACGTTCGCCGCGCTGAGCGATCGGACGCGGAAGATCGACAGCCGGACGAGCGGGGCCTTTGCGCGGAGCTCGACCAGGACGAAGCCGACGAGCAGCGCCACCGCGACGATGAACGTGACGATCGTCTGTGCGGAGCTCCAGCCCTTCTGCTGCGCCTGCACGATCGCGTAGACGAGCGCCATCAGCCCGCCGGTGACCGTCGCGGCGCCGGCGACGTCGAAGCTGCGGTGCGCGGCCTCGTCCTTCGACTCGGGCACGAGGCGCAGGGAGAGCATGAACGCCACGACGCCGACGGGGACGTTGATGAAGAAGATCCACGGCCACGAGAAGGCCTGGGTGAGCGCGCCTCCGAGCACGAGACCGACGGCGCTGCCGCCGATCGCGATCGCCGCCCAAACGCCGAGCGCCTTCGCGCGATCTGCGCCCTCCTTGAACGTCGTCGAGATGATCGCGAGCGCGGCGGGCGAGATGAAGGCGGCGCCGAGGCCCTGGAGCGCCCGCGCGCCGATCAGCATCCCGGAGCTCGTCGAGAGGCCGTCGAGCAGCGAGGCCAGCGTGAAGACGATCACGCCGCCGAGGAAGAGCCGTTTGCGCCCGAGGAGATCGCCGGCGCGGCCGCCGAGGAGCAGGAAGCCTCCGAACACGAGCGTGTACGCGTTGACGACCCACTGGAGGTTCGCCTCGGTCATGCCGAGGTCTTTCTGGATCGAAGGGAGCGCGACGTTCACGACGGTCGCGTCGAGCACGACCATGAACTGCGCGAAGCAGATGAGGACGAGGATCACCCAGGGGTTCGTCGAGTGGCGCATCTAGCGGACTCCAATTCTAAGCGGACGGGTCAGTCCGTTTAGCGTAGCCAACGGCGGTGGCCCACCGCAGCGTCCGTAGACTGACCGCGTGGAGACCTCGCTTCCCGTCGCCGAGCGCCCGCGCCGTCCCGAGTGGATGAAGGTGCGCGCGCCGTCGAAGGACAGCCGCTACTTCGACGTCCAGAAGCTGATCCACGGCCTCTCGCTGAACACGATCTGCGAGGAGGCCAAGTGCCCGAACATCTCCGAGTGTTGGGGTCGCGGCACCGCGACCTTCCAGATCCTCGGCGACACGTGCACCCGCGCGTGCCGGTACTGCTACGTGCACTCCGGCCGGCCGGAGACGCCGCCGGACGCGCTCGAGCCGCTGCGCGTCGCGCAGGCCGCCGCCCAGATGGAGCTCAAGCACGTCGTCGTGACGTCGGTCGACCGCGACGACGTCGCCGACCGCGGCGCCGGCCACTACGCGGCGACGATTCGCGCGATCAAGTCGAAGCTGCCGGCCGCGACCGTCGAGGTGCTGACGCCGGACTTCCTCGACGTCGAGGAGGCGGCGCTCGCGACCGTGATCGGCGCCCGCCCCGAGGTCTTCAGCCACAACATCGAAACCGTGCGCCGCCTGCACCGGCAGATGCGCGGCGGCAAGGCCGACTACGACCGCGCGCTCTGGCTGCTGCAGCGCGCGAAGGAGATCGCCGACTACGACGTGCTCACGAAGTCCGGGATCATCGTCGGCATGGGCGAGACGAACGACGAAATCGTGCAGACGCTGCGCGACCTGCGCGCACACGGCGTCGACGTCGTGACGATCGGCCAGTACCTGCAGCCGAGCCCGAAGCACACGCCGATCGACCGCTGGGTGCACCCCGACGAGTTCCGCTGGCTGCGCGAGCAGGGCGAGGCGCTCGGCTTCGGCTCCGTGTTCGCAGGCCCGCTCGTGCGCTCGAGCTACCGCGCCGACGAGCAGCGGCACGCTGCGGCCACCGGCCGCGGCGCCGTCGCGTACTAGCGGCGAAGGTCGCCGGTCAGAGCGGCGACGGCGTTGACGATGCCGTTGCCGAAGAAGCCGTTGGAGCCCCGGCCGCCCTGGCACGTCGCCTGGTCGTACGGGAAACCGAGGTTGTAGAAGACGGTGCTCGGGTTCGGGCACGGCTGCGAAGCGGCGGACTGCTCGAGAAGCCGCTCCACCTGCTCGGGTTGGAAGTGCGTCCGGCCGCCACGCCCGAACGAGTCGCCGGACTGGCTGACGATGAGCGCCGCGACGCCGGCCGCGTTCGGCGTGGCCATCGACGTGCCCTGCATCCACGCGTACAAGCCGCCGCCGTCGGTGGTCTGGAGCGGCTGGTCCGCCGGTGCGAGCGTGCTCGTCGAGGACCATGCGCCGACGAGACGGCCCCCGCCGATGTATGGCGACGACGACGGAGGCGACTGGAACACCGAGTCGCCTCCCGGCGCGGCGACGTCGACAATGCCGTTGCCGTAATTCGAATAGAAAGCCTTGTCGTTGAAGTAGCCGGTCGATGAGACCCCGACCACGCCGCGCAGCCCGCCGGGGACCTCGACGACGCCCGGTACGCCGAAAGCGTCGGTGAGCGCGGCGTCGTCGGCGAGATCGAGGTTGTCGTTGCCCATCGCCGCGACGGTGAGCACGCCCCTGTCGCGAGCGTACTTGACGGCGCGCTGGGCGAGGACGTAGTCCGCGTCGCCGTTCTGCGCGTAGGAGACGATGCTCGACGAGACGATGTCGAAGTGCTTCGCGGCCGCGTACACCAGCGCCTGGTCGAACCAGAGCAGCAACCCGTTGCCGTTCTTGTCCTGCGTCTTGAGCTCGACGATCGACGCGTTCGGAGCGACGCCCGAGATCCCAACCCAGTTAATCGGAGCGGCGGCGGCGCTCGCGGTCCAGGTGCCGTGACCGTTGTAGTCCTGGATCGTGGGCTCGGCAACGATGGGGACAGGATTTCCCTCCGCATCCGTAAACACGGGGTCCGGCACGTCCGTAACGAACGACGTGCTGTCCCGAGCGTCCAGATTCGGCCGAATGTCCGGGTGGTTCTGGTCGACACCGGAGTCGGTGAACGCCACGTGCACATCCGGCCGCCCGCGGTTGATCGCGTACGACCCGCTGAGCGAGACGTCCATGCGCATCTTGTCCCACTGCTGCGAGCCGAGGTGATCCGGCTCCGGCTGCGGGTCGGCACCGGCGCCGCTCGCGCCACCGCCGTGGCGCCGCGCGCGCGACGAGAACGCCCGGTCGCGTGCCCGGGCCGTCGACGACGAGCCGCTCGGCTGCGTCGGGGGAACCGAGCTGTGAACGGATGTCTCCGCAGCAGCCACCGACGCACTGGCCGACATGGTCGCGGCGAAGCTGGGATTTGCGGAGAGGACGCCGAGCCCGCCGATCTCCGGAAGGCGCACGACGATCGTCCCGCCCGCCGCGGCGACCAGCTGGTCGACGTTCGCCGGAAGCGAGCTCGAGGCGAAGGCGACCGTGTAGAGCTTCCCTGCGGGTGCGCCGATGCCCCGCGTCGCCGCTGAACCAGCGGACGTCACGAGCAATGTCGTCGCAACGACGACGAGTGCCGCAGCAGCCTTCCCCACACGCTTCTTATAGATCGGGAATCGGACGAACGCAAGAGCCTCGATCGAGGGAGTCGCTCAGCGAATACCGGTGTCGATCTGGAAGTCGACCCGGCCGTTCACGCCGGAGCGCACGCGCACCTCACGCGGCTTCAGGCCGCCGATTCTCTGCGGCGGGCTGACGCGCACGGCGTAGAAGCCCGGCGGCAGCTTGACCGCGTAGCGGCCGCCCGCCCCGGCGCGGGCGCGCGCCGCGACCCGGCCGTCGTGGGAGAAGACGAGCACCGCTCCGACCGCGGGCGCAGTGCACGGCTTCCCGACCCGGCAGACGGGCGTCGTCGGGCCGCGGGTGACCACGCCGTGGAGCCCGCTTGCCGCGAGCACGAGTGCGAGGAGCACAACCATGGGTCGAGTCTGCCCCATCAGGCCGGCTGCTGTGAAACGGCTTTGTAAAACCGGGGTGCTACGAACCGTGCGGCTTGGCCATCGCGCGGTAATCGAGCGCCTCGTCCAGGACGGACTCCTCGACACCCTTCTCGCGAGCCACTTCACGGAGCGAACGGCCTGACGCGGCGGCTTCCTTCACGATCTCCGCTGCCTTGTCGTAGCCGATGTACGGATTGAGCGCCGTCGCCGCCGAGAGGGTCAGCTCGGCGTACCGCTGCGCGTTCTCGCGCTGCGCCTCGATCCCGTCGACGCACTTCCCGGCGAACAGGCGGCTCACGCTCGCGAGCAGCTTCACGGAGTCGAGGATGTTGCGGGCGAGGAGCGGCACGAAGACGTTCAGCTCGAAGTGGCCCTGCATGCCGCCGATCGCGATCGCGGTGTCGTTGCCGATCACCTGCGCGGCGACCTGGGTCACGACCTCCGGAATGACCGGGTTGACCTTGCCGGGCATGATCGAGCTGCCCTTCTGGAGCTCGGGCAGCGAGATCTCGGCGAGGCCGGCACGCGGGCCGGAGCCCATGAAGCGAAGGTCGTTCGCGATCTTCGTCAGGGACACGGCGAGCGTCTTCAGCGCGCCGGAGGCCTCGACGATGCCGTCGCGGGCCGCCGTCGCCTCGAAGAAGTCGGCCGGGGCCGAGATCGTCAGGCCGGTCTCCTCCGCGAGGATCGTGCGCACCCGCGCCGCGAACTCGGGATGGGTGTTGAGGCCGGTGCCCGTGGCCGTCCCGCCGAGCGGGATCTGGCCGAGCCGCGGCAGCGTGTCCTGCACGCGCGCGATGCCCTGGCGGACCTGGGCGGCGTAGCCTCCGAACTCCTGGCCGAGCGTCACGGGCACCGCGTCCATCCAGTGGGTGCGGCCCGACTTGATCACGTCGTCGAACTCGAGCGACTTCGCCTCGAGCGAGACGGCGAGCTGGTCGAGGGCGGGCAGGAGGTCGTTGACGATCTCGTCGAGCGCCGCGAGGTGCACGGCCGACGGGAAGACGTCGTTCGACGACTGGCCCATGTTGACGTCGTCGTTCGCGTGGACGCCCTCGCCGGCGAGCGTCGCGAGGACCTCGTTGGCGTTCATGTTCGAGGAGGTGCCGGACCCGGTCTGGAAGACGTCGATCGGGAACTGGTCGTCGAGCTCGCCTGCCGCGATCCGCTGCGCGGCCGCAGCGATGCGGTCGGCCTTGTCGCGGTCGAGCAGGCCGAGATCGGCGTTCGCGCGCGCTGCGGCGCCCTTGATGCGGCCGAGCCAGCGGGCGATGGGCGGCGGGATCGGCTCGCCGGAGATGGGGAAGTTGCCGATCGCCTTCGTCGTCTCGGCGCCCCAGAGCTGCGCGTTCTGCTCGATCTTGCTCACGCGTCGAGTGTAGGGCCTACGCCGATTCTGCGGCGAGGGTCCCGGCCGCCGCGACCAGCTCGTCCCACGTGCAGAGCTTCACGCGGGGGCGCCCGAGCTTCTCGCCGGCGGCGCGCTCGGCCGCATCGATCGACGACCAGCCCGCGTAGACGACCCGCCGGATCCCGCGCTCGTCGAGCAGCGCATCGACGTCGGCGGCCGTCCTTCCGGCCCGCGGCAGCCGTCCCTCACGGTCGTCGTCGAGCAGCAGCTCGACCGTCTCGGCGGCGTCCTTCTTGTTCGTGCCGATCACGCCCGACGGTCCGCGCTTGATCCAGCCGGTGGCGTAGACGCCCGGCACCGGCGCGTTCCGCTCGTCGAGCACGCGGCCGCCCTCGTTGCGGATCGTCCCGCGATCCTCGTCGAAGGGGACGCCCGGCAGCGCGACCCCGCGGTAGCCGACGCTCCGGAAGACGATCGTGGCGGGAAGCGTCTCGCGCTCGTCGGTCGCGACGGCGCGGAGGGCGCCGCGGCCGTCCGGCTCGAGCTTGTTGCGGACGAGCTCGACGGCCTCGACCCGCTCCGCCCCCTTGAGCTCGACCGGGGAGAGGAGGAAGCGGAGCACGAGGCGCTTCGCCTTCCCCTCCGGCTCGCGCGCCGCGTACTCGCGGAGCACCGCGAGGTTCCGCTCGGCGTTCTTGTCGCCCTCGAGCGCCGCCTCGCTCGCCGAATCGAGCTGGAGGTCGGCCGGGTCGACGATCACGTCGGCGCCGGCGAGCTCGCCGAGCTCCAGGAGCTCGGGGTTCGTGAAGGCGGCCTGAACCGGGCCGCGGCGGCCGACCATCACGATCTCGCGGAGGCCCGAGTTGCCGATCGCCTCGATCGCGGCGTCCGTCGTGTCGGTCGGCGCGAGCTCGTCGGGGGTGAGCGCCAGCATTCGGGCGACGTCGACGGCGACGTTCCCGTTCCCGATCACGACCGCCCGCTCGCCCGACAGATCGAAGTGGAGGTGCTGGTGGTCGGGGTGGCCGTTGTACCAGGCGACGAACTCGGTGGCCGGCCACGACCCGGGCAGCTCCTCGCCGGGAATCCCCATGCGCCGGTCGCTCTGGGCCCCGACCGCGTAGATCACGGCGTCGTAGAGCCCGACCAGATCGCCGTGCTCCAGGTCGCGGCCGACTTCGACGTTGCCGAGGAAACGGAAGCCCGGACGCTCGGCGATCCGCTCGAAGGCCCGGGAGACGGACTTGATCTTCGGATGGTCGGGTGCGACGCCGAGCCGCACGAGGCCCCACGGGGTCGGCAGGCGCTCGATCAGGTCGACCTCGGCGGGGACGTCGCCCGCGAGGAGCGCGCCGGTGGCGTAGAAGCCGGCCGGCCCCGAGCCCACCACCGCGACCCGGAGCGGCCGTTCCGTCTCTGGCGCGCTCATCAGGCACGGATGCTACGCGGCTCCGCGCGCCCATGGATCGGCTCGAGCGGCTTCAGCGAAGGCCCGCCCCCGCCGATACCGGAGTCATGCGGCTCTCCCGCCTTCTCCTTCCGGCGCTCCTCGGCGCGCTCGTCCTCGCCGGTGGGGCCTCCGCCGGCACCCCCCGCTTCGCCCTCTTCGACGTCCACACCAACCTCGCGCGGGCCTCCCACAACGCGTTCGGCGACGTGAAGATCTGGAAGGGCCAGGCCGCCCTCGCGAGCCGGGCGCACGGCGCGACGCTCGTCCGCTGCGGCGGGGCCTGCACCTTCGGCGCAGGCTGGCTCGCCTTCTCGGGTGCGCCGGCGCTCTCGGCCCCCGACGTCGTGGCGGCGAAGGCGCACCGGACCAAAGTCGGCTGGGAGCTCGTTCTGACGCTGACGCCGCACGGCTGGTCGAGCTGGAAGCGCTTCAGCAGGCAGTCGTCGCTCTCGGGTGCCACCCGCGGCGTTCCTGACGCGCTCGTGCTCGTGCTGGACGGGGACATCGTCGCCCAGCCGCTCGCGAACCAGGTGCGGCAGGGGAAGACGACCGTCGCGATCCCCGGGCTCAGCCGCGCGAACGCGCTCCGCGCCGCGAAGCTCCTCGGCAGCCGCTAGGAGATCGTGACAGACGCGGCGTAGGTGCTCGAGCCGCGACGCACTGTGATCGCGTAGGTGCCCGGCTTCCGTGCATTCCCGAGCTTCGCGGCCGACGTGAAGGTCAGCAACTCGGGCCCATCAGAGATCGAATTGCAGGTCACGCCATGCACCGTCGGGACGCCGACGGTCACGGAGTGGGCCGACACGGTGACCTTCGAGGACTGCTTTCCGTTGATCAGCACTGCGGAGGAGGCGATCGCCTGCGGCACCAATGACAGCCGCGGCAGCGACACGACGACCGGCAAGCCGAAGGGAACGCCGCACCGCAGTGGGGCGACGATGCGGATCGTCAGGATGACCGGCCTGGCGCCCGCCTTGCTGGTCGAGAGCCTCACCGTCGCGCCGGGGCCAGAGGCGGTCGCGGGATCGGACGAGATCGGCCCGCTCACCGGCTGCGCGAGCACCGGCGACGGAGGCGGCGCCGCCCACACGGCCGAGGCGAGAACGAGCGCCGCGAGACTTGCCACACCGACCGTCAGGCCTCGCATGACATCGATTGTAAATCAGATCGTCCCCAACCGCAACGCGGGTTCCGGCCTCTTGCAGCGCTCGCGTTTCTGGTTCAAGATGCCCGAGGGGAGTGGAGCCCGGCCGTCGGGCTCTTGCTGGTTCGAGGTTTGAGAAAGGGGATCATCGTGAGGAACCTTCCACAGAGGGCGACCTTCCGTCGCCTGGTGACGATCGCGCTGCTCGCGATCGCCGCCGTCACCGTCGCCGCAACGGCGGGAGCCGGCCACCGTGTCACCGCAGGGCACGTCGTAACGCCAGACACGTTGCGAACGCCGAGCATCCGCCAGGCGATCCAGCAGGTCTCCGCGCCCACCGGCACGGTGCGCTTCACGTGTCAGGTCACGACTCCGGCCGGGTGCTACGGCCCGGATCAGATGCGGGCGGCGTACGGCACGCAGTCTCTGCTCTCTGCGGGCTTTGACGGCACCGGCCGCACGATCGTGATCATCGACGCCTACGGCAGCCCGACGCTCGCCTCCGACGTCGCGCTGTTCGACAGCGTGTGGGGCCTGCCGGCGGCGAACGTCACCGTGACGGCTCCGTTCGGCATCGATCCGACCACGCCGGACAACGCCAGCGGTTGGGCCGGCGAGACGTCGCTCGACGTCCAGTGGGCGCACGCAATCGCCCCCGGCGCGCAGATCGCCCTGGTCGTCGCGAAGTCGAACAACGACTCCGACATCCTCGACGCGACCCAATACGCAGTCGATCACAGTCTCGGCGATGTCGTCTCGCAGAGCTTCGGCGAGGGCGAGATCTGCATGGCGGCGTCGGATCTGACACGCCAGCACGCGCTGTTCCAGCGGGCCGTCCAGAGGGGCATGACGCTCTTCGCGTCCTCGGGCGACTCGGGTGCCGGCCAGCCGAGCTGCGACGGTAGCGACACCCTCTTCAAGTCGACGAGCAGTCCCGCGAGCGACCCGAACGTCACGAGCGTCGGCGGCACCACGCTGCACGCGGATGGCGTCACGGGCGCCTACCAGTCGGAGACCACCTGGAACGAATCGGCCCTCCTCGGCGGACCAGCAGCCGGCGGCGGCGGCGTGAGCGTCTTCTACCACCTGCCGCTCTACCAGTTGCTCGCGGTTCGTGACTCGCGGATGCGCGAGGTGCCCGACGTGTCGTACAACGCCGCCGTCCTCAACGGCGTGATCGTCGCCTTCGGCGGCCGTTTCTTCCGCTTCGGCGGCACCAGCGCAGGCTCTCCGCAGTGGGCGGCGATCATCGCCATCGTCGATCAGCTCGCCCACCACCGCATGGGGAACATCAACCTGGCGCTCTACGTGCTCGCAAGGCTCCCGGCCTCGGCCAATCCGTTCCATGACATCGCGGATGGCAGCAACAACAGCGTCACGGACGACGCGGGTACCGCGATCACCGGCTTCACGGCTGTTCGCGGCTACGACATGGCGACGGGCCTCGGCACCCCGAACATCGGTGTCATCGCCCCGCTGCTCGCGAAGCTCCCGTCGAACACGTCGCCGACCGGCTAACCCGTTCGGATCGCTCGACCGAGACAAAGGGCCGCCTCCGGGCGGCCCTTTTCTCGTTCTCGGGCACGCTGCGCACGCGGGCGGGTCACGCGGTGCGGGCGAACTGACGTGTGTACGCGCTACTAGTGGCTGCAGCCGGAGCCGCAGCCGGTGCCGGCGGCCGGCTCGTCGGCCGGCTCGTCGCCGGCCGCGCTCTGGAAGGAGCTGCCGCAGCCGCAGGACGCGACGGCGTTCGGGTTGTCGATCTTGAACCCGGACTCCTGGATCGTCTCGAGGTAGTCGACGCTGCAGCCACGCAGATGTGGGGCGCTGAACGGGTCGATGACCACCTTGACGCCCTCGCACTCGAACTCGTGGTCGCCCTCCTGGGCGCCGCGGTCGAAGCCGAGGCCGTACTGGAAGCCGGAGCAGCCGCCGCCCTCGACCGCGACCCGGAGCACCGAGACGTCGGCGTCCTCGGCCATCAGCGTGCGGATCTTC
>DATCOE010000041.1:0-9870 GCA_036564885.1 Gaiellaceae bacterium | reverse complement strand
CGTCGGCGTCGAGCGGATCGATCGTCCAGCCCGGCAGCAGCCGCTCGAGCTCGCGCGCCTTGTGCACGTTGCGCGAGGCGAGGACCGCTCTCAGTCCTCCCACCTGACCTCGAGGACGCCGTCGATGTCGGCGACGCCGGCGACGACGAACGGCGCCGCGGATTCGTGCAGCTCGACGTCGACGACGACGCTGCGGCGGTCACCCTGCTGCGTCACCTCCATCGAGACGACGCGCCCGGCGTGGTGCTCGATCACTTCGATCAGCGGCGCCGCGCTGCCGCCCGCGGGTATCTCCACGAGCAGTCGTTCCGTGTGCGGCCGGAAGCGGCCGACGACGCGGTACGAGAAGATGCGCAGCGGGCCGAGCGTGACGAGCGCGCCGCCCGTCGCGATGATCGCGGCGTCGTAGTAGCCGGCGCCGCACGCCATGCCGATCGCGGCGACGAGCCACAGCGTCGCGGCCGTCGTGAGGCCGCGCACCGAGAGGCCCTGGCGGATGATCGCGCCGGCGCCGAGGAAGCCGATGCCGGTCACGATCTGCGCGGCGATGCGCGTGGGATCGGCGCGCACGACGTTGCCGCCGTTCACGAGGAAGTCGTGGAAGCCGTAGGCCGAGACGAGCGTGAAGAGCGCGGAACCGACGCACACGACGAGATGCGTGCGAAGCCCTGCCTCGCGCTCGCGCAGCTCGCGCTCCAGGCCGATGGCGCCGCCGAGCCCCGCGGCGACCGAGAGGCGCAGCAGCTCGTGCTGCCAGTTCAAGACCGGGATCGCGGCGCTAAGGAAGTGCAACGGCCACCGCTTCCGCCTGGAGCTCGCCGATCTCCGCGATGCCCGCCTCGGCCAGCGCGAGCAGCTCGTCGAGCGTCGCCCGCGTGAACGGGTCGCGCTCGGCCGTCGCCTGCACCTCGATCAGCCTGCCGTCGCCGGTCATCACGACGTTCATGTCGGTGTCGGCGTTCGAGTCCTCCGAGTAGTCGAGGTCGAGCATCGGCACGCCGTCGACGACGCCGACCGATACCGCCGCGACGGAGTCGACGAATGCCTTCGAGAGGCCGAACCGGTCGAGCGCGCGGCGCCCCGCGACGTAGGCGCCGCAGATCGCCGCGCACCGCGTACCGCCGTCGGCCTGCAGGACGTCGCAGTCGAGCCACATCGTCCGCTCGCCGAGCGCGCGGAAGTCGACGACGCCGCGCAGCGCGCGACCGATCAGCCGCTGGATCTCGACGGTGCGGCCCTGCTGCTTTCCACGCGCAGCCTCACGCTCGACGCGGTCGCCCGTCGACGCGGGCAGCAGCGAGTACTCCGCGGTCATCCAGCCGCGCCCCTGGTTGCGCAGCCAGCGCGGCACCTCTTCCTGGACCATCGCCGTGCAGAGGACCTTCGTCTTTCCCTGCGACACGAGGACCGAGCCGTGCGGCTGCTCGAGATAGTCGACCTCGAAGGCGATCGGGCGCAGCTCCTCGGGCCGCCTGCCGTCGTTGCGTTTCATGCTGCAGCCGCCTCGAGTTGCGCCAGGGTCACGTGCTCCACCTCTCCGATCGGAAATTGGAGGAACCGGCGGCCCAGCTCGCGGAACGTCTCGGGGTCGCCCGTCGAGAGGAACCGATAGACGCCTTCGCGCGCCGGATCGTTCTCGATGCCTTTTCGCGCCAGCGTCTCCGATACCTCGCGCGCAGTCTCCTCGGCCGAGAACACGAGCGTGACGTCGCGGCCGAAGACGCGCTGGAAGACGGGGCGGATCAGCGGATAGTGCGTGCAGCCGAGGATCACGGTGTCAACGCCTGCGGCCTTCAACGGCTCGGCGTACTCGCGGACCGCGCGCTCGGTCTCCTCACCGTAGGGATCCTCGCTCTCGATCAGCGGCACGAGGCGCGGACAGGCGACGGAGTGGAACGACGCGCCCGCGTCGAGTGCGCGCACGAGCTCCCCGTACCGTCCGGAGTCGACCGTTCCCTGCGTGGCGAGCAGGCCGACACGGCGGTTGCGCGTCGCCTGCACGGCCGCGTGCGCCTCGGGCGTGAGCACGCCGATCACCGGGACCGTCAGCTCTTCCTGCAGGCGCGGGAGCGCGGCGGACGTCGCGGTGTTGCACGCCACGACGATCAGCTTCACGTTCTGCTTCTCGAGATAGGAGCCGATCTCGCGCGCGAACTCGCGCACCTCGGCGAGCGGCCGCGGCCCGTAGGGCAGGCGTGCGTGGTCGCCGAGGTAGACGAAATCCTCGTTCGGCATCGTCACGAGGCACTCGTGGAGCACCGTGAGGCCGCCCACTCCGGAGTCGAACACGCCGACGGGTCGCTGGTCCATGAAGGCGATTCTAGAACCGGCTACCCTTCCGGACGCCGTGGGTCTTCGCTTGTCGCTTCTCGCCGTGGTCGTCGCCGCGCTCTCGTGGAGCGGATCGGCGCTCTCCGCCACGCCGCAACAGCTGACTCTCGCCGCCTCCGACGGCACGCAGCTCGCCTGCTCGCTCGTCGAGCCGGACGGTGCGGCGCCGGCAGGCGGCTGGCCGGCGGTCATGCTCTTCCACGGCCTCGGCGGACGGCACCAGGACATGGAGCCCCTTGCGACGCAGTTCCTCGCGCCGGCGGGTTACGCAGCGCTCGCGTGCGACGCGCGCGGCCACGGCGCCTCCGGAGGCCTCTTCGGGCTCGACGGCCCGCACGACGTGCTCGACACGAAGGAGCTGTTCGCCTGGCTCACGGCGCGGCCTGAGATCTCCGACACGCAGATCGGCGCGCTTGGCATCTCGCTCGGCGGCGGTGCCGTCTGGAACGCCACCGCGGCCGGCGTTCCCTTCAAGGCGATCGTCCCGGTGATCACCTGGACGAACCTTGCCACCGCGCTCGCGCCGCAGAGCCTCTCGAAGTCGGGGCTCGTCCAGCTGCTCGCCTCGCTCGTGCCGCAGAGCCGCTGGGATCCCGAGCTGCTCGCAGCGCAAAGCTCGCTCGTGACGAGCACGAACATGGGCACCGTGACGGCGCTCGCGTCGACGCGTTCACCGCTGTCACAGCTCTCGTCGGTGACCACGCCGACGCTCCTGATCCAGGGACGGCGCGACTTTCTCTTCGACGTCGACCAGGCGCTCGCGGCGTACAAGCTCCTCAAGGGCCCGAAGCGGCTCTATCTCGGCGACCTCGGTCATCCGCCGGGCAGCTCACCCGCCACCGCGCCCGACGCGGTGATCTACTGGGGCGAAGCCGTGAAGTGGTTCGACCGTTACCTCAAGGGCGCAGGAGCGTCTCTACCGCCGTCGGTCGTCGAGCTGGGCCACGATCCGTATGACGGGAAGACGACGACGTACCGGTCCGTGCCGGCAACGAAGACGATCTCGGTCGCGCTTCCCGGAAGCACGACGATGAGCGGCGCGACGGGCAAGGTCGTCCGCAGCGTCCGCGTCACCGGCGGGCCGCACGAGACATTCGGCGATACGACCGTGACCGTGAGCTACTCGGGCGCAACGAACTGGGACCGGCTCGTCGCCGTGCTCGCGATCAGCGGAAACCCGAGCCCGATCAGCGCTGGAGGCGTGAAGATCAATGCCGCGAGCGGCACCGCGACCATCAAGCTGATGGACGAGGCGGTGCGCATCCCGACGGGGAAGAAGCTCGTCGTCTACCTCAGCTCTACGTCCCTCGCGCAGGATCCTGCCGACGCGCTCTATCTCGCCGCAGTGCAGCCGAATGCGCAGATCACGATCGGACGTGCGACGCTTCACCTCTCAGTGCTGGCCAAGGCCGTCTCCCGGTGACCCGGGCACTCGTCGTACTCGCGGCGGCCGCGCTTCTCGCCGTACCTGCGGCCGGCGCGCGCCCTGCCGACACGCCCGGCGTCACAGCCACGCAGATCCTGCTCGGTGCGACGGGGCCGCTGACCGGCGCCGAGTCGCAGTACCAGCCGATCCTGAGCGGAGCGCAGGCGTACTTCAGCTACGTGAACGACCACGGCGGAGTGCTCGGCCGCAAGATCGAGTTCAAGGTGGAGGACGACCAGTACGACCCGTCGCAGACCGTCACGCTGACGCAGAAGCTCGTCGAGCAGGACAACGTCTTCGCGATCTTCAACTCGATCGGCACGGAGCACGCGCTCGCGGTGCGCGACTACCTCAACCAGCAGAAGATCCCGCAGCTGTTCGTCGGCAGCGGCGCCGCGGCGATCGCGTCGCAGCACAAGCAGTTCCCGTGGACGATGGGGCTGCTGCCGAGCTTCCCCGGAGAGGGCGCCATCTACGGACGCCAGATCGCGGCGACGAAGCCGAAGGCGACGATCGCCGTGCTCTACGAGAACGACGAGTACGGCCAGGAGCTGCTCGCCGGGCTCAAGCGCGGTCTCGGTGCGCACGCGAATCAGATCGTCGCGACGCAGTCGTACGGGCTACTCGATCCCACCGTCGACTCGCAGGTGCAGCAGCTCAAGGCGTCCGGCGCCGACACGTTCGTCATCTTCGCGCTGCCGAAGCAGGCGCTCCAGGCGTTCGTGATCGCGGCCAAGCTCGGCTGGAAGCCGACGGAATACGTCACGTCGGTGTCGATCGATCCTGCGGTGATGAAGATCGTGCACCTGAACGCCGGCGCGCAGACGGGCGTCGGCGCGACCTCGACCGCCTTCCTCCACGACCCGACGAACCCGACGCAGGCGAGCGCGCCGGGCGTGAAGCTCTACCGGCAGATCATGAAGAAGTACCTGCCGAACGAAGACTGGAAGGCCGTCGCACACATCTACGGGATGATGGCCGCGTACACGATGGTCGATGCGCTCAAGCACGCGGGCAAGAGCCTGACGAGGGCCGGCCTGCTCAAGGCGGCGACGCACCTGAACGAGGTCAACCCGTTCCTGCTGCCGGGTCTCCCGATCACGACGTCGCCGTCCAACTACCTTCCGCTGGGCAAGACGTTCCTCGTCCGCTACCAACGCGGCTTCTGGAACGTGCTCGGCAAGCCGCTCACAACATCCTGAGCCAGGACACGAAAGGAACGTTGCATATGAGCAAAGCAACACGCGCGGCGTTGGCCGTCGCAGCAGCGGGAGCGATGCTGGCGTTCGCCGGCGGAGCCTTCGCCGCCAACACCGGCACAATCTCGGTCTGGCATACGCCGATGGTGCTCGGCGGATCGAGCTCGACGTCGATCCACATCAGCCTCCCGCAGGCGAGCGACCCGGTCGCCCGCATCGCGATCTACGCGCCGAGCGGCTACGGCGCGACGCTCAACCAGGCCGTCGGCACCAACATCGGCTCGGTCGCGGCGACCGCGTTCTCTCACACCACGCAGCTGACGCTGCCGCTCGAGGGCACGGTCAACACCGACGACCCGGCGAAACACACCGCTGACGTCTGTAGCCCGGGGACGCATGCGGCCGTCTGGATCCTCAACCTGAGCGTGTCCGGCCAGACGCTCCAGGTGCCGCTGTACGTCGACGCGACGTCCGGCGCCGAGACGGCGCTCGGCGCCTACCGGCTGATCATCTGCCTGCCGCCGCCGGACGTGCCTGAGAGCCTGGGAGGCGCAGCGTTCGGCGCACAGCTACTCGACGCGCAGTTCACGGTCAACGGCATCTTCGCGACGCCGTCCGCCGGTGGAAGCCTGCGCTGGGAGTCGCTCTTTACGCCGTACAACCCCGGCGTGGGCACCCCCAACGCGGTCGGCACGTTCGAGGCGCGGGCACTCGTGTTGCTCCCGGTCAGCCTGGGCTTCGGCGTGACGTACAAGAAGAAGACAGGGACGTACGGCCTGAAGGGCAAGCTGTCCGAGGGCGGTCTTCCCGCCGCGGGGTTCGCGGTGAGCATCCTCCGCGGCGCCTCGGCGACCAAGCTCGCGAAGGTGTCGTCATCGGCGACGAAGGCGGACGGCAGCTGGACCAGCTCCGGTCGCGTGAAGGCGAAGAAGACGACGTACTTCAAGGTGACTGCCACCGCGAGGGAGCGCGACTTCACGGCGCAGGGGTGTGTGAACCCGTTGCCTGTGACCGTCGCACCCGCCGGCTGCGTCAGCGCGACGCTGCCGCCGTGGACGGCGTCCAGCACCGTTGTGAAGCTCAAGTCGTAGCGCGGGACGAGCACGACCGACTGAGGAAGGCCCCGGAAACGGGGCCTTCCTCGTATTGTTGCGGCATGCCTGCGCCGGTCCGCATCGGCACGTGCTCGTGGGCGGACGAAGCGCTCTCGAAGTACTTCTACCCGCCGAAGCTGCCCGCCAAGGAGCGGCTCGCCTGGTACTCGCAGTTCTTCGACACGGTCGAGGTCGACTCGACGTACTACCGGCTCCCCGGCGAGTCGATGGTGCAAGGCTGGGCCGACCGCACGCCGCCCGGGTTCACGATGCACGTGAAGGCATTCGGCCTGATGACCCGCCACCCGGTCAAGCTCGAGGTGCTGCCGGAGGACCTGCGCGACGCGATGCCGGTCGACGAGCGCGGCCGCGTCGACCGGCCGCCGCGCGAGCTCCGCGGCGAGGTGTTCCGCCGCTTCCTCCGGAGCCTCGAGCCGCTTCGCCGCGAGGGCAAGCTCGGCGGGATCCTCTTCCAATTCCCCTCGTACGTCGTGTTCAAGGACGCGTCGCTCGAGTATCTCGAGTGGGCGCGCGAGCAGCTCGGCTCCGACGAGATGCTCGTCGAGTTCCGCCACCGCTCGTGGCTCGACGAGAACAACCGTGCGGAGACGCTGTCGTTCCTCGAGCGCATCGGCGCGGCGTACGTGACGGTCGACGCGCCTCGCTCGGACACAGCGAAGAACCTCATCCCTACCGTGCCCGCGGTGACAGCAGGCACGGCGTACGTCCGCTTCCACGGGCGCAATCTCGGCACGTGGAACAAGCGCGGCGGCTCGGCGGCGGAGCGGTTCGACTATCTCTATTCCGACGACGAGCTCGCCGAGTGGGCGGGCACGCTCAAGGAGCTCGCGGGTGAGGCGGAGCAGGCGTACGCGTTCTTCAACAACAACGCCACGTCGGCCGATCCCGAGAATCCGCTCGGCAGGCTGTCGCAGGCCGCGACGAACGCGCGCCAGCTGCGGCTGCTGCTGGACCGCAGCGGCGTGCCCGCAACCGGCGGCGGTGGCGGCGGCCCGATCACCGCGTAAAGTTGCGCGATGCACGTGCTGTCAGTGATCCACGGCAACGATGCGCGGGCCGAGCTCTTCGCGCCGGCGATCGAGGAGGGCGGGCACCGACTCGACGAGTGGAGCTTCTCGTGGGGCACGCCGCCGGCGCAGCCGCTCGAGTCGTACGACGCCGTGCTCATCTTCGGCGGCGCCATGCACGCTGACCATGACGAAGCGCATCCCTGGCTCGTCCACGAAACGACCTGGCTCGAGCAGGTCGTCGCGCGCGGGACGCCCGTGCTCGGAGTCTGCCTGGGCGTGCAGCTCCTCGCGCGCGCCACTGGCGCGTGGGTGGGCGCAATGCCCGAGCCGGAGATCGGCTGGTACGACGTCGAGCTGACGGACGCCGGCATCGACGACCCCGTCGTCGGCGCGCTGCCGCGGACGTTCACGGCCCTCCAGTGGCACCACTACACGTACGACGTTCCGACCGGGGCGGTCGAGCTGGCGCGCAGCGCCTCGTGCACGCAGGCGTTCCGCCTCGGCGATACGTGCTGGGGCGTGCAGTTCCATCCCGAAGTGACGCAGGCGCAGATCGACGGCTGGGTCGTGGACGCCTCGGACCCGCCGCTCGATCCCGACCGGTTGCGCGTGGAGACCGCCGAGAACATCGCACGCTGGAACGAGCTCGGCCACACACTCTGCGCCGCGTTCCTCCAGGCCGCCGAGCGCGTCGTCGCACGCGCAGCCTGACTTCCCTTCCCAACCGGGACCGCGTAGGGTTCCGCCCATCGACGGGAGGAGGTCCCGAAATGAAGACCTATGTGATCATTCGACGGAGCGGCTGGCGCTCGCCTGACGAGTTGCAGGCGGCGGCGGCGCGCTCCAAGCAGGTGGGCGACGAGGAGATGGCGGACGACATCCGCTGGATCCGTTCCTACGTCATGCCGGAGAGCGACGGCGGGCTCGGAACCGTGTGCATCTACCAGGCGACGAGCCCGGAGAAGATCCGCGAGCACGCCGAGCGCGCAGGGCTTCCGGTCGACGAGATCGTCGAGGTCGCCGACACGGTCGTCGTGCGGCCCGATCCGGTCGCCGCTGCCGTGTAACGCGTGCGCCTGGGCGCCTGACGCCGCGCCGGCGCAGGGCGTCCGCCGGACCTAGCGCTCGAGCGGAAGCTCGTCGTGCCGCGACCACTCGTGCCACGAGCCCGAGTAGTTGCGGGCGTCGTAGCCGGCGCTGCGCAGCGCGAGCGTCGCCAGCGCGGAACGCGAGCCGGAGTGGCAGTAGGCCACGATCTCGGCGCCTTCCGGCAGGCCGACGAGCGCGCGGATCCGGTCCGGCGACGCCGGCCGGCCCGGCTCGGCGAAGAGCTCGCCGACCTCGAGCTGCTTCGCGCCCGGGATGTGGCCCTGCCGCGGGTCGCAGGCGCTGCCGGCCTTGCCCGTGTACTCCTCCGGGCGCCGGACGTCGAGGATCGTCAGCGCCTCGTCGTCGAGCCGTGAGAGGAGCTCCTGCCGCGTGGGGAACGCGCGGACGTTCGGCCGGAGCGACGCCTCGCGCACGGGCTCGAGCTCGACCGGCCCGGTCGCGAGCTCGCCCGGCCAGCCGGCGAGGCCACCGAGGAGCGTCGCTACGCGGGGGTGGCCGGCGAGCTCGGCCAGCTGCGCGGCCGGCATGGTGCCCATGCCGTCGCCGCGGTCGACGAGCACGAGCCGCTCGTCTCCGGTGATCCCGTGGCGCCGCAGGCGCAACGCCACCTCCTTCGCGAGCTCCTGCACCGTCGCCTCGTCGGCGCCGGGCGGAGGAGAGCCGAGCACGAGCGGACGCGAGCCCGGGATGTGCCCGCGGATGTGGGCGTTCGGGCCGCGAACGTCGCCCACCACGAGATCCGCCTCGCCGAGGTGCTCGGCCAGCCAGGCTGCGTCGACGACGCGCGGAAAGTCTGACCCCGACATCCCTCCGGAACCTACAGCGCGGCCGCGATCGACGCTTCGGCCGCGATCGCGGGACGCTCGAGCAGCCGTTCGACCCAGCCGGCGACCGCCGGATAGGGATCGAGCGGCACGCCGAGCGAATCACGGGCGCGGAGCACCCATGGCACGTACGCGATGTCGGCGAGGCCGTAGTCCGTGCCGCCGAGCCAGCCGGCATCCGACAGCGCCGCGTCGAGCTGCGCGAGCTGCGCGTCGAGCCGCTCCGCCGCGCCGTCCTCCCCGCGGCGCAGGGCGTAGTACGGATTCGTGAAGTCGTCGTGGCGGAAGATCCAGAGGCGCGCACGCGCGCGAGCGGCGGCATCCGCCGCGAGCAGCGCCGGCTCGGGGTAGCGCTCCTCGAGGTACTCCATGATCACGGCCGACTCGGGCAGCAGCCACGTGCCTTCCTCCAGCACGGGCACGCGGCCGGTGGCGTTCTTCTCGTAGATCCAGGCCGGCCGGTCGCTCAGGTCGATCTCGACCGTCTCGACGTCGACGCCCTTCTCCGCGAGCACGATGCGGACGCGGGCGCAGTACGGGCAGCGGGCGGCGTCGTAGAGCGTCAGCATTACGTGGACGCTACCCAGCCGTGCCCGGCCTCTGCGACGCCCAGCACGTTCGCGATCGTCTCGATCAGCTCGCCGGCGGGCGGGAGCTCGGCCGGCGAGACCGCGGTGCGGACGACCTCGCGCACGCGTGCGGGATCGGCGCCGGTCAACCGCGCGAGCACGGTGGGGTTCGCGCCGAGCGCGACGACGTCGCCGGGCGGCAGCGGCCCGTGGTACTCGGGCACCGAGGCGTACTCGTCCACCGCGCCGCCGCGGTCGAAGAGCGCATAGCGCACGACCGCGCCCC
>DATCOE010000040.1:0-1745 GCA_036564885.1 Gaiellaceae bacterium | reverse complement strand
CCGCCTCGAGGAGGACGGGCCGCGCGTCGTGCTGCTCGACCAGCGCCGGCTCCCCGACGAGGAGGTCGACCTCGTCTGCACGACCGCCGCAGAGGTGGCCGAGGCGATCCGGACGCTCGCCGTCCGCGGCGCGCCCGCGATCGGCGTCGCCGCCGCCTACGGGCTGGCGCTCACGGCGCTCCGTGGCGAGGACCTGGCCGAGGCGGAACGGGAACTCGCGTCGTCGCGGCCGACCGCGGTCAACCTCTTCTGGGCGCTCGAGCAGATGCGCGCCGACCCGACACCGGAGCGGGCGCGTGCGCTGCACCGCGAGGAGGTCGACCGCTGCCGCCGGATGTCCGCGCACGCCTCCGAGCTCTTCGGGCCCGGAACGCGCGCGCTGACGCATTGCAACGCAGGCGGGCTTGCGACGGGCGGCTACGGCTCGGCGGTGGGCGCGTTGCGCACGGCGTGGGAGCGCGGCCTGCTCGCGAGCGTGCTCGTCGACGAGACGAGGCCGCTGTTGCAGGGTGCGCGTCTCACCGCGTGGGAGCTCGAGGCGGTCGGCATACCGCACGCGGTGATCGCCGACTCGGCTGCCGCGTCGATGATGGCGCGCGGAGAGGTCGACCTGATCGTCACCGGCGCCGACCGCATCGCGGCGAACGGCGACACGGCGAACAAGATCGGCACGTATTCCCTCGCCGTGCTCGCGGCGTATCACGGCATCCCGCTCTACATCGTCGCGCCGAGCTCGACGGTCGATCTCACGACGCCCACGGGCGACGAGATCCCGATCGAGGAGCGTGACGGCGCGGAGATCTCGACGCGCTTCACGGCGCGCAATCCGGCCTTCGACGTGACGCCCGCCGCGCTGATCGCCGCCATCGTCACGGAGAACGGCGTGCACAGGCCGCCATACGCCGAGTCGCTCGCAGCAGAGTCGCTTGGACGGGGGCGGGCCGTCGCGTGAAGGCGATCGTCCTCGCGGGGGGATACGCGACCCGCCTCTATCCGCTGACGAAGACCGTGGCCAAGCCGCTGCTGCCCGTCGCCGGCCGGCCGATGGTCGACTACCTGCTCGACCGGATCCACGAGGTGGACGAGGTCGACGGAGTGCACGTCGTCACGAACCACAAGTTCGCCAACTCGTTCCTCCGCTGGGCGGAGGCGCATGAGGCGGCGGGTGTCCGGATCGATGTGCACGACGACGGGACGACGAGCGAGGCCGACCGGCTCGGCGCCATCGGCGACATCCAATTCGTCGTCGAGCAGGCGGGCCTCGAGGGCGACGATCTGCTCGTCGTCGCCGGCGACAACCTCTTCGACTACAGCATCGCCGGCTACGTGCACTGGTGGCACGGCAAGGGCGAGGCGAGTGCCGTCGCGCTCTACGACGTCGGCGACTTCGAGCTCGTCAAGAAATACAGCTCGGTCGAGCTCGACGACGACGACCGCCTCGTCGACTTCGTCGAGAAGCCCAAGCATCCGCAGACGACGCTCGTGGCGACTGCGACGTATCTCTTCCACCGAGGTCACGTGCCGCTCGTGGAGCGCTATCTCGAGGACGGAAACTCGCCCGACCAGCCCGGCCGCTTCGTCGCGTGGCTCGTCCCGCGGGCGCCCGTCTACGGCTACCGGTTCGAGGGCGAGTGGCGCGACATCGGCGACGCCGAGCAGCTGCTCGAGGCCGACAACCGCCTCCGGAAGCGGGCTGGGTTGCAGCTCCGCGGTTCGTACGACCTGGATTAGTGGTCTGACCGGCA
>DATCOE010000039.1:0-2074 GCA_036564885.1 Gaiellaceae bacterium | reverse complement strand
GCGGTCGCCGAGCGGCATGTGGTCGACGAGGACGCGGTGGAAGAGCTCGTCGTCGTCCGCGGGCAGCCCGAAGACGGCGTACTTGAGGAACGGGAACGCGATGCAGTCGGCGGCGCCGAACTCGCCGAAGAGGTAGTCGCGCCCGGAGAGCAGCGCCTCGAAGCGGTCGAGCGCTGCGCCCATCTCCGCACTCAGCTCGCCGACGCGTGCGAAATCCGGCTCGGCCTGCTCGAGCTCGTCGGCGATCGCGTTCGGGGGCCGCTTCCAGACGCGGTTGAACCAGTCGACGAAGATCTCAACCTCCGCGCGCCGGGCTGCGTCGGCCGGATAGAGCGGCGGCTCGGGGAAGCGCTCCTCGAGCCGCGCAACGATCGCCGGCGAGTCGGCGAGGACCTCATCGCCGTCGACGAGCACCGGCACGAGCGACTGGCCGCTCACTACCTCGACGGCGGACCGGTCGGCAGGGTCGACATCGACCCACTCGATTTCCAGACCCTTGTGCCCGGCTCCGAGGGCGACCCGCTCGACGTTCGTCGAGAACGGGATGCGGAAGACGCGCAGCGCCACGCTGCGAGCGTATCCCTACAGCCAGTGCTTGCGCCGGAACCAGATGAGCTGGAGGATCGTCGTGCCGACGATCAGCGCCCACGAGAAGGCGTAGCCCCAGTGCCAGCGCAGCTCGGGCATGTGGACGAAGTTCTGGCCGTAGAGCCCGACGATGAACGTCGGCAGCAGGATGAGCGACGCGACCACGGTCAGGCGCTTCATCACGTCGTTCTGGTCGTTGGCGATCTTCGACTGGTGGTAGTCGCGCACGCTCGCGAGCAGGTCGCGCGAGAGCTCGAGGCCGTCGAACGCGCGCAGCAGCTTGTCGTATGTGCTGTTGAACGCGACCTCGACGTCGTGCGGGAAGACCTCGTCCCCATGCTTGATTTCGACCACGCCGTCGACGACCCGCCTGATCGCGTCGCGCGTGGGGGCGAGGGTGCGCCGGATGTGCAGCAGGTCATGCCGCAGCTCGGAGACACGCTCGCGCGTGGTTGCGGCGGGCTGGTCCTCGACCTTGTCCTCGAGCTCGTCGATCTCCTCGTCGATCGCGTCGATGAGATCGAGGTACTTCTCCGCGATGTCGTCGACGATGCGGTAGGCGATCATCCCGGCCGAGTCGGAGTCGCGCACCGCTCGGCGAACATCGTCGGGATCGTACGGGGGACGTCCGTCCGCGGGTGTCTTCCGCACCGTGAGGATCGTGTCGGCGGTGACCACGAGTTCGACCTCCTGGTAGTACATCTCGTTCTCGTCGGGAATCGCGACCGCGACGAGGAAGACGCCGAAGACGTACGCCCCGTGCCCCTGGAGGGTCGGCCTCGGCTCGTCCTCGTGCTGGGGGTTGGCGAGCAGCAGCTCGCGCGCGCTCTCCTCGAGCGCGCGGGGCGCCTGGGTGCGGAGCTCCTCGTCGCCCGGGTCGAGGAGGTCGATCCAGTTCACGGCCATCGGGCCGCGTTCGACGCGGAAGTTGCTAGACCTCCGCGGTCTCAGGGCGCGGCGCCGTCGCCGCTCCCTCGTGGCCCTCCTCCGCGGCGAGGAACCGCTCCGCGTCGAGGGCCGCCATGCAGCCGGTTCCTGCAGCGGTGACCGCCTGGCGGTAGACGTGGTCCTGCACGTCGCCGGCGGCGAACACGCCTTCGATGTTCGTCGCGGTCGAGCCCGGCTTCGTCAGGAGATAGCCGTTCTCGTCGTGATCGAGCTGGTCGACGAAGAGCGACGTGTTCGGGTCGTGACCGATCGCGACGAAGATGCCGTTGGTGGAGAGGTCCCACACCTTGTCGGTCTGGGTGTCGCGCAGGCGCACTCCTTCGACCGTCGTCTCGCCGAGGATGTCCTCGACGGTCGCGTTGGTGACGAACTCGATCTTCGGGTGGTTGTGGGCACGCTCGAGCATGATCGGCGAGGCGCGGAACTCGTTGCGCCGGTGCACGAGGGTCACCTTCGTCGCGTAGCGGGTGAGGAAGGCCGCCTCTTCCATCGCCGTGTCGCCGCCGCCGACGACGACGAGCTCCTTGTCGCGGAAGAA
>DATCOE010000038.1:0-14812 GCA_036564885.1 Gaiellaceae bacterium | reverse complement strand
TCGAGGGCGAGGAGCTTTCCGAGGGCGGGCTCGGGATCGCGATCATCCGGACGATCGCCGACGAGTTCGAGATCGACTCGAAGCCCGGTGCGCGCGGCTCGCGGCTGCGCTTCGTGAAGCTCCTCCCGTAGCGCGCCCTGTTTCTGCTCTCGTGTGCGGGATAGGTTCCGGCGTGGTGAAGAATCGTCGGAAGCTCATCGTCGTCGCGAATCGCGGCCCCGTCTCGTACCAGCGCTCGCCGGCGGGTGAGCGGATCGCGCGGCGCGGCGGCGGCGGGCTCGTCACGGCGCTGCGCAACCTGCTGGCGCGGCACGAGGTGACGTGGATCGCGAGCGCGATGAGCGAGGAGGATCGCGTCGTCGCCGGCGAGCACGGCGGCGAGGCGGTCGACGAGACGACGCGCGATGGCTCGCCGTATCGCCTCCGGCTCGTCGCGTCCGATCCCTCGGCGTACGACTGGTACTACAACGTCGTCGCCAACCCGACGCTCTGGTTTCTCCAGCACTACATGTGGGGCCTGCCGTACGCGCCGGATCTCGACCTCGGCCTGCACAACGCGTGGTTCAACGGCTACCTGCCCGTCAATGAGGCGTTCGCGGACGCGACTGTCGCCGAGCTCGAGCGCGACCCCGATGCCGCGGTGTTCTTCCACGACTATCACCTGTACCTCGCGCCGAAGCTCGTGCGGGCGCGACGTCCGGACGCACTGACCACGCACTTCATCCACATCCCGTGGCCGCAGTCGGATTACTGGCATGTGCTGCCCGAGCATCTGCGGCGCGACATCCACGAGGGCCTGCTCGCAAACGACGTCGTCGGCTTCCACACCGATCGGTGGAAGCGGAACTTCCTGCGCGCGTGCCAGGACATCCTCGACGCGGAGGTCGACATGGTGGGCTCGACGGTCACGTACGACGGACGGACGACGCTCGTCACGAGCCACCCGATCGGAGTCGACCCGGCCGAGTTCGACGAGCTGAAGGATGACGCCGGCGTGCTCGCGGAGGAGCGGCTGATCGCGGAGCGCCGGCCTGAGTTCCTCATCGTGCGCGTCGACCGGACCGACCCGTCGAAGAACGTCGTGCGCGGCTTCCGTGCGTTCGCGCTCTTCCTCGACATGCATCCCGAGCTGCAGGGCCGTGTGACGATGCTCGCTTTGCTCGATCCGTCGCGGCAGGACGTGCCGGAGTACTCCGAGTATCTCGCGGCCGTGCAGCGGGAGGCGCGAACCGTGAACGACCGCTTCCAGGAGGAGGGCTGGCTGCCGATCGACCTTCAGGTCGCGGACAACTTCGCGCAGTCCATCGCCGCGTACAAGCAGTACGACGCGCTGCTCGTGAACGCCGTCTTCGACGGGCTCAACCTCGTCTCGAAGGAGGCGCCGCTCCTGAACGGGCGCGACGGCGTGCTCATCCTCTCCGAGAACGCCGGCTCGTCGGAGGAGCTTGCCGAGTGGGCGCTGACCGTCAACCCGTTCGACGTCTACGGGCAGGCGCAGGCGATCAACGAGGCGCTGACCATGCCGGCCGGCGAGCGCCGCCGCCGCCTCGAGGCGACGCAGGCGCACGTGCGCGAGAACGACCTCGCGGCGTGGATCGCGGCGCAGCTGGCCGACCTCGATCGGGTCGCCGATCGGGTGTCCGCGTAGGAGGGCGTACGATTCGCCGCATGGCGACGACCGCGATTCCGGAGCTCGTCTCCGTCAACCCGGCCACGCTGCAGCCCGTCGGCGCCGTGCCGCGCACCGATCCGGACGACGTGCCGCGCCTGGTCGCCGCCGCCCGAGCGGCACAGGAGCAGTGGTGGCGCCTCGACGTCGATGCACGCATGCGGGTGCTCGCGCAGGTAGGCCGCGTCGTGCGGGCCCGTGCCGACGAGATCGCCGATGCGATCGTCGCCGAGACTGCGAAGCCGCGCACGGAAGCGATCGCGAACGAGCTTTACGCCGCCGTCGACCACGCGACCTGGCTTGCGAAGCACGCACCGCGCATCCTCCGCGACGAGCGCGTGCGCTTCTCGCAGCTGCACCTGAAGACGAAGAAGGCCTGGCTCGTGCACGAGCCGCTCGGTGTCGTCGCGGCGATCACGCCGTGGAACATCCCGTTCGCGATTCCGTTTACACAAGTGGCAACAGCGGTGGCGGCGGGAAACGGTGTCGTGCTCAAGCCGTCGGAGTTGACGCCGCTCACGGGGGCGTGGGTCGCGCGCGTGTTCGAGGAGGCGGGAGCACCGAACGGCCTCGTGCAGGTGGCGCACGGCGAGGGTGCGCTCGGCGAGGCGATCGTCGGCGATCCCGGGATCGCGAAGGTCTTCTTCACAGGGTCCGTCGGCGTCGGGCGTCGGGTCGCGGCTGCGGCAGGCGCGCGCGGGTGCCCCGTGGTGCTCGAGCTCGGCGGCAAGGACCCGATGGTCGTGTTCGCCGATGCGGATCTCGAGCGCGCGGTGGACGGCGCGCTCTTCGCGTCGTTCCTCAATGCCGGCCAGGCCTGCGTGAGCGCCGAGCGGATCTACGTCGAGCAGCCCCTCTATGAGGACTTCTCGCGCCGGCTCACCGAGCGCGTACGGGAGCTGCGGCTCGGCGAGGACGTCGGGCCGCTCATCTCCGAGCGCCAGCGCGACACGGTGGAACGGCTCTCGGGTGCGCAACGCGTCGAGCGCGAGGGCTGGTTCCTCGAGCCGACCGTCATCCGCGGCGGTCTGCCCGACGAGGAGATCTTTGGCCCCGTCGTCACCGTCGAGCCGTTCGACGGAGAGGACGAGGCGGTGCGCCGCGCGAACGACAGCGAGTTCGGCCTCGCCGCGAGCGTGTGGTCGCGCGACCTCGCGAAGGCGGATCGCGTCGCGCGCCGGATCGACGCCGGGATGGTGTGGGTCAACGACTTCGGCTACTCGTTCGCGGTCGGGCAGGCCCCGTGGGGCGGCGTCAAAGGATCGGGCTTCGGTCGCACTGCCTCGAAGCACGGTCTGTACGGCTGCGTGCAGATCAAGTACCTCGACAGCGACCGCGGTCGGCTGCGGCCGGTGTGGTGGTTCCCCTATGACGCGCCGACAGAGCGCGCGCTGCGCTCGCTGCTCGACGTGCTCTATGGCAGCCGCCCCGAGCGGCTGCGCGCCGCCTGGCGGCATCGGCGGGACCTCGTGCACGCGGCGAAGCGGTCGCTCGGCCGATGAGCGATCTCTCGCACGTCGACGAGGCCGGCGCCGTGCGGATGGTTGACGTCGGCGGCAAGCCGCTGTCGCGCCGTCGCGCGGTCGCACGCGCCGAGGTGCGGATGGCCCCTGAGACGGCCCGCCGGTTACGTGATCTGCCGAAGGGCGACGCGCTCACGACCGCGCAGCTCGCAGGGATCATGGCTGCGAAGCGGACGAGCGATCTCATTCCGCTCTGCCATCCGCTGCCGCTCTCGCACGTCGGTGTGACGCTCGAGGTGCGCGACGACTCGGTCGAGATCGTCGCGACGGCGGAGACGACGGCGCAGACGGGCGTCGAGATGGAGGCGCTCACGGCCGCGTCGGTCGCCGCGCTCACCGTCTACGACATGGCGAAGGCGATCGACAAGGAGATGGTCGTCGCCGAGGTACGCCTCCTCGAGAAGACGAAGGAGCAGGTCTGAAGGCTGCGGTGCTCACGGCCTCCGACCGCGTGTCGCGCGGCACGGTAGAGGACACGAGCGGCGACCTGCTCGAGGAGCTGCTCCGCGGTGAGGGATTCGAGGTCGAGCGGCGCGTCGTGCCTGACGAGCGCGAGCAGATCACCGCGGCGCTGCGCGACCTCATTGCGCGCTCGCGGCTCGTGCTGACGACGGGCGGCACGGGGCTCGCGCCCCGGGACGTCACGCCGGAGGCAACCAGGGAGGTGCTCGACCGCGAGGCGCCCGGCATCGCCCAGGCGCTCCGCGCCGACTCGATCGCGAAGACGCCGCACGGACTGCTCACGCGCGGCGTCGCGGGCATCGCCGGCTCGACGCTCGTCGTCAACCTGCCGGGCTCTCCCGGCGGCTGCCGCGACGGCTTCGCCGTGCTCCGCCCGGCGCTCGCGCACGCGCTGCAGTTGCTCGCCGACGAGCAGACCGCGCACGAGCAGACCTAACCGCACCGGGCGTCTCCCCCGCCGCCCGACCGTCCCTCGCAGCCATGCCCGGTGACAGTCACCAGACGTGACCGCCGGGGAGTGGTCCGTTCCGCGGTGAGGCCACGCTCACGACGATCTCCACTCCGACTCCCACCGCGGGCATGTCCCCTGTACCCACGCCCGGTGACAGTCACCAGGCGTGTCCGCCGGGGACATGACTATCGCTCGGCACGGACGCGCGTAGCATTGCGCCGGTGACCGCGTCCGCTTCCACGCTCGCGCCGCTGCCGGCGCGCTTCGCGCGGCTCGTGAAGATCGAGCACACCGTCTTCGCGCTGCCGTTCGCCTACGTCGGCGCATTTCTCGCCGTCGGCGGAACGCCGTCTGTGCACGACCTGCTGTGGATCACGCTGGCGATGGTCGGAGCGCGGTCGCTCGCGATGGCGCTCAATCGGCTCATCGACGCCGGCATCGACGCGCGCAACCCGCGCACCGCGGGGCGGGAGCTGCCGAGCGGGCAGCTCACCATCCTCCAGGTGCTGCTCTTCTGCGCGGCGTCGCTTGCGCTCTTCCTCGTGGCGGTCTGGCAGCTCGCACCGATCACGCACCTGCTGTGGCCGATCCCCGTCGCGGGCTTCGTGATCTACCCGTACCTGAAGCGGTGGACCTGGCTCTGCCACTTCTGGCTCGGCGCGGTCGACGGCCTCGCGCCGATCGGCGGCTGGGTCGCGATCACGAATCACCTGCCGTGGGAGGCGTGGGTGCTCGGCGTGGCCGTCGCCCTCTGGGTCGCCGGCTTCGATCTCTTCTATGCGCTGTTCGACGTGGACGTCGATCGTGGGGAAGGCCTGCACTCGATCGTCACGCGCTTCGGCGTGCGCGGCGCGTTCATCGGTGCTCGGCTGTCGCATCTCGCGACCGTTGCGTGCCTCGTCGTCGTGGGCCTCGGCCTCTCGGTCGGCGGCCTCTACTGGCTCGGCGTCGCCGTCGTCGCGGCGCTGCTCGTCTATGAGCACGCGCTCGTGCGACCGGACGACCTCAGCCGGCTCGACGCGGCGTTCTTCACGATGAACGGCGTCATCAGCATCGCGTTCGCCGTGTTCGTGATCGCGGACGCGGTCGTCGGATGATCGGGGCACGCGGGCTCGGGAAACGCTTCGGCGAGAAGCGCGTCCTGCGCGGCGTCGACCTCGAGCTGCCGGACGGCGGCTTCGCGGTCGTCACGGGCCCGAACGGATCCGGGAAGACGACGTTGCTGCGCATCTGCGTAGGACTCGCGCTGCCGAGTGAGGGTGAGCTCGTCGTCGGGGTGCAGCGCGCGCAGGTCGGCTATCTCGCGCACGATCCGCTCGTGTACCGCGAGCTCTCCGCGTTCGAGAACCTCGAGCTGTACGGGCGGCTCTACCGCGTGCCCGAGCGACGTGAGCGAATCGGGATGCTGCTCGAGCGCTTCGGTCTCTGGGACGTGCGCGCCGACCGCGTGTCGTCGTACTCGCGCGGCATGACGCAGCGGCTGGCGCTTTGCCGCGCGCTGCTGCACGATCCCGCGCTGCTCGTCCTCGACGAGCCGTACGCCGCGCTCGACGCCCAGGGTGCGGAGCTCCTCGACGCACAGTTCGCCGAGCTGCACGGCGAGCGCACGATCCTCGTCTCGACCCACGACCCGGCGCGCATCGAGCCGCTCGCAACCGTGCGCGTCGCGCTCGCCGCATGAACTATCTCGCCGACGTGCGCGCGCTTACGCGCAAGGATCTCCTGCTCGAGCTGCGTGCGCGCGACACGCTCCCCGCGATGCTGATCTTTGTCGTCGCGACGTTCGTCGTGTTCCACTTCGCGCTGCCCGAGGGATCGTCGACGCGCGCGGCGAGCGGTCTGCTCTGGGTCGCGATCGTCTTCACCGCGCTGCTCGGTCTCGGCCGCGCGTTCGTGCCCGAGCGGGAGCAGCACGTGCTTGACGGCCTCGTGCTCGCGCCATGCGACCGCAGCGCGATCTGGCTCGCGAAGTCGCTCGCCACGCTCGCGTTCCTCGTCGCCGCCGAGCTCGTCGCCCTACCGGTGTTTGCGCTCTTCTTCCACGGGTTGCGCGCCTCCACCGTGGCCGGCGTGGCGCTCGCCGACGTCGGGATCTGCACGGTCGGCACGTTCGTCGGCGCCATGGCGGTCGTCACCCGGGCCCGCGACCTGCTGCTGCCGCTCCTCTTCCTGCCCCTCGCGATCCCGATCGTGATCGGCGGCGTCGGCGCGAGCGTCGTCGCCGCTCCGGGCCGCTATCTCGGTTTCCTCGGGCTCTACGACGCCCTCTTCGCGCTCCTGTGCTGGGCCGCCTTCGAGTACGTCGTCACGGAATAGGGTCTCTTCCGCGGTCGGCTTGGGGGGACCTGCGACACTTGGGGCTGTGGGTCGCTCGTACCGGATATCGCTGCCGGGGCTCGCGGCGTCCTCGCTCGTGCTCGTGACGCTCGCGCTCGTCCTCGTCTTCTTCGTCGCGCCGACCGACGCCGACCAGGGCTTCTCCCAGCGCATCTTCTACTTCCACGTCTCGATCGCGTTCACCGCCTACCTCTGCTTCGGCCTCGGCGCCTGGAAGGCGCTCGTCCATCTCTGGAAGCGCGATCCGCACGCCGACCTCGAGAGCTACGTCGCCATCCACCAGGGCGTGATCTTCGGCTCGCTCGTGCTCCTGACCGGGTCGATCTGGGCCAAGATCTCCTGGGGCCACTGGTGGCTCTGGAGCGAGAATCAGCTCGTGCTGTTCCTCGTGCTGTTCCTGTTTTACGCGGCGTACTTCATGCTCCGCTTCTCGGTCGACCCGGGACCGCAGCGCGCGAACCTCTGTGCCGTGTACGCGCTCTTCGGGGTGATCCTGATCCCGGTGAGTTTCACGGCGATCCGTCTTGCGCAGCACTTCATCCACCCCGTCGTGTTCACGCGCAGCGGGCCGGCCTTCGGCGGCTGGATCCTCGTGACGTATCTCGTCTCGCAGGTCGCGATCGTCGTGCTCGCCTACACGCTCTACCGGCTCGAGCTCTCGGGCAAGCGGCTCGACCTGCGGCTGCGCGAGCTGCGGGGGGCGGCCGCGTGAGCACCGCCGAGCGCTACGTCACCGCCGCGTACTGCGTCGTCTTCGCGCTCGTGCTCGTCTACGTCGTGATCATCGCGTTGAAGTTGCAACGGCTGGAGCGGGAGGTCGCCGCGCTCGCGTCGGAGAAGAGCGAGGCGGCCACCGATGGCTGAGCTCCTCTTCTGGCCGACGCTCCTGCTCTACGGAGAGGCCGCCGTCGGGTACCTCGGCTACGTGCGCCGCGCCGGCGCCGCCGGCCGCGCTGCGATCTGGGGCGTACGGCTCGGCTGGCTCGCGCAGACGGCGCTGCTCGCCGTTCAGGCAACGCGCGAGGACGGCTTTCCCTGGGGAACCTGGGCCGGGTCGCTCAACCTCTTCGTGTGGCTCGTCGTTACCGTCTATCTCGGGGTGCGCAGGCCCTACCGGCTGCTCGGCCTCGCGGTGATGCCGCTCGCAGCTGCGCTCCTCGTTGTCTCGCGTGCGGGCGGCGGCACCGGCGTCGGTGCGCGCAGCCACTACTCGAACCTCTTCCTCGTGCTGCACGTCGGTCTCGTGCTCGCCGCGTTTGCCGGCTTCACGCTCGCCGCCGCGCTGTCGGCGTTCTACCTCTGGCAGGAGCGACGGCTGAAGCGGCGCGCGGTGACAATCCTGCGCCGGCGGGCGCCGTCGCTCGCGACGCTCGACCGTCTCGCCGCCCGCGCCGTCCTGTTCTCTCTGCCGGCCCTGACACTCGGCCTCGCGGTCGGCCTCGCCCGGCTGATCGCAGACGGCGAGCGGATCGATGCCCTGGTCGCGGCCACCCTCGCGACGTGGCTCGTGTGGTCCGCGTACCTCCTGCTGCGTGTGACGCGCGGCTGGACCGGTCGTCGCGCCGCGTACGTCGCACTCGCCGGCTTCGCACTCGTGATCGTCGTACGTCTTGCCCTTCCCGCGACCCACTTCTCCTGATGCGCCTCGTCCTCGTCGGAACCTCACACCATCACGCGCCCGTGGAGCTGCGCGAGCGCGTCGCGCTCGATCGCGAGCAAGGCATAGCGCTCGCCGAGCGACTCGCGGCGGGCGGCGGTGAGGCGGTGTGCCTCTCGACGTGCAACCGGACGGAGCTCTACGTCGCTGCGCGGGACGTCGATGCCGCGGAACGGGCGGCCGTGGCGGCGCTCGCCGAGCTCGAGCCCGAGGTCGAGCCGGCGCTCTACCGCCTGCGCGACCACGCGGCCGCACTCCATCTCTTCCGTGTCGCCGCCGGGCTCGACTCGCTCGTCCCGGGCGAGGGCGAGATCCTCGGTCAGGTGCGCGCGGCACACGAGACGGGCACGACGGGCACGCTGCTCGACCGCGTGTTTCGCCAGGCCCTGCACGCCGGGCGCAAGGTGCGTGCGCAGACGGCGATCGGCGAGACGCCGGCGTCCGTGTCGTCCGCGGCGGCCGCGCTCGCAGAGCAGGTGTTCGGTGATCTCGAGGGCTGCTCGATCCTGCTCGTCGGTGCGGGGAAGATCAGCGAGCAGGCGGCGCGCCACCTCCTGAGCCGGCGCGCCCGGATTGCGTTCGTCGCCAACCGCACGCTGGACAATGCCGCCGGCCTTGCGGAGCGCTTCGGCGCCGAGCCGCTGCCGCTCGACCGGCTCGAGGAGCAGCTGGCCTTGGCCGACGTCGTCGTCTCGTCGACGAGCGCGCCCGGCTACGTGCTCGACGCGCCGACGGTCGAACGCGCGCTGCGCGCGCGCCGCGGGCGGCAGCTCCTGCTCATCGACCTTGCGGTGCCGCGCGATCTCGACCCCGCGATCCACGAGCTCGACGGCTGCTACCTCTACGACATCGACGACCTCGAGGCGATCCTCTCCGAGACGCTGGCCGACCGGCACGGCGAGGCCGAGCGCGCAGAGGCGATCGTCGCCGCCGAGTCGGAGAAGTTCCGCGAATGGCACGCGTCGCTCGAGGTCGTGCCGGCGATCGCGTCGCTGCGCGCCCGTGCGGAGGAGATTCGCGAGGCTGAGCTGCGCAAGGCCGAGGGGCTACTCGGCAAGCTCGACGAGAGCCAGCGGAAGGCGGTCGAAGTGATTACCGCGCAGATCGTGAACAAGCTCCTTCACCTGCCGACCGTGCGCATGAAGCAGGCGGCTGCGGCAGCCGATGGGGTGATCTATGCTGACGCGGTGCGCCACCTGTTCGGTCTCGGTGAGGACGAACGCTGAAGCTCGGGAAGCTCACGGGACGGCCGCTGCCTTTGCAGGTTCCGACCGCCTTCGTGCGGGTCAGGCCGCGCGGCGCGTCGCTCTGCGGCCAGTCCGTGCGGAAACGTTCCCGCTGTGCTGATCCGCGTCGGCAGCCGCGGCAGTAGGCTCGCGCTCACCCAGGCCGAGCTCGCCTCCAAGCACCTGCGCGCGCCGGGGATCGAGATTGCTCTCGTGCCCATCACGACCGCGGGCGACCGCGACCGGACGAAGCCGTTCGGCGAGATCGGCTCGCGCGGCGTCTTCGTGAAGGAGCTCGAGGAGGCGCTGCTCGAGCATCGCATCGACATCGCTGTGCACTCCGCGAAGGACATGACGTCGTCGGATCCGGCGGGCCTCGTTGTCGGCGCATACCTCGAGCGCGACGATCCGCGCGACGCGCTCTGCGGCGCGACCGAGATCCGGCCGGGCATGCGCGTCGGAACCGCGTCCGCAAGACGACGTGCGCAACTGCTCGCGCTCGAGCCGACGCTTTCGATCGAGCCGCTGCGCGGAAACATCGACACGCGCCTGCGCAAGCGCGGCGAGCGCGGCCTCGACGCGGTCGTGCTCGCCGCGTGCGGCCTCGACCGCCTCGGCCTCGCCGCCGAGATCGGCCACCGCTTCGACCCGGACGAGCTCTTGCCGGAGGCGGCCCAGGGTGCGCTCGCGCTGCAGGTGCGCGCCGGCGAGACGCATCTCGTCGCGGCCGCCGACCACGGCGAGACGCGCCGCCGCGTCGAGGCCGAGCGCGCGACCGTGGCGACCGTCGGCGGCGGCTGTCTCGCGCCCGTGGCCGCATACCACGACGGGACGACGCTGGTCGCGCTCATCGCAGCCGAGGACGGTTCGTGGATCGAGCGTCGCAGCGGCGACGACCCCGTCGCGCTCGGTCTCGAGCTCGTCCGGCTCTCGCAGCGGTGAGGATCGTCGTCACCCGCGCCGCCGCGCAGGCCGAGCCGCTCGCCGCCCGGCTCGAGGCGCTCGGCCACGAGGTCGTGCGCTGCCCGCTGATCCGCATCGAGCCTCTCGCCGGCGACCCGATCGACCCGGAGGGCTACGACTGGGTCGTCGTGACGAGTCCGAACGGCGCCGCCGAGCTCGCGCGCCGCCTGACCGGCACGCCGGCGCACCTGGCCGCGATCGGCTCCGGCACGGCGGACGCCCTGCGCTTGCTCGGGCTTCGCGTCGACCTGGTTCCGGCGGTCGCGACGCAGGAAGGGCTGCTCGCCGAGCTCCCGCCGGGGCGCGTGCTGCTCGCAGCGGCGGAGGGCGCGCGCCGGCTGCTCGTCGAGGAGCGCGGCGCCGACCTCGTCCCGCTCTACCGCACCGTCGAGCTGCGTCCGGAGACGCCGCCCGACGGCGACCTCGCGCTGCTCGCCTCCGCGTCGGCTGCGCGCGCCTTCGCTGCGACGGGCGCCCGCATGCCGGTGGTCGCGATCGGCCCCCAGACCGCCGCAGCGGCGCACGAGCTCGGGCTCGACGTCGCCGGCGTCGCGGAGTCACACGACGTCGAAGGTCTGCTCGATGTCGTACGTTCCCTCTGATGTTCATCACCTTCCTCACCGACTTCGGCCTGCAGGACGACTTCGTCGGGACGTGCCACGGGGTGATCAAGCGCATCGCGCCGGACGTCCAGATCATCGATCTGACGCACGGCATTCGCCCGGGCAGGATCCTCCAGGGCGCGCTCACGCTCGCCAACTCGCTTCCGTACATGCCGGCAGGCGTGCACCTGGCGGTCGTCGACCCGGGCGTCGGCGGCGGGCGGCGGCCGCTCGCTCTGCGCGACGGGGAAGGGCGGCTCTACGTCGGCCCCGACAACGGCCTGCTGCTGCCGGCGGCCGACCGCTTCGGCGGCGTCGTCGAGGCGCACGAGCTCGCGAGCCCCGCCTACGCCCTCGAGTCCGTGTCGCGCACCTTCCACGGGCGCGACCTGTTCTCGCCGGCGGCGGCGCATCTCGCGCTCGGCGTCTCGCTCGCGGAGCTCGGCCCGCCGATCGACCCGGAGGAGCTCGTGCGGCTCGAGCTGCCCCAGCCCGAGGTGGGGCAGGCGCGCATCCGGGCGACGGTGCTGGGCGTCGACCGCTTCGGGAACGTCGCGCTCAACCTCACGCGCGAGCATCTCGACCAGGCGGGGATCGTCCCGGGCATGCAGGTCGAAATCACGAGCCGCGGCGACCGCTACTTCGCCGTCGCGGCGAGGACGTTCAGCGACGCGCGGCCCGGCGACCTGCTCGTCTACGAGGACAGCTACCGCAACCTCGCGGTGGCGGTCGCCCAGGGCAGCGCGGCGACGCTCCTGGGCGTCGAAGAGGGCAGCGACCTGCTCCTCGAGGTCGACACGCCCTGAGTCGACACGGACGGGCGGAAGCGGTACCGTTCCAGCCACAGGCAGTTCGCGACACGGTCAGACCGGTCCGGACGCCCGAGAGCCCCCAAGCGCGCCGCAAGGCGCACCTGGGGGCTCATTGCGTTCTGGCTAGATCCAGCTCAGGTGGTCCTGGAGCAGCGGTACCAGGAAGTACAGGGTGAACGCGCCGGACACGACCCACATCAGCGGGTGCACGTCGCGGGTGCGGCCCTGCGCCAGGCGGATCAGGACGTACGCGATGAAGCCGAAGCCGATGCCATTCGTGATCGAGAAGCTGAACGGCATGAGCATGATCACGAGCGCCGCCGGCAGGCCGATGGCGAGATCGTGGAAGTCGATGCCCGCGAGCTTGGCCCTACCGCGGACGGCGATGCCCTCCTCGACCTCAGCCTCTCCCTCGCCCTCGGTCAGCGCACTGACCATCAGGTAGCCGACGATGATGAGCGCGGCGGCTGTGGCCTGCGCCGGCACCATCCCGATCAGCGGTGCGAAGAACAGGAACGGCAGGAACAGCGCCCCGGCGATGACGGCCACCCAGCCCGTCCGGCCGCCTGCGGCAACGCCGGCGGCCGACTCGATGTACGTCGTAGCCGACGACGCCGACGACGCCCCGCCCGCCATCGCGGCGAGCGAGTCGATGAGCAGCGGCTTGCCGATCTCCGGCATCTCGCCCTTCTCGTTCAGATAGCCGGCCGGCTTGCCGACCCCGACGAGCGTCCCCATCGTGTCGAAGAAATCCGACAGGAAGAGGGCGAACACCCAGACGATCGCCGACACCACGCCGAGCTTCGAGAACGCGTGGAAGTCGAAGTTGCCGAACAGCGACCAGTTCCCCCAGCCGGCGATGTGGTGCCAGCCGGGCCACGTGGCCGTACTGGTGCCGAACGCCTTGTGGCTCGTCGCCGAGTTGACGATCGTCGCGACCACGGTCGTGCCGATGATCCCCACGAGCAGGTCGCCCTTGAAGCCGCGTGCCCGTAGCAGGAGGGTGACGATGATCCCGACGAACGTGACGAAGATCGGCCAGGTCGTGAACCGCCCGAGCGTCACCGGTTCGCCCACCGCCGGGACGACGATCCCGGAGTTGTAGAGCCCGATGAAGGCGATGAACAGGCCGATGCCGATGGCGATCGCCTTCTTCAGCTCGAGCGGGATCGCCCGCATGATCGCCTCGCGCGCCCCTGTGAGCACGAGCACCGTCACGACGATGCCCTCGCAGACGATCAGGCCCATCGCCGAGGGGAACGAGAGCCCCTGCTGCCCGACGAGCTGGAACGCGACGATCGCGTTGATCCCAAGACCCGGCGCGAGCGCGTAGGCCTTGTTCGTGTAGAGCCCCATCAGGATCGTCATCACCGCTGCGACGACGCACGTCGCCGTGACGACCCCCTCGAACGGCAGCGGCGAGCCGACCTTCGGCTTGACGCTCGTGAGGATGATCGGGTTCAGAAAGATGATGTACGACATCACGACGAACGTCGTGACGCCGGCCATCGTGTCGCGCGCGAGCGTGGTTCCGTGCTCGGAGAAGCGGAAACGCCGCTCCAGGACGCCGTCCCGCAACGTGGCGGCCGTCGTGCTCATAGGTTGCCCTCCCCTTCGAATGTTCGACCGTGGAACGCAAGTCGAACCTAAAGTGCGCAGCAGACGGATCCCAGAGGCCGAACGACCCAGAAGCCCGCAATTTGCGACAACTGTCGCCGCTCTCCTCGTCGCGGAGCGGAACTTGTTCCGCGCAGCAGTGAGTCGCTCGCCGACAGCACCAAAGAAGGGGGCCCACGGGGGAAACTGGTTTCCCCCGTGAAGCGAGCGCAGCGAAGCGCTATGGCGAGGGCCGGACTCGAACCGGCGACACCCCGGTTTTCAGCCGAGTGCTCTACCAGCTGAGCTACCTCGCCCCACACCTACGGTAACGCGGCGCCCATCGTAGCGTTGCGGCAGAACTCAGGTGTGTGCGCCTGCCCGCACCGCGGTGAGCCGGTCGATGAGCGCGTCGACGAGGTCGCCCTTGAGCAGGACGGCGTCCGCCCCCGCTTCGCTCACCGCCTGGTGCAGCTCGGGTGCCGGATCGCCGGTCAGGGCGATCAGGCAGACGCTCGGATGGTCCTTTCGCAGGCGCGCCACGGCGGTCACGCCGTCGACGAGCGGCATGTGCAGGTCGATCACGATCGCGTCGGGCCCGAGCACGTCGGCGAGCACGATCGCGGCGAGGCCGTTCGCCGCCCGGCCGATCACCGTCAGCTCTGGCTGGTGCTCGATCAGCGGCTGGAGCGATTCGAGGAAGCCCGCGTCGTCGTCCGCGAGCAGTACGCGCACCGGTGCTGCGGCACCTCCCTCCTCGATGCCCATCAAGGGCTTGACGTTAGCCTTGTGGCCGTGAGCATGCAACCACCCGTTCGGGAGGTCGTCGTGATCGGCGCACCGCTCGATCTGGGGCAACTGCGACGCGGCGTCGACATGGGGCCGTCGGCGATCCGCTACGCCGAGCTCGAGCAGCATCTGAGCGAGAAGCTCGGCATTGCGATCGAGGACATCGGCAACGTGCACGCGCCGATTCCCGAGGCGACGGCGATGGGCGACGACCGCGCGCGCTTCCTGACGCAGATCCTCGAGCTGTGCGATCGCGTCGCGACGCTCGTCGCCGGCGCTCGTCGCAAGGGCGCGACGCCGCTCGTGCTCGGCGGCGACCACTCGATTGCGCTCGGCACGCTCGTCGGCATGGCGTCGGTGCACGGTCCCGGCGGCGTCGTCTGGATCGACGCGCACGGCGATCTGAACACACCGGAGTCGTCGCCGACCGGGAACGTGCACGGGATGGTGCTCGCCGCGGCGCTCGGCCTCGGCGGGCCTGCGTTCGAGCACGAGGGGTGGACGCTGCCCGCGGTGGAGGCGGGGCGCGTCTCGCTCGTCGGCGTCCGGTCGCTGGACAAGGACGAACGCGAGCTGCTCGGCCGGCTCGACGCGAAGGTGTTCACCATGAGCGAGATCGATCGCGTCGGCATCGAGTCGTGCATGCGCGAGGCACTCGCCCATGCGTCGGGGCCCAACTTCGTTCACGTCAGCCTCGACATGGACGCCGTCGATCCGGAGCACGC
>DATCOE010000037.1:0-3737 GCA_036564885.1 Gaiellaceae bacterium | reverse complement strand
GGCGCTAGCCGGCTAACGCGATCGTCAGCGTGCCGTCCTCGACCTCGACGGCGCCGCCGAGGAACTCGATCAGCCGGACGGCGACCGCCGCCCCGAGGTCGCGCAGCTCCTGACCCAGCACGACGGGGCCCGACGAGTCGGTGATCGGCGAGACCTCGATCACGGTGCCGCGCACGACGACCTCGACCACGTCCAACCCGCCGTGGCGAAGCGCTGCCTGCACGAGCGCCGAGACGCCCCGGTCGATCCCTTCGACGTCGGTCGTGATCGTCGCTCCCTCGCCGGAGATGCGGACGCGCTCCTCGCCGAGACGCTCCGCCGCTGCCTGCGCGAGCGCGAGCGTGTCCGTCTCGCGCAGGCCGGGGTCGTACCTGCCCGCTTCGATCCGTGCGACGAGAGAGAGCTCGTCGAGCAGCTCTGCCATCTGCGAGGACGCCGCCTCGATCATCTCGACGTAGCGGTCGGCAGGCGACTGGAGCTCTACCGTCCGGGTGAGAGTCTTCGCGAAGCCGTGCACGGTGGCAAGCGGCGTGCGCACGTCGTGGCACGCGAGCGAGACGAGTCGGGCGAAGGAGGTGTCGTTGCGCATCGGCTACCGTGCCGGACAGTACCCGGATGAGCGATTCCGCACGCCAGCTGCTGGACGACCTCCAGGCCTCGGCCCCAGAGGTGCCGCTCGGCCTGTCGCGTGCCGGCGTCACGGGCGTCCAGAAGGCCGTCCGTATCGGCCGCGGCGCGCGCGAGAAGCTGATCCTGGCGACGATCGACTGCACGGTCGACCTCGACCCGTCGCAGAAGGGCGTCCACATGTCGCGCTTCCCGGAGCTCTTCGAGGAGGCGATCGAAGGCGTCGTCGACGATGACGCGTTCCTCATCGAGGATCTCGCGGAGCACGTCGCGCACCACATCGTCGAGCGCCAGGACGCGCTGCTCGCCGAGGTGCACATCACCGCGCGCTACCCGTACGAGCGCCGGACGCCGGTGACGAAGCTCGCGACGCAGGAGATGGTCTCGCTCATCGGCATCGCCGCGGCGTCGCGCCACGGCGCGCGCCGCGTCGTCGGCGTCGAGGCGGTCGGCATCAACGCCTGCCCCTGCGCGCAAGGCCTCGTGCGCGGCCGTGCGTCCGAGCGCCTGCTCGAAGCAGGCTTCGACGCGGGCGACGTCGAGCGGATCCTCGAGCTCGTCCCGATCGCGACGCATAACCAGCGCGGCCAGGGAACGCTGTTCGTCGGCACGACGAAGCGCGTCGACGCCGAGCGGCTCGTCGAGCTCGTCGAGTCGTCGATGAGCTCACCGATCTACGAGCTGCTGAAGCGGCCGGACGAGCTGTTCGTCGTCGAGCACGCTCACTTGCAACCGCGCTTCGTCGAGGACTCCGTGCGCGTCGCCCTGAAGAGCGTCCTCGACGAGCTGCCCGAGCTCGACGACGGCGACTTCGTGCTCTCACGCCAGGTGAACTTCGAGACGATCCACGCGCATGAGGTCGTCGCAGAACGCTACGGCACGATCGGCGAGCTGCGCGGCGAGCTGGCGGGCGCCGGCCACGGCCCGCTGAGGCACACCGAGCTCAAAGACTGGCTGAGGGGCTAGGGAGGCGCTTCCGCCGCCGCTTCAGGCAGGCGCGGCTCTCCTCGCCGCGCCACAGCCGGCCGAGGTTGGCGCGGTGCAGCAGCAACACGCCGACCCCAGCGAAGGCGCCGAAGACGATCACGGGCCACGGGTAGCCGAGGAGCCACGCCCAGAGCCCGAGCGAGAGCGCCGCGACCATCGACGCCACCGACGCGTAGCGCGTCACGAGGAAAAGCAGGATCCAGACGGCCGCCGCGACGACGCCGACGATCGGCGCGACGCCGAGAAACGCGCCGCCTGCCGTCGCGACCATCTTCCCGCCCTTGCGGAACCGGAGGAAGATCGGCCGGTAGTGACCGAGCATCGCCGCCGCGCCGGCGAGCACACCCGAGCCGTGGCCGACGAGCTGCGTCGCGAGGAGCGCCGGCACGAATCCCTTCAGCGTGTCGAGCAGCACCGCGGGGATGCCGAGCCGCCGGCCGTGCACGCGCCACACGTTCGTCGCCCCGATGTTGCCGCTGCCCTGCGTGCGGATGTCCTCGCCCCGGAAGATGCGCACGAGCCAGTAGCCCCACGGCATCGAACCCGAGAGATAACCGACCACAGTGAGAATCGCGGTGAGCATCAGTCGCGCAGCAGCCGGAAGTTCAGCTCGTCACGATCGCGTACTGCTCGACCCATCCGTCCACGACGTCCCAGTCGAGGTTGTCGAAGAACGCGTCGATGTACGAGGCGCGATCCGTCTGGTAGTCCAGGAAGTACGCGTGCTCGTACACGTCGAGCGCGACGAGCGGCGTCGCATTCCAGACCGGGAACGTGTTCTGCGCGTCGCCGATGTAGTTGTAGAGGCGGCCCTCGTCCCAGTCGTACGCCGTCCACGCCCAGCCGCGTCCGGCCATGCCCGTCGCCTTCAGGTCGGCGCGCCAGGCCTCGACCGAGCCGAAATCGCGCTCCACGAGGGCGCCGAACGCGCCGGTCGGATCGCCGCCGCCACCGCCGAGATGCGCGAAGTAGAGCTCGTGGTTCTTGATCCCGCCGATCGCGAAGGTGAGGTCGACCTTGAGCGCGCGGAACTCCGAGTAGACCTGGTTTGCAGCGCCGAGATCGACGTTCGCGAGCTTGCCGAGGATCTCGTTCCGCTTGCTCACGTAGCCCTGGTAGAGCTTGTAGTGAGCCTCGACCGACGCACGGGAGATCCCGTCCAGCTCGTAGACCTCGGAACGCAGCTCCCGCGGCTTGATCTCCTCGAACTTGAACGCAAGCGTCGACATCCGGCTCTCCTTCATCTCTCGGCGTAGGTGGGCGGGCGGAGCATATCCTCACCCTCAGGCGAATGACGCCGAGCGAAAAGGAGCCCCACATGCCCTTCCAGTTGCCCGATCTGCCCTACCCGTACGACGCTCTCGAGCCGCACATCGATGCGGAGACGATGCGGATCCACCACGATCTCCACCACAAGGCCTATGTCGACAACGCGAATGCCGCGCTGGAGGGGACGGAGCACGCCTCGAGCTCCGTCGAACACGTGCTCACCATCCTCGACACGCTGCCCTCGGACAAGCAGGGCCCGGTGCGCAACAACGCCGGGGGCCACGCGAACCACTCCCTGTTCTGGCAGATCATGGGCCCGGACGGCGGCGGCGAGCCCGGCGGCGACCTCGCCCGCGCGATCGACAAGACCTTCGGCGGGCTCGACAAGCTGAAGGCGGCCGTCAACGAGGGCGGCGTGAAGCGGTTCGGCTCCGGCTGGTCGTGGCTCGTCTGGGACGGCACCGCCCTCGCGGTGTACTCGACCGCCAACCAGGACTCGCCGATCTCCCAGGGCGACGTGCCGCTGCTCGGCATCGACGTGTGGGAGCACGCGTACTACCTGAAGTACCAGAACAAGCGTCCCGCGTACCTCGAGGCCTGGTGGAACGTCGTCAACTGGGCCGAGGTCGAGCGGCGCTACGCCGAGGCGCGCGCGTCCTAGCGCAATACGCCGGAGCGCGCAGGGCGTTGGCCCCGCGCGCTCCGGCGCGCCTCGATACACGAACGCGCGCTCACTTCACGCGGTTGACCGTCTGGGTGCCGCTCTGCGCGGAGAGCAGTCCGTTGCCGGCCTGGTTGACCGAGAGGAACACGCGGATGTGCGAGATACCCTTGGGCAGATAGAGGGCCGGCTT
>DATCOE010000036.1:0-13171 GCA_036564885.1 Gaiellaceae bacterium | reverse complement strand
CGTCGGAGAAGTGCGCGAACAGCCGCTGCGCGTCGTCCTCGGCGAACCCGAGCGCCCGCAGCCGGGCGAGCGCCTCCTCAGGCCCCACGGCGCCGTCTGCTCGCGACGAATCCGGCGCCGAAGAGCCCGGAGGCGGCCCAGAGCAGCGGTGGCACGCGTCGGCGCGCGTGCGGGTACGCCTGCGCGCCGAACTCGAGAATCGGCCAGCCGCGCTCGCCCGCGATGCGCCGCAGCTCACGGTCCGGGTTGACCACGACGGGGTGGCCGACGGCCTCGAGGAACGGCAGGTCGGTGTGACTGTCGGAGTAGGCGGTGCACTCGGCGAGATCGAAGCCGCGCTGCTCGGCGAGCTCGCGAAGGCAGCTCGCCTTGTTCTCCGCGTGGAGCGCGCGCACGGCGTGGCCGGTGTACACGCCGTCGCGCACCTCGCAGATCGTGCCGAGCGCGCCGTCGAAACCGAGCTCTTCCGCCATCCCCTCGACGATCTCCTGCAGCGCCGCGGAGACGATGAACACGGGCTCGCCACGCTCGCGGTGATGCTCGACGAGACGCAGCGGCTCCGCGTAGACGAGCGGCCGCAGCACCGGCTCCATCGCGGACGCGACGAGGTCGCGCATGTCCTCCGGCTTGAAGCCGCGCAGGAGTACGAGCCCGTCCTCGGCGGCGCGGCGCACGGCCTCGTGGCTCGCACCGCGCAGGACGAACAGCATCTGCCACGCCGCCGCCTTGGCGAGCTGGCTGCGCGAGATCAAGCCGCGCTGGTGGAACGTCCCCGCGAGCGCGAGCGACGAGGAGCGCCGCAGCAGCGTCCGGTCGAGGTCGAAGAACGCGGCGGCGGCCATGGGACTAGATGGTTGGTGCCATGGCGGGGTGCGTCTGGGGATGGCTCAGGCCAAGCCGTGTGGACGGGCCAGCCGAAGGCAAGGCTGGTTGCCTTGTCAAGGCTGGGCCGGCCGCACGGCGCCGCGCATGAGCCACCATCCAGGCGTGCACTGTCGTGGCATCAACCATCTCTAGACTTCAGGCTGGCGGCCACGAGCGCGTCCTCGCGGCGCGGATAGTCGCGGATGCTTGCGACCTTTCCTTCGCGCACGACGATCACCTGGAAGAGCCGCGGGACGAGGCCCTTGGCGCCGAGCCGTTCGAGCCGCCTGCCACGCATCTGCACGAGCACGCGGTCGCCCACGTCGATCATCTCGCCGGGCCGCAGCCGGTTCGCATCTGCGCGCCAAAGGAGCGTGCGCACGACTTCCTCGGCGTTCTCACACGGCTTCCACGCACCCTCGCGAGCGGGGTGCCACGTGATGTCGTCGTGCAGGCGCCGGCGCAGCTCGGCGTGGTCGGCGCGGCGGGCGAGCTCGTAGACCTCTCGAACCGCGGCGAGATTGTCGGCCATCAGCTGACGAGCGGAAGCGACTTGACGATGCTGCCGACCTCACGGTGGGCGGCGATGATCGTCTCTGCGATCGCGACGATCGTCTGCGCGGTCTCCGAGTCGGGATGCGATGCGACGATCGGCACGCCGAGGTCTCCCTGCTCGCGCAGCAGCGGGTCGAGCCGGACCTGGCCGAGCAGCGGGACGTCGAGCTGGGCCGCGAGCGATTCGCCGCCGCCGGTGCCGAAGACCTCGCCTGTCATGTTCTCGATCACGCCGAGCAGGCGCATGTTCGTCTTGCGGGCCATGCTCGCCGCGCGGGACGCGACGTCCTGCGCGAGCTTCTGCGGCGTTGTGACGACGACAACCTCTGCGCGCGGCAGGAGCTGGCCGAGCGAGATCGAGACGTCGCCGGTGCCCGGCGGCATGTCGACGACGAGCAGGTCGAGCTCGCCCCAGTGCACGTCGGTGAGGAACTGCTCGAGCGCCTTGTGCAGCATCGGCCCGCGCCACATCACCGGCTCGTTGTCGTCGAGGAAGAACCCGATCGACATCAGCTTCAGCCCGTCCTTCACCGGCGGCACGATCATCGCGTCGACCGCGACCGGCTTCTGGTGGATGCCGAGGATGTGCGGGATCGAGTGACCGTAGATGTCGGCGTCGAGGATGCCGACGCGCTTTCCCGCCTGCGAGAACGCGACCGCGAGGTTCGCGCTGAGCGACGACTTGCCGACGCCGCCCTTGCCGCTCGCGACGGCGATCACGCGGCAGTCGCGCGGCAGCCGGATCACGTTGTCGCGCTCGGGTGCACCGCCGCGCAGCTTGGTGGTGAGCGCCTGGCGCTCCTCCGGCGTCATGACGCCGAACGAGAGCTCGAAGCCGCGGACGCCGGGAACGGTGGCGAGCGCCTTGTCGACCTGCTGCTGAAACGACTCGCGCAACGGGCACCCGGCGATCGTGAGCACGATCGTCAGCGAGACGATCCCGTCGGCGCTCGAGACGTCGCGGACCATGTCGAGCTCGGTGACGGGGCGCTGCAGCTCCGGGTCGATGACGTTGGCAAGCGCGCCGAGAATCGCATCGTGGCTGGGCTCCATCTCGTCCGCGAGCGTAGCCGTCGCGGCACGGGTGGCGACGCGGCGTCAAGCCATACACGTCTCGTGACGTGCCGTGCTATCCTGTCCCGGTGGCCAACGGACCGCCGAACCGGTTCAACGTGACGCTCGACCCGGAGCATGCCGCAAAGCTCAGCCGCATGGCAGAGCAGTCCTACGTGCAGGAAGGGACGCTCGCCCGCTCGTTGCTCGCGCGTGCGATCGACGAGGCCGACGTCGACGCCCGCGGGATGGTCGAGCTGCTGAACGGGATCCCCGGCGCCCTCGAGCGGGCACAACTCGGACGGGAGCAGGCGCGCCGCGGCGAGACGATTCCGCTCGAAGATCTCTGACGCGTGGCACGCGTCGAGGCCACCGTGGCGGCCGCAGAAGACCTCGCCCGCCTGACGATCACGCATCGCCTCCCACTTGACACTCCAAAGCGCGTCAGAAGATCGATCCGGTCGCTCGCCCGCTTTCCGCAACTCGGCACGCTGCTCGAGGATGGCGGCTGGGACGGCTTCCGCTACCTGCTCGGTCCGTGGAGATGGATGGTGATCGTCTACGAGTACCTGGCGGAGGAGGACCGCGTCGTGATCGTCACCATTCAAGACGGCCGCTCGTCGAGCGCAGCCACCGGGCACCGCTGACGACTCTCGTCCGTCAGGCGCTCAGCGAGCGCAAGGCGCGGCGCCTGCTCGCCCGATTCGACGACTGCCTCGCCTACGCGACGGCGTGTGCGGCCGAGTTGCCGCTGCTCGCCAAAGGCGGCGACCTCGCGCAGATGGACATCCCGCTCGCGTAACCGCGAACGACGTGCCCGAGCACACGCGCCGGGCGCGTGAGCTCCGGGTCGATCGCCTGCTCGAGGCGCGGAGAACGACGGCGCTATCGGGCCCCATCACGTCCATACGCGTAGTCGAAGCACCCGTTTCCGGGAGCCGCCGACCGACGTTTGGGGGACGGCCGGCTGCGGAGCGAGCAGCTACTCGTACGCGGGTGTGCTGGGCTCGACGGCGGGGTTCGGCGTCGGTGCCCGGCTCGCGGCCGTGCGGCCGCCGAGCGTGAGGAAGGGGCATGTCGCGGGCTGGGTCGGGGTCGGGGGAGCCGGGATGGGCCCGAACTCGACGGACGAATGGCTCCAGGTCGGCATCAGCGCCACCGAGGGCCAGGGACCGTCCCTGTACTACGAGGTGGCCCAGCCGAACCAGGCGCCGCGGTACGTGATGCTGAAGGGCCACGTTCCGATCGGGAAGACGTTCGACGTCGCCGTCCTCGAGACGCAGGCGCACCCGGGCTCGTGGCAGGTGTGGGTGAACGGAACGGCCGTGACGGACCGGATCTTCCTGCCCGGAAGCCACGGAGCGTGGCGTCCGACGGCGACGGCGGAGAGCTGGAACGGCGACAGCGCCGGCACGTACAACCGCTATGCGTTCCGGTTCGGGCAGGTCCGCGTCGCGACGAAGCCCGGCGGCGCGTGGCAGCCGATGACGGGCGGCAGCGTGCTGTCGGCTCCCGGCTATCACCTGCTCCGGCAACGGGACGCGCTGCTCGCAACGGGCCGCGTCTGACACTGGATGCGAGAGCGGTACGTCCGCGTCCCGAAAACCTCGTGAGAGCTGGGCAATAGCCCGAAATCTGGCCTTGATCGCCCCAACGAGGGATGCCTCGTCGGCATGGTCTGACGATGACTCACATGCGCCCGACACCGCGGCGCACGCAACACCCCTCACCCGATGCGATCCATCCGCTTCATCGCGGTGGCAACAGCCACCCTGGCAGCCGCATGCGCGGCCGCGCTTCCCTCGCGGGCGGCGACGGCAGGCTGCGGTGTCGACAGCTACTCCTACGCGGGTGTCTCGAGCATCGCGGCCCGGTACGGGGTGGGGGCGCAGATCACCGCGGTACGGCAGCCGTCCGTTGTGAAGGGCCACGTCGCCGCCTGGGTCGGCGTCGGCGGCTCGGGTCTCGGCCCGAACTCGACGAGCGAGTGGCTGCAGGCCGGTATCAGCGCGAAGCCCGGCGAGGATCCCGCGCTGTACTACGAGGTCGCACGGCCGAATCAGGCGCCGCGCTACGTGATGCTGAAGGGCCACCTCCCGCTCGGGCACGCGTACACCATCGCCGTGCTCGAGTCGCGCGGGCACCAGGGCTCGTGGCGCGTCTGGGTGAACGGGACGGCGATGACGCAAGCGATCTACCTGCCGGGCAGCCACGGCGCGTGGCGGCCGATGGCGACGGCGGAGAGCTGGAACGGCGACATCTCGGGCACGTGCAACACGTATGCATTCCGCTTCGGCCAGGTGCGGGTCGCGACGAAGCCGGGCGGGTCGTGGCAGCCGTTCGAGGGCCGCGTGCTCACCGACGTCGGCTATCGCCTCCAGCACGAGCGCCACGGCGCCTTGCTCGCATCCGGCGGCTAGCACGTACGGCGGCTAGAACGCCGACGGCCGGGCGCTGGGCCCGGCCGTCGTGAGCATCGATCCGTCCTGCGGTGTTAGGCGTTGAACGGGATCTGCAGGTTCGTCTTGTTGCCCTGCGGGTCTTGCGCGATGACGCGGATCGAGTACTTGTGACCGGGCACCAGGAGGTTCGCCGGCACCGCGAGCTTGATCGGGATCGTGCGCGGCACGAGGACGAGGTAGTTCACGGTCTTCGCCGGGACCCCCTTCAGCGTGCTGCCGACCTTCGACTGGGTCTGCGTGATCGACAGCTTCTTGCCGGTCGCCTTGTCGATGACCGAGATGAAGAGGTGCGCCTGCTCGTCGATCGTGAAGCTCGTCGAGACGGTCGCCGTGTGGCCCGAGATCTGCGGCGTGAGCGGCGGCGCAAATTCTCCACCCTTCCTCCGACAGCGGGGCGGACCCGTATGGTTGTGGTGCCGGTCGCCGTAGCCGTAGCCCGGCTTGTACTGGTCGTGGCCCGAGGTGAGACCCTCGACGACGACGACCCCTTGCGCCCTCGACGGCACGAACACGTGCGAGACGGCCTTGACGGCGTGCTCGACGCTCGTGGCCGCGTAGCCGACGCCGCCGACCGCGGCGAGCGCCCCGATCATCACGGCGGTGAGCGCCACCGGCACGGCGACGCGGAACGAGTTGCGGTGTGCGAGCGCCGGCCGCTCGGAGCGGACGCGCCCCTCAATGCGGCTCACGAGCTCGTCGCTCGGCCGCGGACGTGCAGCGCGAAGCTCGCCCTCGAGCTTGTCGCCCCGCTTGAAGAACCCCGTCATGACATCAACCCCCTGGACGTCGGATCGCTACTTGTACTCCGAGTACGGGGGGAAGAGACCAGACCCTTACAGGCGACGGCCGGGCACTGGGCCCGGCCGTCGTGAGCATCGGTCCGTCCGGCGGCGTTAGCCGTTGAACGGAATGAGCAGGTTCTTCTTGTTGCCCTGCGGGTCGCGCGCGATGATCTTGATCGAGTACGTGTGGCCGGGCACCAGCAGGTTGAGCGGCACCGCGAGCTTGATCGGAATCGTGCGCGGCACGAGGGCGAGGTAGTTGAGGGTCTTCGCCTGGACGCCCTTCAGCTTGCTGCCGAGCTTCGACTTGGTCTGCGTGATCAGCAGCTTCTTGCCGGTCGCGTTGTCGATCACCGAGATGAAGAGGTGCGCCTGCTCGTCGATCGTGAAGCTCGTCGAGATGATCGCCGCCTTGCCCTCGATCTTGGGCGTCAGCGGCGGCGCGAACTCTCCACCCTTCTTCTTCAGACCGGGAGGCCCGTCGTGGTTGTGGTTCGCGTCGCCGAAGCCGAAGCCAGGCTTGTACTGGTCGCCGCCCGCGGTTGCGCCGGCGATGGTCAGCGTGGCGTGTGTCTTGGCGGGTGAGAAGACGTGCGCGACCGCCGTGACCGCATGCCCGACGCTCGTAGCCGCGTAGCCGACGCCGCCGACCGCGGCGAGCGCGCCGATCAGCACAGCGGTGAGCGCCACCGGCACGGCGACGCGAAACGAGCTGCGCACGCGCGCCGGCCGTTCGGAGCGGACGCGCCCCTCGATGCGGCTGACGAGCTCGTCGCTCGGCCGCGGACGCGCAGCGCGAAGCCCACCCTCGAGCCTGTCGCCCCGCTTGAAAAATCCAGTCATGAGATGCCGCCCTCTCTGACGTCGAATCGATGGTTGTACTCCGCTGTACCGGCGGAGGGGGCCGGACCCTTACAGGCCGAGCGCGATCCGCAGCGCCTCGTCGAGGCGTGCGGTCTCCGCCGGCCCGAGCGTGCCGCGCCGGCGGCCGAGCGCCTGCTTGGGGATCGTGAAGAGGTTGTCGCAGTTGACGACGCTCTCGCGGGCGAGTCCGTGCTCCGACCCAAGCGGCACTTCGGTGGGCAGTCCTCGCACCGTGCCGGTCACGAGCGCGACGACGATCTGGTTCAGGACGGGAATCGCCGTGTCGCGCGTGACGATCACGACCGGGTGCGGCCCGGCGGGCAGTTCGACGTCGTAGACGGCCCCGCGGTTCAGAACGGCTTCCCGCCGCGCTCCTCGGCGGCTGCCGCAGCGGCCAGGAGGGACAGCCCCAGCTCACCGGTCCACTCCTCCTGCGGGTGCTCGCCGTAGCCGCGCTCGTAGGCGGCGACGATCTCCCGTTCGCGCTCGGCGTCGAGCGCCAGCGCGAGCGCGGCGCGGAGCGCCTCGCTACGGCTGGAGAAGCGGCCGCGCGCGATCGCCGCATCCAGACGCGCGAGCTCGGCGTCCTCCAGGCGCGTCTGTACCGGCGTGCTCATACCGTCGATGCTATCAGACAAGCACTACGCCGGCCACTACGGACATGTATTGACGAGCCGTGTCTCCCGCCGTCTTCGGCGAGCTCCGCGTAGTACTTGCCCGCGACCGGTTCCGAAGCGTGAGCAGCGACGAGATCGAGAACCTCTTCGCCGCCCTGGAGGAGCATGGGCTGGGCTTCGACGACATTCCCGATCCGCCGGCCGTCACTGCCGACCCGGAGGACGACTACCTGGTCGCCCTGACGCGGAGCGTGGGCGCCGCCGCCCTCGTCTCGGCCGACGCGCACCTTGTCGATCTTCCCCCGCGCGTCTGCCGCGTGCTCACGCCGCGCGCAGCAATCGAACTCGTCGAGGAGATCGACGAGGCTGATCCGCCCATCTGAATCGTGCCGAGCTCGGGTCAGGCCCTTACGGGCGCCGTCGCACGGCCCGGCTCGGGGTCGGGCGGCTCGAGGCTCTCACGGAGCCGGCCCAGAGCGCGGTGAAGCGCGACCTCGACGGCGTTCGTCTTCAACTCGAGCAGCTCCCCGATCTGGCGGGCGGTGAGGTCGGCGCCGTAGCGCAGGGCGAGGAGCTCGCGGTCGCGCTCGTCGAGCCGGCCGACCGCGGCACGCAGGTCGAGCCGTTCGAGCGCGAGCTCCTCGTGACTCTCGACCGGCAGCTCGGGGAGGTCGCCGGCCGGCGCGTCGGCGCGCTGCATTGCGTCGGCGATGCAGCGGCGGGCGATCCCGATCAGCCACGAGGCGGCGTCGCCGCGCCGCGGGTCGAAGCTCGAGCGGTAGCGGAGCGCCCGCTCGAAGGTTGCGCTCGTGACGTCCTCCGCGTCGACGCCGTCGCCGATGCGGTAGGCGACGTACGCGTAGACGCGCCGGATGAGCGGCTGTGGATCGGCGAGCGGGTCGTGTCTCACGGCTTTGCTCCCGACGCGGTGATCGAGATCCCCAGCTGCGACCCGAGATCGGAGCGGAACGCGGCGATCTCCGGGCTCAGCGGGTTGAGCTTCGTCGCGTGCGCGAGCGCTGCGAGCTGCGGCTTGCCGGTGGACGCGCGAGCCAGATCGAGCCAGAGGTTCCAGTCGCCGTCGTCCTTCTCGATCGCCGTCCTGAAGCTCGCCTGCGCCGAGGCGACGTGCCCCTGGGCCAGCTCCGCCTCGCCGAGCTGCTCCCACGGCTGCGTCGACCACGGCAGCCAGCTCGACGCACGGTGCGCATCGCGTGCGGCGGTCGCCCATTTTGCGTCGGCGGCCGCCGTCGAGGCGCGCGAGAGGAACATGTTCCCGACGAGGAAGACGAAGCCGACGACGCCGATCGCGAGCGCGACACCCAGCGCGCTGTACCGCAGCACCGGCGAGGTCTCGCGCTCGTCGTCGGAGCGAGCGGACGCGAGCAGCGCCACTCCGACGAAGATCGCTGCGAGCGTGACCGACGTGATCTCCCAGTCCCAGTCGACGGCGGCGCCGGCGAGGTAGGCGACGTACGCGCCTGTCGCGGCCGCGACGCCGCGTCGCTTGCGCGCGCGCGCGGCTGCGACGAGCGGCGTGCCGAGCGCGAGGAGGAGGAGCGCGAGCCCCACGATGCCGCCCTCTGCGAGCGTCTCGAGATACAGGCTGTGCGCGTCGCGCACCTTCGTCGCGACGGTGCGGTGCGACAGCCAGTACGCCTCATACGAGCCTGCACCCGATCCGACGATCAGATGCCCCTGGGCGTCGTACCAGGCAGCCCTGAACAGATCGGCGCGGCCGGTACCCGAGAAGCTGAACAGCCGCTTCCGCAGGTCGAGCTGGGTCTTCGGCGGGGCGGCGGCGAACGAGTCCCAGGCGCGCCTGGCGGCTGCGCTCGGTCCGCCGACGTAGACGAGTACGACGGCGACGGCGACGGCGGCGGCGGCCAGCAAGGCGATCGGGTAGCTGCGCGAGACCACGGGTGGAATCGACATGACGCTGCGTAGAAGAACGAGAGCTGCGGTAAGAGCCGCGCACGCGACGACGAACGCGAGCAACAGAAGCGCGAGCCGATGGCCGTCGTGCGCCGCACGGGCAACGGTCGACTGCAGATGCGTGAGGGGAACGGACCGCGAGGCGGCGAGCACACCCAGCCCCGCGGGCACGCCAACGGTGAGAGCCGTCGCCGTCAACCTGACGCGGTGCGGATCGAGCGTGAGCGCGACGACGAGCCCGATTCCGAGAGCGATCCACGAGCCGCGGCTGAAGGTGAAGTAGAGGGTCGTGAGGAGGATCGGCACCGGGGCGGCAGCGAAGGCGGCGCGCACAAGCGAGCTCGTCGACGCGGAACACCAGACACGACGCCGCCGGCGCTGAGTGCGCGCCGTCCTCGACCCGAACATCCTCATCGCCGCCCTCCTCTCGTCCCGCGATGCGCCTGCGCAGATCGTCTCGCGCTGGCGCGCCGGCGACTTCGAGCTCATCGTCTCGGAGGCGCTGCTCGCCGAGCTCGCGCGCGCACTCGCCTACCCGAAGCTGCGCGCGCACATCCCTCCAGGCAGCGCGAGCGAGTTCGTCTCGCTGCTGCGGCACTACGCCGTCCTCGCTCCGGATCCGGCGGCGCCCGAAAGGCGCTCCAGCGATCCCGGCGACGACTACCTGATCGCGCTGGCCGAGAGCGAGCGCGCCGTGCTCGTCTCCGGCGACCGGCACCTGCTCGAACTCGCAGACGCGCTGCCGATCCGGACGGCGCGCGCCTTCATCGAGAAGCTCGCACAGCCGAACTAGAGGCTGACCGGCTCAGCGAAGCTGATCAGTCGAGGCCCTGCTCGCGCCGCTGACGCTGCACGTCACGCAGGAGGGGAAGGTGGCCGAGATATTTGGGGCCGCCGATCGTTCGCTTGATGCGCATGCTGTCTTCGAGGTGGACCGCCTTCGCCTTCAGCCGGCCGACCTCGACAGCAACCGCCTTCTTGATCAGGTCGTCGTAACCAGTGGTGCCGTCGGGACGGGGCCAAATATCGAGCCTCCCGTAGGCGGTGAGCAGTGTGAGACTCGTCTGCGACGTGAAGCTTGCGGCGTTCCAGGGCTCGACCGGCTCGAACCCCGTCTCCTCCATGCCCGGCGGCGCCCAGCGTGCTTCGACGTCGTTCAGCATCGCCGCCAGCCGCTCTAGGTTGGCGCGGCTTGTTGCCGGGCAGATGTCGAAGTCATCGGTCGAGCGGGGTGAACCGAGCATTCGCTCGGCGACACCGCCGAGGATGATGAAGCGAACCTTGTGACGCACGAGCGCCTCCAGGAGCGGCCTCGGGCGAAGCGGTATCCGTCGAGGAAGCGAGCCCTCCGAGGAGTCGCTACCGCCGCGCGCCACGAGGCAGCTCTTTGACACCGGCGAAGAACTCGCTCTGCTCTTCCAGACTGTCGAAGCGCTCCTCAACAGGTAGCGCGAGCATCTGGCGGATCAACTGCTCGTCATGATCGTCGTGAGGGACGAGCTCGATCTTCAGGTCGTAACCGGCGGCGCGCAAGAGCTGCTCCAGTCGCGGGAAGCTCGGTTCTTGTCGCCCGCTCTCGATCCGGGCGATCTCCGACTGCGCGACCTGCGCCCGCTCGGCGAGTGCCCGCTGGCTCAGCTTCGACTGTGCCCGTGCCTCCCGAACCAGCGCCCATGCCGCCATACCCCTATGATAGCGGATACCTCATCACGAAGGGCTACCGCCCTTCGCCCGATCAGGAGAGGGCTGCCGTCCACGCGACGGAGCCCGCGCACGCGTACGACGTGCCCTGGTCGGTGAAGGTCGACGTGACCGCGTACGTCCCCTGCGCCTGACCCCCGTCCCAGCTGGCGGACATCGTGATCTTCGTCGAGGAGGAGATACCTGTGTCCGTGTTGCGGCTCCCCCCGTTGAGGTGGAAGGTGCCGGCGGAGGAGACGGGATAGTCGAACCCGCCGGTCTCGAACCCCGGGAACGTCCACGTGCGCGACGGGGTGCAGGTCTCGTCGACCGCGCCGCCGACGATGTTCGTGAGGTTCTTGCCGTCGGCCCTCACGTCGAACGCGATCGAATGGCCCTGGCCGGTGGTTCCCGCATAGTGGCCGGCGGGCGGGAGGCTCGGCGCTTCCGTCGTCGTCGTGGTCTCGGCGGTCGTCGTCGTGGCCGGAGGCCTCGCCGTCGTCGTCTTGCTCGGTGCGAGCTTCCGCAGGCGTCCTGCGACGCAGTGGAAGCCTGCCTTCCGGTAGGCGGCCCCCTTCTTCGCCGCGCACGCCTGACCGACCTTCAGGCACGCCGCCGCGGCGGAACCGGGGCGGCACTTCTTTGCGGGCGGCGCCGACGCGAGCGCAGCCGCGGTCAGCACGCCCGCCGTCGCCGCCGCGCATGCCACCAGCCCCACCCGAATGCGTCGCAAGCTCGCCTGCACCAAAGCCCTCGCCGGCGACGATATCGCGTTTGTGCCGAAAATACCAAGGCGGCACGAGGACGGGCGCGGGCTCGACCTCCTGCGCCGTTACTCCAGGAGCCGGCGTACGGCCGCGACCAGCTCCTCGTGCGGGAACGGCTTGCGCAGCACGGGCACGCCCGCGGTGGCTGCGAACGCGCTGTCCGCGCCCGTCATCAGCAGCACCGGCAGCCCCGGATGGACCTGGCGCAGCCGATACGCAACCAGGTCGCCGCTCATCCCCGGCATCAACACGTCGAGCACGGCGGCGTCCACGTCCTGCTTCTCCACGGCGGCGACCGCAGCGAGCCCGGAGTAGGCGGTCACGACCTCGTACCCGGCGTCCTCGAGCGTCGCCCGGACCATCTCCGCGAACGGGCGGCTGTCATCGGCGACGAGAACGCATTGCGTCATACCACCCTTACTGTATGTCCGGTCTACGGACGCCAGCGGAGACCCAGGCGCCGCCGCTGCGGCCGTTTCGGGCGCGCCGGGACCTCCGATCCCGAGACGACGGCCGCCGGGACAGCCTCCGTCAACCACTGGGCCAGAGCCGCATCGCCCACAGCCGCGGCGGCGGCGGACATCCCCACGGCACGCACCTGCGGCGCATGCGCGTCGCTGGCGATCAGATGGGCGAGACCGGCGTCGAGCAGCGCGCGGCTCGCGTGCCGGGCGCTCGAGCCGACTCTCCCGTCGACGGAGGCCGCGGTGAGCTGCACCAGAACGCCTGCGTCGACGAGCGGCCGCAGGAGCTCCGGATCCGCCTGGACGTCCGGATTGCGCTCCGGGTGACCGAGCACCACCGAGAAGCCTCGCGTGGCGAGGCGGAAGACGACGTCGCGCAGATCGAGCGGCCAACCGTAGTAGGGACATTCGAGCAGGAGAACGGCCGCGTTGCCGCCCAGCCCGAACCGCGCGAGCGTCGCGTCGTCGAGACGGGCGGCGTACTCGATGTCGAGCTCACCCCCGGCCAGCACCTCGATCGGAACGCCGGCCTCGCGCGCAGCGCGATTCAGCTCGTCGACGCCTCGTTCCATCGTGTTCGGCGACGTCGGATAGTCGGCGCGCACATGCGGTGTGGCGGCGATGCGGGTGATCCCGTCCTCGGCCGCCGCCCGGAGGATCCCGATGCTCTCTGCGAGCGTGCCGGCGCCGTCGTCGACGCCGGGCAGAACGTGCGAGTGCAGATCGATCATCAGACGGCAGCCTATGCGGATAGAGCGGCGGCGACCTGCGTGCACAGGTCGACATTGACCTGCTACCGCGATGCGCGAACGTCGGAACGAGTGGCTCTGAGCCCCTTACGTCACGTAGCTGCGAATCCACTCTCGGAGGAACGGCTCCATGACGTCGTAGCTCCCGTCCTGCAGCTTCCGCACGAGCTCGCCGGCGAGCAAGGGCTCGAGTCCGCGCTGTACGCCTGACGTGCCGGGAAGCTGATGCCGCCGGCGGTAGCTCGCGGTGAACGGCCGCCCCGGCTCGGCCGCGAGCGCCTGCAAGATCAGCCTCTGCGCGCGCGAGGCGTTGTCCCACACGAGCGTGAAATGCGCAGTCTCGGATCGAAGGACCGCGGCGAGTGCGCGCTCGAGATCG
>DATCOE010000035.1:0-3993 GCA_036564885.1 Gaiellaceae bacterium | reverse complement strand
GCCGTCCGCGCACGCTTCAGCGCGCTCCAGGGCCCGACCGCGTTCTTCGACGGGCCGGGAGGCACGCAGTGCCCCGACACGGTGATCGACGCGATCGCCGGCTATCTGCGCGAGTCGAACGCGAATCTCGGCGGTGCCTTCGGCAATAGCCGCCGCAGCGACGCCCTGCTGAGCCGGGCACACCTCGCCGCCGCGGCATTCCTGCGCTGCGAGCCCGGCGAGGCGATCTTCGGCCAGAACATGACGACGTTGAACTTCATGCTCACGCGAACGCTCGGCCGAACACTGAACGCGGGCGACGAGATCCTCGTCACGCGACTCGACCATGACGGGAACATCTCTCCGTGGCTCGAGCTCGCGCACGACCTCGACCTGAAAGTCTGCTTCGTCGAGCTGCACGACGACACGACCGTGGACCTCGACGATCTCGAGCGGCAGCTCACCGGCCGAACGCGCGTGGTCGCGTTCCCGCTCGCGTCGAACGCCATGGGAACGCTCACCGATGCGCGGCGCATCGTCGAGCTCGCGCACGACGCCGGCGCGCTCGCGTGGGCCGACGCCGTGCACTTCGGCCCGCACGGGCCGATCGACGTCGCGTCGCTCGGCGTCGACGTCCTCCTCTGCTCGCCGTACAAGTTCTTCGGCCCTCACCTCGGCCTCGCCTACGGCCGCAGCGACCTCCTCGAGTCGTGGCGTCCGTACAAGGTGCGCCCGACGGACATGACGCCGCTCGCCAACCGCTTCGAAACCGGCACGCTTGCGCACGAGCTGCTCGCCGGCTTCGTCGCCGCCGTCGAATACATCGAGTCGATCGGGTGGACGGCGATCCAGGCCCACGAGCGCGCGCTCGGCCGGCAGTTCCTCGACGGCCTGCCCGGCGGCGTCACGGTCTACGGCCTGCCGTCCATGGACGGCCGCGTGCCGACCTTCGCGTTCACCGTCGAGGGTCGCACGCCGCGCGCCGTCGCGGAGCGCCTCGCCGAGCGCGACATCGCCGTCTGGGACGGCAACTACTACGCGGTGGAGGTGATGGAGCGGCTGGGGCTCGGCGCCGACGGAGCCGTCCGCGCCGGCTTCGTGCACTACAACACCGCGGCCGAGGTCGACCGGCTCCTCGACGCGCTCGGAGAGCTTTGAGCGACGTCGTCGAGCTCCTGCGCGACCTGATCCGGTTCGACACGACGAATCCGCCCGGCAACGAAGGCGCGTGCATCGCCTACGTGCGGCAGCTGCTCGACGACGCCGGCGTCGAGTCGCGGATCTTCGCGCGCGACGATGCGCGCCCGAACCTCGTCGCACGCATCGCCGGCGCCGGTGACGCGCCGCCGCTCCTGCTCTACGGCCACGTCGACGTCGTCCAGACCGCAGGGCAGCAGTGGACGCACCCGCCGTTCGGCGCCGAGCTCGTCGACGGCGTCGTCTGGGGCCGCGGTGCGCTCGACATGAAGGGCGGCGTCGCGATGCTCGTCGACGCGTTCCTGCGCGCCGCGCGCGGTGAGCTGAAGCCGCGCGGCGACCTGATCCTCGCGGTGCTGAGCGACGAGGAGAACGGCGGCGACTTCGGTGCCAAGTACCTCGTCGAGGAGCACGCCGACCTCTTCGACGGCGTGCGGCATGCGCTCGGTGAGTTCGGCGGGGCGACGGTGCACCTCGGCGGCAAGCGCTTCTACCCGATCCAGGTGGCCGAGAAGCAGATCTGCTGGCTGCGAGGACGCGTGCGCGGACCGGGCGGCCACGGCGCGATCGGCGTCCGCGGCAGCGCGCTCGCGAAGCTCGGGAAGATCCTGCAGACGCTCGACCGGCGGGGCCTGCCGGTGCACGTCACCCCCGTCACGCGCGCCTGGATCGAGGGCATGGCCGACGCGCTCCCGCGGCCGCAGGCGCTCCTGCTGCGCTCCCTGCTCGACCCACGCCTCGCCGAGGTGACCCTACGCGTCGCGCGCGTCGAGCAGCTGCGCCTGATCGAGCGGGCGCTGCGCAACACGGTGAGCGTCACGATCGTCCACGCCGGCAGCAAGATCAACGTCATCCCGGCCGAGGTGGAGCTCGAGCTCGACGGGCGCGCGCTGCCGGGCTTCGGCCCCGACGACCTGATCCGGGAGCTGCACGACCTCGTCGGCCCCGACCTCGAGCTCGAGCTCGAGCGCCACGACCCGACGCCTGCTGAACCGGACCTGACTTGGCTCGACGGGCTCGGTGCGATCCTGCGCGAGCTCGATCCGGGCGCGATCCCCGTGCCGATGCTGCAGGTCGGTGTCACCGACGGTCGCTTCTTTTCGCGCCTCGGCATCCAGACGTACGGCTTCCTGCCGCTCGAGCTGCCCGCCGACTTCGAGCTCACGAAACTGATCCACGCCGCGGACGAGCGCGTGCCCGCCGCCGCGCTGCGGTTCGGCGCAGAGGCCGTCGGCCGCGCGGTGGAACGGTACGCGGCATGAGGCTCCTGATCCTCGGAGGGACGGAGTTCCTCGGCCGCCACGCCGTCGACGCCGCGCTCGCCGCCGGGCACGACGTGACGATCTTCACGCGCGGCCGGACGAACCCCGAGCTCTACCCAGAGGTCGAGCGCCTCCAGGGCGACCGCGACGGCGATCTCGGCGCGCTCGAAGGACGCAGCTGGGACGGCGTTGTCGACACGAGCGGCTACGTGCCGCGCATCCTCCGCCAGTCCGCCGAGCTTCTGCGCAACGCCGTCGACCGCTACGTGTTCGTCTCGAGCATCTCGGTGTACGACGACTTCTCGAAGCCGATCGACGAGAGCACGCCGGTGGCGCAGCTCGAGGACCCGGCCACCGAGGAGATCACGGAGCACTACGGCGCGCTCAAGGCCGCCTGCGAGGCAGTGATCGACGAGGTCTACGGCGACCGCGGCGCGAGCGTCCGCGCCGGCCTGCTCGTCGGCCCCTACGACCCGACGGACCGGTTCACGTACTGGCCGCGGCGCATCGCCGCCGGCGGCGACGTGCTCGGCCCGGGCGACCCCTCCGCACCGGTGCAGTTCGTCGACGCGCGCGACCTCGCCGCGTGGCTCGTGCAGCTCGCGCTCGAAGGCCCACTCGAGGGACATGGCGGCGTCTTCAACGCGACAGGCCCTGCGGAGCCGCTGACGTTTGCCGAGCTCCTCGAGCGCGCGCGCACCGCGATCGGCTCGGACGCCGACGTCGTGTGGGTCGACGATCAGACGGTCCTCGACGCGGACGTGCAACCCTGGATGGAACTGCCGCTGTGGCTTCCCGGCGACGACTACGCCGGCATGGCGCGCGCGGATACGCAGCGTGCGCGCGCGGCCGGCTTGACGTTCCGCCCGCTCGAGGACACCGTGGTGGACACGCTCGCGTGGGACCGCACCGTCGAGGGCGACCGCCCGACTCTCTCCCGGGAGAAGGAGCTCACCGTCCTGGACGCCGCCGGATGACCGACCGACGGGACGTCCCCGAGCAGCTCCGGATCACGCGAGAGCCCCAGCGCGGCGTCTACGACCGCGAGACGATCGACGCGATCCTCGACGAGGCGCTCGTCTGCCATCTCGGCTTCGAGATCGACGGCCAGGTGTACGTGATCCCGACGCTGCACGCGCGAATCGGCGACCGCCTCTACGTCCACGGCTCCGCCGCGAGCAGGATGCTGCGTCACGCCGCCTCCGAGGTGCGCGTGTGCGTGACCGTCACGCTGCTCGACGGGCTCGTGCTCGCGCGCTCCGTGTTCAACCACTCGATCAACTACCGCTCGGTGGTCGTGCTCGGCGCCGCGACGAAGATCGAGAGCGACGATGAGAAGGCCGAGGCGCTGCGTGCGTTCACCGAGCACGTCGCGCCGGGTCGGTGGGACGAAGCGCGGCAGCCGACGGCGCAGGAGCTGAAGGCGACCTGGATCCTCTCGCTGCCCCTGACGGAGGCCTCGGCCAAGGTGCGCAGCGGGCCGCCGGAGGACGACCCAGAGGATCTCGACTTCCCCGTGTGGTCGGGCGTCGTGCCCGTTCACCTCGCGGCTGAG
>DATCOE010000034.1:0-9228 GCA_036564885.1 Gaiellaceae bacterium | reverse complement strand
CGCGCTACGTCGTCCCCACGAGCGGGTCGAACGGGATCAGCCACGAGGCGTCGAGCTCGTGGACGTTGCGGCAGCCCATCAGCACCATCGTCCGCTGCAGCTCGCTCCGGAGGATCTCGAGCACGCCCGTCACGCCGGCCGTTCCCCCGGCCGCCAGGCCGTAGAGAAACGGGCGGCCGACGAGCACGGCGTCGGCGCCGAGGCTCAGCGCCTTGACGATGTCCGAGCCGCGGCGGACGCCGCCGTCCAGCAGCACCTGGCCCCGGCCCGCGACGGCGTCGACGATCGCCGGGAGCGCGTCGAGCGTGCCCGCCGCCCCCTCGAGCTGGCGGCCGCCGTGATTCGACACGACGAGCCCGTCGAGCCCCATCGCCATGGCGAGCTCGGCGTCTTCGGGATCCATGATCCCCTTGACGAAGACCGGGCCCGGCCACTGCGAGCGCAGCCAGTCCAGATCGGCCCAGCTCATGTCCGGGTAGATGTACTCGGCCTGCGTCTGCACGGAGCGCACGGCAGCGTCCATCCCTCCCTCGTCGACGAGGTTGCGCAGGGAGAACCGCTTGTGACGGACGAAGCCGTAGGCCCACCGCGGCCGGATCGCGCCGTCGAGGATCCGGCGCGGGGTCAGGAGCGGCGGGATGCCGACGCCTCGGCGCAATTCGCGCTCGCGCAGCCCGTACGTCGGGACGTCGACCGTCACGAAGAGGGCGTGGTACCCCCCGGCTTCGGCGCGGCTCAGCATCTCCCGCATGTGGCCCCGGTTGTTACCCCAGGGGTAGAGCTGGAACCAGTGCGACTCCGCGGTCCCGTCCGCAACCTCCTGCAGCGTGTAGGTCGCGGCGTTGCTCACCACGGCGCGCGTCCCGAATCTCTCCGCGGCCTGCGCGGCACCGAGCTCGCCGTGCCAGTGCGTGATGCCGGTCAACCCGGTGGGCGCGAGAAGCACCGGCAGCGAGAGGCCCACACCTGCGATTTCGACGTGCAGGTCGGGCTCACCGACGCCCGTGAGCACCCGCTGTCTGAGACCCCAGCGCTGGAACGCGTCGAGGTTGCGGCGCAGCGTCACGTGATCCTCGGCGCCCCCGTCGACGTACGCCCAGACCATGTCGGGGACGGCCCGGCGCGCGGCGCGTCGATAGTCCTCGACGGTCAGCAGCGCCCGGCCGGCCGAGAGGCGATAGCGGAAGGAACCCATGTGGAAGCTCGAGCGCCTCGACCGGCGCGTCAGGCGCGGTGGTCGAACACCCGCTGCGTCTTCCGCTCGGTGCGTGGCAGGTTGCCGTGCGGCACGATCTCGACTTCCGGCCGGACCGACAGCCCCTCGCGCAACTGGTGGACGAGGGCCTCGCGCAGGCCGGGCCGGTCCTCGGCTTCGACGCGCACGAGCAGCACGTCGCCGTGCGCCGGCTCGCGACGGATGTGCAACTGGTACTCGGGCCCGACGCCGTCGACGCGGGCGAGGATCGTCTCGACCTGCGCCGGAAAGACGGCGACGCCCTTGACCTTGACCATGTCGTCCGTGCGTCCGATCAGCTGCGCGATGCGTGGATACGAGCTGCCGCAGGGACACGGCTCCGTGTAGAGGCGCGAAAGGTCGCGCGTCCGGTAGCGGATGAGCGGCATGCCCTCCTTGCGGAGCGTCGTCACCACGATCTCGCCCTCCTCCCCCGGTGCCATCGGCGCGCCGCTCACGGGGTCGACAATCTCGACGACGTAGTAGTCGGACCAGTAGTGGATCCCGTCGTGCACAGCGCACTCGATCCCTACCCCGGGGCCGTAGAGCTCGGTGAGGCCGTAGATGTCGAAGGTCTCGATGCCGAGGAGCGACTCGATCCGCTCGCGCATCTTCGCGCTCCACCGCTCCGATCCGAAGACGCCGACGCGGACGGCGAGCGAGCCGGTGAGGCCGCGGGCCTCGACCGTCTCGGCGATCAGCAGCGCGAACGACGAGGTGGCGCAGAGCACGGTGGTCTCGAAGTCGATCATCATCTCGACCTGCAGCTCGAGGTTGCCCGGGCCGGTGGGGACGACGAGCGCGCCGAGCCGTTCGGCGCCGGCCTGGAAGCCGGCTCCCGCCGTCCAGAGGCCGTAGCCGACCATCACCTGGACGCGGTCGGCGGCGGTGACGCCGGCGGTCGCGAAGCTGCGGGCGAACTGCACGGCCCAGTCGTCGATGTCGTGCGCCGTGTACGCGCACACGGTCCGCTTGCCGGTCGTGCCCGAGGACGCGTGCACGCGCACGAGGGACGATGCCGGGACGGCCGCCCACCCGAGCGGATAGCTGGCGCGCAGGTCCTCCTTGGTGCTGAACGGAAGGCGTGGCAGGTCGGCGACCCCGGAGATCGAGGCCGGGTCGACGCCCGCCTGCTCGAACCGGTCGCGCCACCAAGGCGAGCCGGCGGCGGCATGCGCCACGGTCCACCGGACGCCGGCGTCGGGGTCGCCGTCGTCGGGTGCGCGCTCGCATGCGCCTGCCGCCTGCGGCACGTCCAGCCCGGTCACGGTCAGCTCCCCGTGAAGCGGGCGGGCCGCTTCTCGCGGAACGCCTTGAAGCCCTCCTCGAGGTCGGCGCTCCCGAGCAGCTCGAACACGGCGTCGCCTTCACGGAGGAGTCCGGAGGAGAGCTCGCGGCCCCAGCTTTCGTAGACGAGGCGCTTGATCAGGCCGATCGCCAGGGTGGGGCCCGCCGCGAGCTGCTCGGCGATCTCGTTCGCGCGCGCGATCACGGCGTCGTCGGCGACGACCTCGTTCACGAGCCGGTGCTCGAGCGCCTCGGCCGCCGGCAGCTTCGCACCGGTCGCCATCATCCAGAAGGCCTGCGAGATGCCGACGAGCCGCGTCAGCCGCTGGGTGCCGCCGGCGCCCGGGAGCAGGCCGAGCGCCGCCTCGGGGAAGCCGAAGAGCGCGCCCTCGCCCATCACCCGCACGTCGCAGGCGAGCGCGAGCTCGGCCCCTCCGCCGAGCGCGAACTTCTCGATCGCGACGACGACCGGCTTCTGGAGACGCTCCAGCGCGTCCTCCACCTCGACCTGCCGGCGCATCCGGCGGTAGGTGGAGCGCGAGTGGTCGCTCATCACCGTGATGTCCGCACCCGCGCAGTACCGACCGCCCGCCCCCCTGATCAGAACGGCGCGCACGGCCGGGTCGACCGCGAGCGCGTCCACGGCGTCCAGGAGCTCGTCGATCAGATCCGGGCTCATCGCGTTCACCGGCGGCCGGTTCAGCGTCAGCGTCGTGACGCCGGTCTCCGACGTCTCGAGTCCAAGGATGCTCGTGCTCTCGGTGCTCATGCGGGTCGACCTCACTTGCTCGTGTGGGTTTGCTCGAATCTACGCAGGGGCCGTTGCGCGGGCAACCCCCGCCGGTCCTGTGCCGCGCGCGTCACCACCGCAGGACGACGCGTCCCGCGGCGGCCCCTCCGTCGAGGCGCTCGATCGCGTCGTCGAGCTCGGCGAGCCCGACGACCTCGACGGCGACGTGAAGGCGCCCGGCCGCGAAGTCGTCTGCCAGGCGGGCCTCGAGGTCCGGCGGCAGGCGCCGCCGCCGCATGTTGAGCGGCAGGATCGCGACGTCGCCGACCAGGAGCGCCGGTAGGTCGAAGCTCACGCGCGCTCCCGCCGTGTAACCGAGGACCACGGCGCGACCGCCGGGCCGCACCGAGCGAAGCCGCCGCTCGAGCTGCGGGCCGCCGACGGTGTCGACGAGCAGGTCGACGGGCTCCGCCGGATCGTCGTCCACGAGCACCTCGGCGCCGGACGTGACCGCGCCGGCGCGCTCGGGCGAGCGGACCCAGGCGACGGTGCGGCCGACGCCATGCTGTGCGGCGAGCTGGAGCACGAGCGAGCCGACGGCGCCGGTGGCGCCGGTGACGCCCAGGCTCTCCCCCGGCTGAAGGCCGCCGAGGTCGATCGCGGCGCCCCACGCGGTGAGCGCGACCGAGCCGCAGGCGGCGGCCAGGGTCGGCTCGAGCTCCTCGGCGACCGGCGTGGCCGACGCGGCGGGCGCGACGACGTACTCGGCCCACGCGCCGGGGCGGATCGCGCCGAGCCCGCCGCCATAGACGCGGACGAGGGCCCCGTCCGGGAACCGCTCGCGGTCGACGTCGGCGCCGGCGGCCGCGACGCGGCCCGCGCCCTCGAGCCCGGGGACGTACGGCAAAGGGGGGCGGAGCGGCAGCCGGCCGTGTGCGACGTCCAGGTCGTGGTGTCCGATCACGCTCGCCGCGAGCCGGACGAGCACCTCGCCGGCGCCGGGCAGGGGAACCGCGATCCGGTCGCGCCGCGGCGCCTCGCCGAGCGCGTGCACGCGGAGCGCGGTCATCGTCTCGGGCAGGGCGCCGCCGCCCATCTCAGTACGAGCGCGGCAGGCCGAGGTCGTGCTGGGCGAGGTAGTTCAGCGTCATCTCGTCGGACACGGGGCTGAGGCGGTAGAGGCGGAGGTTGCGCCAGTGGCGCTCGATCCCGGAGTCGGCGATGTAGCCCGCGCCGCCGTAGACCTGGATCGCCCAGTCGGCTGTGTCGAGCGCGGCGTGCGCGGCGGCGTACTTCGCCATCGCCGCGGCGACGCCGCAGTCGCGCGCGTTGTCGTACAGCCACGCCGCCTCGTAGACCTTCAGGCGCGCGGTTTCGAGCGCGACCCGCGCCTTCGCGAGCGGAAACTGCAGTCCCTGGTAGGCGCCGATCGGCCGCCCCCACGGGCTCCGCTCCAACGCGTACTCGACCGCTTTGCGGATGCAGAGGTTGCCGGTGCCGATCGCGGCCGCCGCGAGGATGATCCGCTCGGGGTTCAGGATGTCGTACAGCGGGCCCCAGGCGTTGCCCTCCTCGCCGACGACGTTCTCGGCGGGGATCTCGTAGTCGGTGAAGTAGACGCGGTTCGTGTCCATGAAGTGGTTGCCGAGCTTCTTGAACGAATTCACGCGCACGGCCGCGTCGGGCAGGTCGCCGAGCAGCAGCGAGATCCCGTGCGTGCGCCGCTGTGGGTCGTAGGGCGACGTCCGCGCCATCACGACGATGTGCTTGGAGTGCTTGACGAGCGAGATGAAGACCTTCTGGCCGTTGACGACGTAGCGGTCGTCCTTGCGGACGGCGTTCGTCTTGATCATCGTGATGTTCGACCCCGACTCGGGCTCGGTGAACGCGCCGGCCCACATGTCGCCGGTGACGAGCCCGGGCAGATAGGTCTGCTGCTGCTCTCTGCTGCCGTGGCGGGAGAGCAGGCAGCCGCCGAACACGGGGCCGCTGAGGAAGAGCGAACCGCCTTCCATCCCGCCGCCGCCCTCGGCGATCCCCTCCACCGCGATCGCCAGGTCGAGCAGGCCCTTGCCGCTTCCGCCGAACTCCTCGGGCAGCGCGATCCCGAGCATCCCGTGCTCGGCGAGCGTGTCCCAGAACTCGCCCGGGAAGCGGTACTCCTCGTCGATCTCCTGCCAGTACTTGTCCTCCGTACGCTGCGCGAGCTCGAGCCCGAACTCGCGCAGGGCGAGCTGGTCCTCGTCGTGGTCGAAGTTCACCGGCCCGCCACCGGGACGTTGCCGTCCTCGCCGAGCGAGACGTCCGCACCGGGCTGCTGCTCGCCCTCGACGCGCGCGATCACGAGCGGCCCGAGCGGCGTGCGGACGGCGCCGACGCGGACGTCGCCCCGTGCGGTCACCGCCTCGAGCACCCCGGACTCGACCTGCTCGTGCCGCCACTCCGCCCCGCCGCAGTCCGGGCAGAGCAGCCGCCGCGGGAACACCGCGCGCCCGCAACCCTCGCACACGAAGACGCGCAGGCTCACCGGCGCTCCAGCACGACGGCGTTCGCCATGGCGCCGTACCGGTAGAGCACCATCCCGTAGCCGGTGACGACGGCGAGCCGCGCATCCTCCACCTGGCGGTCGCCCGCCTGGCCGAGGAGCTGGACGACGGCCTCGACGAGCCCGATCATGCCGCCGGCCGCGCCCGCCTGTCCCGCCGAGAGCTGCCCGCCCGACGTGTTCACGGGCAGCTGCTGCTCCTCGATCCGGCGCCGGAGGAGAGCGGGCAGGTCACCGTCGGGCGCGAAGCCGAGATCGGCGAGCTGCGCGACGGCCATCGCGGGATAGTCGTCGTAGACCGAGACGAGGTCAACGTCGTCCGGCCCCGCGCCCGCGTCTCGCCAAAGGTCGCCGGCGAGCTCCGCGATGCCGGTGCGCAGGCCGTCTCCCTCCTGCCCGTCGTGGTTGTGGAGTCCGCGCAGGGCGCGGATGCCGACGCCCCCGTTGCCGCCGGCGGTGACGACGAGCGCGTCGGCGCCGCTGACGACGGGCACGCAGTCGAGGCGGTGCAGCGGGTCGGCGACGACCGGCGCGGCGAGGTAGTCGTCGAGGGTGATCGGCTCGCGGTAGACCGCGCCCGGGTTGAGCCCGGCCCAGCGGCGCTGGGCGACGGCGAGCCGGCCGTAGTCCGCGCGCTCGAGCCCGTGCGCATCCATCTGCTGGCGGGTGAGCATCGCGAAGAGCGCGTTCGGGCCGCCGGTCGGGATCCCGGCGAGATACTGGGCAGTCGTCCGGTTGTAGTTGTCGACGAGCTGCTTGAAGTCGTCGGCGCCGAAGTGGTCGCCGGAGAGCAGCACGATCGTCTGCGCGTCGCCCGCGTCGACCGCCCGCATCGCGTGCTGGAGGAGCTGGATGCCGGATGCTCCGCCGTTGCCGTCGTCCATCAGCCAGCGCGGGCGCACGCCGATCTTCCAGGCGAGATCGATCGCGCGGTCCGGCGCCAACGTGAAGGAGGCGACGCCGAGGCCGTCGACGTCTTCCCGCCGGATCCCGGTGCGCTCGAGCACGCGCGCGAACGCGTCGGCGAGCAGCGATTCGGTGGTGACGCCCTCCGGCGGATGACGGCTGTACGGCGACTCGGCGGCGCCGACGATGACCGCATTCGACCGCTCCACCACGTGAACGACCCTACATGGTTCCCCTGCGAAGAGCGTCCGACGCGCCGTGCCGCGGAGGACGGAACGCGGTCGGTGCTCCGAGTATGCTCGCTACATGGACCCGGCGTCGGCCGACAGCGCGCAGCAGGCGACCATGCATGCCGTCGTTCTTCTGAAGCAGATCCTCGACTGGGAGCTGCCGCCGAGCAAGTTCCGGATCGACCCCGAGACGAAGCGTCCGCCCGACGACCTCGGCCCGACGCTGCTCGGCCCGTTCGAGCAGAACGCGCTCGAGCTGGCCCTCCAGCTCAGGGATGCCGGAGTCGTCGGCCGGATCACCGCCGTGCTCGCCGGCCCGGCCGGCGCTGTCGACGCACTGCGGAAGGCGCTGGCGCTGCGCTGCGACGAGGCGGTGCACGTCGAGGCGGAAGCGGGCGACCTCGACGACCCGTCGCAGGTCGCCGAGCTGCTGGTTGCGGCGATCCGCCGCCTCGAGCCGCCGGCGCTCGTGCTGGCGGGCCGGCAGGCCGGAGACTGGGACCACGGCCAGGTCGGCTATCTCGTCGCCGAGCGGCTGGGCCTGCCGGCGGTGGGCCTCGTCTGGCGTGCCGAGCAGAGCGACGGACGCCTCCACGTCTGGCGCAGCGGCAACGCGGGCGTCGAGCAGCTCGCCGTGCGCCCCCCCGCCCTCCTCACGGTGACGAGCCACCCCTCGCTGCAGCTTCGGATGGGGAGCGTGGTCGACCGGATGGCGGCGAACAAGAAGCCGATCACGCACTGGACGCCCGACGAGCTCGGGCTCGCGCGTGAGCAGCTCGCCGCCGCGCGCCGGCTCGAGCTCGCGGAGGTCTGGGTCCCCGAGGTGGAGCGTCGGTGCGAGCTGTTCGAGGGCGAGGATCCCGCCGAGGTCGTTGCGGCGGTCCTCGGCCGACTCGATGAGCTGAAGCTGCTGACGATGCCCGCATGATCATCGCCGTCACCTGGGACGCACCGCGCCTCGGCGTCGCGAGCCTGGAGGTGCTCGGCGCCGCCGTGCGTCTCGGAGCCGCGCTCGGAGAGGACGTCGCCCTTGCATCGCTCGGCGCCGAGCCGGCGGGAGCCGCCGAGGAGGCCGGCGGCTACGGCGCCGCGCAGGCATTCGCCTTCGAGGGCGACCACGCCGCCTCCGGCAACGAGGGCGCGCTCTCGGCGCTCGCCGACCTCGCCCGCGAGCTGGGAGCTCGGGCCGTGCTGCTGTCCGCCGACGACCGGAGCGCGGAGATCGCGCCGCGTCTCGCCGAACGGCTCGGCGGCGCCGCCGTCATGCACGCGGTCGCCGCCGAAGTTCGGGACGGGCGGCCGGTGTGGACGCGGCCGGTCTACGGCGGCAAGGCGCTGGCCGAGGTGTTCGCCTCCGAGCCGGTCGTCGTGACCGTCAGGCGCGGCGTCTTCGCGCCCGCCGAGGTCACGGGAGGCTCGGCTGCGGTGTCGACGCGCACCGCGACCGCCGCCGGCGCAGCCGTCGAGCTCATCGGCTCGGAGGCGCCGGCCGCGGGCGCCTCGCTCGAGGACGCGCGGGTGATCGTGTCCGGGGGCAACGGAATCGGCAACGGCGACGGCTTTGCAGACCTGGAGGAGCTCGCCCGGCTGCTCGGCGGCGCCGTCGGCGCCTCGCTCGCCGCGGTCGACGCGGGCTGGGCGCCGCCCGACAGGCAGGTGGGATTGACCGGGAAGGTCGTCAGCCCCGACGTCTACTTCGCGCTCGGCATCTCGGGCGCGAGCCAGCACCTGGCGGGGATCGGCGGCGCGAAGGCGGTCGTGGCCGTGAACACCGACCCCGACGCGCCGATCTTCGCCCGGGCCCGGCTCGGGGTCGTCATGGACTGTCGCACGTTCGTGGCGGCGATGATCGACCGGCTCCGGAGCGCGCAGTAGCCGCGTGAGCACCGTGTTCGCCGCGACGGCGACTCGGCAGGTCCACTGGGACGTGCCGCCCGCGCTCGTCCTCCTGATGTACGCGAGCTTGGGCCTCGCCCTGCTCGTCTTCGCCTACGGCGTCTGGCGCCGCCTGCGGATCTGGCGCCTGGGCCGGCGCGCCGTCGTGTGGGATCGCTTCGGCGCGCGCCTGCGGCGCATGCTCGCGGCGATCGCTCACGTGACGCTCCTGAGGAAGCGCCTGCCCGGCCTCATGCATGCGCTGATCTTCTTCGGCTTCCTGATCCTGTTCGCCGCGACCACCGTCGTGTTCGTCGACGCCGACCTGGGCGTCAAGATCATGCACGGGTGGTTCTACCTCGTCTTCCAGAGCCTGATCGTCGACCTGTTCGGCCTCCTCGTCCTGGTCGGACTCGGCGTC
>DATCOE010000033.1:0-30242 GCA_036564885.1 Gaiellaceae bacterium | reverse complement strand
GCTACCGGGAGCAGTACGGCATGAATGCGATCTACCTGCTGCCCGTGAATCTCTATGGGCCGCGTGACAACTTCGATCTCGAGACCTCGCACGTGATTCCGGCGCTGATCCGCAAGATGGTCGATGCTCAGTCGCGGGGGGAGCGCGAGATCGTCCTGTGGGGAGACGGATCGCCGACGCGCGAGTTCCTCTACGTCGACGACTGCGCCGAAGGGATCTGGCTTGCAGCGAAGGCATACGACGATCCCGACCCGGTGAATCTCGGCACTGGACAAGAGATCTCGATCCGGGAGCTCGCGGAGCTGATCGCGGAGCTCACCGGGTACGAAGGCGAGATCGTCTGGGACACGTCGAGACCCAACGGGCAGCCTCGCCGGAAGCTCGACGTGACGCGAGCCGAGGAGCGTTTCGGATTTCGTGCGCACACCTCGCTGCGCGAAGGCCTCTGGCAGACGATTGCCTGGTATCGAGCCTCGCCGCCCGCGGCGACCGGCGCATGAGCGCGCAAGCGCCGGCGCTCGCGGCGACCCGCGCCACGTTCCTGCGGCTGCGCAGGATCGCCACGGACGGCGCCGCCGCAGTCGAGCGGCTTCCTGTCTGGGCGGTGCTCGCCGGGTTGATCGGAGTCGAATGGGCGTGCGTGCTCGCGCTCGCACGGACTGTCCGCCACGCCGGCTGGATCTACTACCAGGGCGGAGATCAACTCTGGTACTACACCCTCGGTTGGCTCCTGGGCCACGGGGAGATCGGCAAGAGCCTGGTTGGATACGGCTGGTCCGTCTTGCTCGCGCCGTTGGCGCGCATCGCTGGGCCGAATCTCGTCTCCGCCCTGCCCGCGATCATCGTGTTCAACGTCCTTGTGCTGCTCCCGGTGGCGATGCTGGCGCTCTACGGGATCGCAGCCCGAATGGGCGGCCGCCTGTTCGGGTATTGGGCGCTCATCCTCTGGGTCGCGGTGCCCTTCATCGGAATCGCGTATGCGAATGTGGGTTATCACCAGCGCTACACGGAGCTGCTCCTCCCGCAGTCGCTGGGCCTGACCGCCCTCGCCGACTTCCCCACGATGGTCACAGCGCTGGTCTCGGCCTACTTCTGCACTCGAGTCCTTTTCGCCGAAGCGCCACAACTCCTCGACGCGGCGGCGGCTGGAGCGGCTGCCGGAGCAGCCGTCGGCATCAAGCCGGCGACCGCGCTGTTCCTGCTGGGACCAGCGCTTGCATTCGCGTATCGCCGCCGCTTCTCGTCGCTGGGCATGTTCGCCATTGCCATGGCGCCGGCGTTGATTGCCCTGGCCGTCTGGAAGGAGCGCGGGCTCGGCCAGATCCCGGCCTTCGGCAATTCGTATGCGCCGCACCGGCTGGCTGCGAATGCCACCGGCGGTCAACCGGTAGCCGGACTCGACCTCAGCCGGTATCTCCGGCTGAACTGGTCGCATCTCGGCAACAACCTCGATCTCCTGCGCGAGCATTTCTGGAGCGGGCGCGTGCTGGAGTGGCTCGTCATTGCCGGGCTCATCGGGCTTGCCCGCGGATCGCGGACGGCCTTGCTTCTCGTCGGCGGCTGGTTCGCAGCGTTCGCGATCGTGAAGGGAACCTATGTCAGCGCGAGCGTCGAGGACGGCAGCCTCTTCCGCATCATGATGCCCGCATTCCCGGCGTTCATCCTCTTCCTGGCATCGATTCCCCTTTTGTTTCCGCACGCACCGCAGCGACTGCTGCGCCCATGGGCCCCGGCGTTTGCCGAGCCCAGGCCGCGCATACGCCTGACATTCGTTGTTGCCACGCTCGTGCTGTCCGGGGTCGTGCCGCTCGCGGCTTTTGCCGCCGTACGCACGACCGGCGGCTCCGCGGATGTCGCATTGCTCGGTCCTGGTGCCCCGCCGGTTCCCGTGAACGTCAACCTCGGTCTCACCGCGCAGGTCAGGCCCAGCGGCCGCATCGCCCTGCGCTGGCGGGGGGCGTATCCGGCGGGCGGGCCGGTCTTCTACCGCGTGTGGCGCGGCCCGGCGAGCGGCGGCGACGGCGTGACATGCCCGCCCACACTCGAGGCACGCGCGTGCATCGTCGCACTCCCGGAGATCGCAGTCACTCGGCGGGATGCATACGTCGACAACCCTGGTAAGGGGACCTGGGTCTATCGAATTGCCGTCGCAGCGAACTGGCTCGACGATCCCGGCTACGGCGACATCTACCTCGTCGGCAGACCGGTGCGGGCCCGTTCCGGCTGAGGGTGGGCTACTCGAGGCGCCGGCCGCGCTGCTCCTGCTCGAGCAGCGCAAGCTTCTGTGCAAGCAGCACGTTTTGATCCGAGAGCCGCGAGATCACAGTCGAGTAGTGGAGCAGCACGGCGATGATGAAGAGAATCGCGACCGCGAACAGCACCGCCGGCGGATAGCTGCGAACGCCGAGCCACCCCGCGATCGTGTTCAGCCCGTCGCGCCACACCGACAGCGCGGTGAGCACGAGACCAGTGGCGAGCCACAGAAGGGCGTAGCGCTCGCGCAGGCGGTGCCTGCGAATCAGGTCGAGCACGACGAGCACGAGCGCGAACGACGCAATCGCACCGGCGATCGAGACAGAGAGCGGCGTCATGCCGATTCCTCCTGCGGGACGACGTGGCGGCGAAACAGCCCGACGAAAATCGCGAGCAGCACCTTGACCATGTAGTAGATCGAACGCAGCGCCGTGATCGACGACTGGCCGCCGCCGCGCTCGCGCATCGACACGGGGACCTCCTGCAGGCGGAGCCGATGGCGGAAGACCATCACGGTCGCCTCGACCTCCGGGTAGTCGTGCGGGTAGTCGTGCGCGAAGAGCGCGATCCCCTGTCTGTTCAGCGCCTGGAACCCCGACGTCGTGTCGGTCACCCGCTGGCCCACGATGCGTGAGACGACCGAGGCGAGAATCCGGATACCGACCCGCCGCGAGCGCGACGAGCGGTATCCACCCTCCTCCGCGGCGAAGCGCGAGCCGACCACGATGTCGGCGTCGCCGTGGAGCACGGGCGCGAGGATGCGTGCGAGCTGGGCCGGGTCGTGCTGGCCGTCGCCGTCGACGCGAACAGCGATGTCGTAGTCGTGCTCGAACGCGAACTTGAAGCCGGTCTGCACCGCGCCGCCGATGCCGAGGTTGAACGGCAGTCGCAGCACGTAGGCGCCCTTCGCGGCTGCGACGTCCGCCGTTCCGTCGCTCGAGCCGTCGTCGATGACGACGACGTCGAGCCCGGGGTCGAACGCCCGCAGCTCGTCGATCACGAGCGGCACCGTGTGCTCCTCGTTGAGCGCAGGCACGATGGCGACGCGGCGCAGTTCGGAGAGCCCGGGGAGCGCGGCTGCGAGCCAGGGCCGCTCCGCCGTCTCAGGCGCAGCGCTCTCACGCACGGGCCACCGCCTGCATGCCGAGCCCAAGCAGCTCGAGCAGGCGCCGTCCACGGTGCGCGTAGGTGTGCTCGTCGAGCACGCGCTCGCGTGCGCGGCGGCCCATCTCCTCCGCCTGCGCGGGATCGGCGAGCAGCTCGCGGTAGGCGGCTACCGCCTCGTCGGCGTCCGAGACGACGAGAAGCTCGCGGCCCGGCTCGAACCACCGCTCGATGCCCTCGTGCGGGTTGGACACGATCGCGGCGCCGCAGGCGGCGAGCTCGAAGGGACGGCACGTCGACGATCCCGGCACCGTCGCATGCGCCCTGCGTGTGACGTTCAGGTTGACGCGCGCGGCTGAGATCGCGCGCGGAAAGACGTTGAACGGGACGTCGCCGATCACGCGGGCGTCACCCACGTCGCCGCGGAAGTCGAGACCGCCGAGCGCGAAGTCGAGCTCCGGCAGCTGCCTGCTCGGCTCGCCCACGAGCTCGCGCATCCACTCGCGCCGGAACTTGTCGCCGTAGCCGTAGAAGAAGACGTCGTACTCCTTGTCGACCGCGAGCGGTGCGAACAGCTCGGGGTCGGCCGCCCAGAAGAGCGGCTCCGCCCGTCGCGCGCCGAGCTCGAGCAGGCGCGGGATGCCACCCTCGGAGTTGGACAGCACGAGGTCGTACTCCGACGGCTCGGCGCCGTGGTAGTAGTTGAAGCCCGTGTCCATGCCGCCGAACTCCGGCAGGCTCATCGGGACGTCGCCGTCGTAGAAGGCGACCGGGACGTCGAACCGCTCTCGCAGCGCGCTCGGGATGCCGCGGAAGTGGCTCATCGGAACGGTGAAGAAGACGACCGCGTCGACGTCGCGCTCGCGCTCGAGGATCTGCTCGAGGTGACGTTGCCAGCGCGGCGTCACGGTGCGCCAGATCACCTCGCGTACCGCTTTGTCGGCACGCGTGTCCTCCGGGTGCGACTCGGCGCGCCGCAGGTAGCGGTCGCCCTTGAGCCTCGCCGCGACATGCCGTGCCGCCGCGAACGCCTCGGCCTCGCGGTAGAGCGGGTTCGGCGCGGTCCGCCACCAGGGCGACTCGATCGCGCGGCCGCGATACGTCGTGACGATCAGGTCGATGCCGGTCTCGGCCATTCCCTTCCAGAGCTGCCACCACGCGGGTGTGCAGCCGTAGCGGAAGTCGAGGTCGGCCGCGGACGCGACGGCGAGGATCTTCGGCGGCTTCATCGCGCCCATTGTGGCAAGGGGACGTGAAGGAACCGTTAGGCGGGCGAGTGGTCTGAGGGCTAGTACGCGCCCCGCCGCGCGAGCACCGCGGGAAGCGTCTTCGCGAGGATCGAGATGTCGAGCCAGATCGACCACTTCTCGAGGTAGTAGAAGTCGAGCCGCACGAGGTCGTCGAAGCTGAGGTCGATCCGCCCCGAGACCTGCCACAGCCCCGTCATGCCGGGCAGGACGAGGTAGCGCTTGCGGTGCCAGTCCTCGAGCTGCACGTAGTCGCGGAGCGGCAGAGGCCGCGGGCCGACGAGGGACATCTCGCCGCGCAGCACGTTCAGCAGCTGCGGCAGCTCGTCGAGCGAGTAGCGGCGGAGGATGCGCCCGATCCTCGTCACGCGCGGGTCGTCCTTGATCTTGAACAACGGCCCTGACGCTTCGTTGTCCACCTCGAGAGCGCCCTGCCGCTGCGCGGCTCCGGTGTACATCGAGCGAAACTTGAACATCCCGAACTCGGCCTCGCCGAGCCCGACACGCCGGTCGCGATAGAAGACCGGCCCGGGCGAGTCGAGCTTCACGCCGAGCGCAATCACCGCCCAGACGGGAGTCGCGAGCGCGATCAGCACGAAGCTGACAGCCAGGTCGAACACGCGCTTCACCGCCCAGTCGAAGCCGGCGAACACCGGCGGGCGCAGCTCGAAGAGCGGCACGCCCTGTCCGGCGACGTATTCGCCGCGCTGCGTGAGCAGCTCGGCCGTCGTCGGCGCGACGCGCACCTTCACGCCCCATCGGTGCGCCTCCTCCACGAGGTCGAGCAGCTCCTCCTCGCCGAGGTCGACCGCGCTGACGATCAGCTCGTCGGGATGCCGGTCGCGCAGAACGCGGGCGAGCTCGGAGACGGCGCCGAGCGCCGGCAGGTCGTCCACGTCACCGCCGTCGGAGAGGACGCCGAGGAACTCGTAGTCGATCCCGCCCCGGCCGAGCCCGAGCGCACGCCGAAGCTGGACGAGCCGCTCGCCCTCGCCGACAAGCACGGCCCGCCGCCGCGCGCCGGCCACGCGCCACATGTCGCGCGTCACCACCTCGTAGCTCGAGCGCAGCACGCCAATCACGAGCACGCCGAGCACGAACGTCGTCACGTAGAGGCCGAACGTCGTGTGCTGGTACCCGGTGCCCACCGCGAACGCGAGCGTGATCACCGTGACGAGCAGCAGCGAGGAGACGACCCGCCCCGCTCCCGCGCGCTGCTCCCGCGGCGCGTAGAGGCCGTTGCGCCAGAAGACGAGGAGCGTGACGAGGGCGAGGAACGGCAGCCACTTCGCCTCCGCGTCCCACGGCAGGCCCCAGAGGATCGGCCGTTGCCCGTAGTAGAGCTCCCGCAGGACGAGCGCGAGGTAGAGCGAGCTTGCGAGTCCCGCGAGGTCGATGGCGACGAGCGCCAGGATGCTGAAGAAGCGCCGAGCGAGCGCACGGAGCTGCCCACCCGACGGGATCAGCCGAGCGGCGCGGATGTCACCTGTGAAGGCGGGGGGCTTCGGGGGCCCGCCGTCGCCCGAGGTAGGACCGGCATCGACAGGCTTCGTCGCCACGAGAGCGGCCATTGTACTCCGGTGCCCGGGACCGCTGCCGCGCCGGTCCCGCGACACCGTGTCTCACGCCGTCGGCGAGGGACGAGTCAACGTGCGAGCGCGAGCGGATCGCCGGCGTAGCGCCGGCGACCGAGCACGACGAGCGACGCCGTCAGCGCCAACCGGCGCTTCGCGTCGAGCAGGTCGTAGTCGTGGAAGTACGCATGCACGTAGGCGGGTAGCGGGCGAAGAACGGCGCGCGCGAGCTGCCCAACCGAATGCGTCGTCGGCAGCACGCCGGGCGCAGGAGCTCCGACGCGAGGCGTGCAGTCGACGAGCCCGAGCTCCGAAACCGCCGCACGAACGCCTTCGTCCGTGTACCACCCGCCGCCGCAGAAGAAGACCGGGTCGAGGCCGCGCTCACGCATCCACGCCGCCTCGCCGCGGACGCGCGCCGCGGGATCGCCGCCCGTCGGCCTCGCGTGACTCGGGCTCGTCCAGTGGGTGTGCAACCCGAGCGGCGCGCGCGACGCCGCGAGCCGGGCGCGCTCGAGCCAGCGTTCCTCGTCCTCGTCCTCGCCGGACGCCGGGTCCGGCGGGCGGATCAATGCGATCACGTCGAAGCCGCCGGGTCGCCGGCGCTGCAGCGCGTCGAAACGGCGCCAGGCGTCGTCGTCGAGCGGACGCTCGACGTGACAAGACACCACCGCGACGGGATCGGCAGGCATGAAAGGCACACTGTCACGCATGTGCGGGATCTGCGGCCTCTATTCACCGTCCGGCGAGCCCCCCGCGTCATCCGTCGACGCCATGCGCGCCCGGATCCGGCACCGCGGCCCGGACGAGGGCTCGACCGACGCGTTCGGCCCGTGCGTGCTCGGCCACCAGCGGCTCCAGGTGCTGGACCCGGAGCTCGGCTACCAGCCGGTAGCGAACGAGACCGGCGACGTCGTCGCAGTCTTCAACGGCGAGCTCTACAACTTCCCCGCGCTGCGCGCCGAGCTCGCCGAGCGAGGGCACGAGGTCCGCGGCCGGGGCGACACGCCGGTGATTCCGCACCTGTACGAGGAGTACGGACCGAGCTTCGTTGAGCACCTGGAGGGGATGTTCGCGATCGCCTTGTGGGACGTGGCGCGCGGCCGGCTCGTGCTCGCGCGCGACCGGCTCGGCAAGAAGCCGCTCCTCTGGACGCGGCTCGGTGACGGAACGCTCGCCTTCGCATCCGAGCTGAAGGCGCTGCTCGCGCTGCCGGGTGTGAGCCGCGAGCCCGACCTCGCCGCGCTCGACGCCTACCTCGCACTCCAGTACGTCCCGGGCACGCGGACCGGCCTACGCGGCGTGCAGCGGCTGCCGCCGGGCACGCTGCTCATCGCCGAGGGCTCGTCCGAGCGGATCGAGCGCTACTGGGAGCCGGCGCTCTCGCAGGAGACGCTCTCCGACGGCGCGTGGCTCGAGCGCGTGCGCGAGGAGGTGACGGCCGCCGTCCGGAAGCGGCTCGCGTCCGACGTCCCGCTGGGTGCGCTGCTCTCCGGCGGAATCGACTCGGCGGTGGTCGTCGCGCTGATGGCGCAGGCGTCGCACGACCCGGTACGCACCTTCACCGTCGGGTTCGCCGACGAGCGGTACGACGAGCGCCCGTACGCGCAGGCCGTCGCGCAGCGGTACGGCACGCGGCACGAGGAGATCGTCGTCGAGCCCGACGCTGCGGCGACGCTCCCGCGCCTCGCAGCCGCGTTCGACGAGCCGCTGGGCGACGAGGCTGCGCTGCCCCTCTTCCTGATCTGCGAAGCGGCGCGGCGCGAGGTCACGGTCGCGCTCGTCGGCGACGGCGGCGACGAGTCCTTCGCCGGGTACGAGCGCTACGCGGCGATGGGTTTCGCGGACCGGGTGCCTGCACCTGCGGCATCTGCCGGCGCGCGCGTGCTGCGGGCGCTGCCTGCCGGACGGCGCGAGCGGCGCTCGCCGGTGTTCCGCGCAGCCCGCTTCCTCGAAGCCGCAGCGGCTCCGCGCGCCGAGCGCTACGGGCGCTTGATGGAGGTGTTCACGCTCGCCCAGCGCGCGGAGCTGTGGACCGACGAGGCCAGAGCGGAGATCGGCGTGCTCACCTCGCCGGGCTTCCTCCTCGGCCCGGCGCCTGCGCCCGGGATCGCAGGCCTGCAGCTCGTCGACCTGGCGACATACCTGCCCGGCGACCTGCTGCCGAAGTCGGACATCGCGTCGATGGCGCACTCCCTCGAGCTGCGCTCGCCGCTGCTCGACCATCGTGTGGTCGAGCTCGGACTCTCGCTGCCGGACTCGCTGAGGTTCCACGGCCGCGAGGGCAAGGTTGCGCTGCGCCGCGCCTTCGCGGACGAGCTGCCGCCGCCCGTCGCGAGTCGCGGGAAGACCGGGTTCGCGGTCCCGCTCGCGCACTGGTTCCGCGACGAGCTGCGGCCGCTTGCACGCGAGCTGCTGCTCGGCGGCGACGCGCGCTCGCGCGGCTGGTTCCGGGTCGGCGCGCTCGAGCGGCTGCTCGACGAGCACGCGTCCGAGCGGGCCGATCACGGCCACCGGCTCTGGACGCTCATCATGCTCGAGCTGTGGCAGCGGACGCACGTCGAGGCCGGCGCGCAGCGCGCTACCCCGGTCGCGAGCCCGTGAGCCGCCGCGTCCCGTACGCCGCCGTCGTAGCGGCCTGCGTCCTGCCGCGGCTCGCCATCCTGCTCCACGAGCGCGGCTCGATCACCGCGTCGTTCACGGAAAAAAGCGACACGTTCGCGCAAACGTTCGTCCAGCACGGGACGTTCGGCTTCATCCCGGGCGAGCCATCGGCCTACACCCAGCCGCTGTACGGCTGGTTCCTGATCCCGATCTACTGGATCTTCGGGCGCAGCTGGCTCTCGATCGGGCTCGCGCAGATCGCCCTCGCCGTCGTGACCGCGCTGCTCGTCTACGAGATCGGCCGCCGCGTGCTCGGCCCGCGCGCAGGCCTTGCGACGGCCGCGATCGCGACCTTGAACCCGTACCTCGTATGGCACGACGTGCACGTCAACCGCGAGATCGTCGACCAGGTCTGCGCCGCGGCGCTCGTGCTGTTGACGCTCGCCGTCGCAGAGCGGCCGTCGAAGCGTCTCGCCCTGCTGCTCGGCGTCGTCAGCGGCGCGGCGATGCTCGGCAACACACGGCTCGTCTTCATCCCGTTGGCGTGCGTCCTCTACCTCGTGTGGCGCCTCCCGCGCGCCCGGTCGTCCGCGGTGGTCGCGGCGCTCGTCCTCGCCGGAGCGGCGTCGGCGGTCGCGCCATGGCTTGCGCGGAACAGGGCGAGCGTCGGCTGCTGGGCGATCACGACTGACGGGCGTGCGCTCTGGAAGGCCAACAACCCGCAGACGTACGGCCTGCTCACACATGGACACTGGATCGACGACGTTCGACGTCCGGGCCCGCGACCGAAGGGTGACTTCCTGACGCCCGAGGAAGCGTGGGGGTACTACGACAAAGGCCGACCCGACATTGCCTACAAGGGCTACCCGAACGAATGCCGGCAGATGCGCTTCTTCCAACATCTCGCGGTCGAGTATGTGAAGCACCACCCGGGCGACAAGGCGAAGCTCGCCGCGCTCTCGACGCAACTCCTGTGGCAACCTGCCGCATTCGAGACGTCGGGGCGGCCAGGCGCGGGAACGCGCCTCGACATCGGGCGGAGCGTCGTCGAGCCCGCCTACATGATCGTCCTCTACCTGCTCGCTGCCGCCGGTGCTTTCTTCGCGCCGCGCGCGTTCGTCGCGCTCGCGCTGCTGCTGCTCGCCTATCAGACCACGTGCGCGGCGCTCTTCGTCGGAGCCACGCGGTACCGCGTGGCATGGGATTTCCTCCTCGCGCTGCTCGCAGCGGCCACGCTCGCGCGCGTCGCGGCCTGGGCACGGGAGCGCAGGGCGTGAGAGTGCTGCACGTGCACCGGATGCGAGGCATCGGTGGCTCCGAGCGGCATCTGCTCACGCTCCTTCCCGCTCTCGCCGAGCGTGGGATCGAGCCGATCTTCGTCGGCCTCGACGATCCCGCGTGGAAGGCCACCGACTTCTACAGCGCGTTGCAGGTGCCCGCGATCCGCATTCCCGCTCCTCGGGACATCGACCCGCTGCTGCTCGCGCGCGTCGTCCGCGCATCGCGCGCCGATATCGTGCACACGCATCTCGTGCACGCCGACCTGTACGGCGGTGTCGCAGCGAAGCTGCGTGGCGCACGGCTCGTCTCGACGAAGCACAACGACGACCCATTTCGGCTCGGCCCGTTCCGCCACGTCGAGCGCGGGCTCTCGCGGCTCGCCGACCGCGTGATCACGATCACGGACGCGCTGCGCGAGTTCACCGTGGAGCGCGTGGGCGTCGACGCGGGCAAGGTCGAGACGATCCACTACGGGCTCGACGACTTGCCTGCGGCGTGGGGCGTCAATCCTCCCGACGACGTGCCCGCAGACGCGAGAGTGCTGCTCTCGGTCGCACGCCTGACGCAGCAGAAGGGGCTCGACGTCGCGATCCGCGCGTTGCCGCTCCTGCAGGAGGACACTGTGCTCGTCGTGCTCGGCGAGGGCCCCGAGCGCGGCGCGCTCGACGCGCTTGCGCGGGAGCTCGGCGTCGCGGATCGCGTGTTCCTGCCCGGGCGCGTACCCGACGTGGCCGCGTGGCTCCGCCGGGCGACGTTGCTCGTTCACCCGGCGCGCTGGGAGGGCTTCGGTCTCGGCGTCCTCGAGGGGATGCTCGCCGGGTTGCCGGTCGTGGCGTCGCGCGTCAGCTCGCTGCCCGAGCTCGTAGCCGACGGGGAGACAGGTGTGCTGGTCCGGCCCGACGATCCGTCGGCGCTTGCGCTCGGCATCGCGAAGGCGGTGGACCTGCCGCAGCTCGGCGAGGCGGGACGCGAGCGCGCGCGGCGCGAGTTCTCCGTCGCGCGCATGGCCGACCGCACGGTCGACCTGTACCGCTCGCTCTAAGCCTCGCGGGCGAGCGCGTCCTCGTAGAGCAGCTCGGTGCGCTCGGTACACGTGGTCTGCAGGAACCGCGCGAGAGCCCGGCGGCGGCCCGCGTCGCCCATCTCGCGCGCCAGGTCGAGGTTGCCCGCGAGGCGGACGATCGCGTCGCGAAGCGGCTCGGCCTCGCCCGCCGGCACGAGCACACCCGTCTCGCCGTCCCGCACGAGCTCGCCCAGGCCGCCGATCTCTGCTGCGATCACGGGGCGCCCTCGCTCCATCGCCTCGAGCGCGACCATCCCGAAGCCCTCACCCATCGACGGCACGACGACGACTGCCGACCGCTCGATCGCCGCCTGCACCGGGTTGACGTGGCCGAGGAACGTGATCGAGTCGTCGATGCCGAGCTCCTTCGCAAGCGCCTTCAACGCCGGCTCGAGCGGCCCGCGGCCCGCGATGTCGAGCTGAAGCTCCGGCAGCTCGTGCTTCGCCTCGGCGAACGCACGCAGGAGCACGATGTGCCCCTTGATCGGAATGAGGCGGCCGACGCACAGCAGTCTCGGCACGGCATCGGCATACGGCTTCGGCTCCCCGTTCGGCTCGATACCGTAATGCACGATCTCGAAGCTCTCGCCGTCGAATCCCTCGACATCTTCGAGGTAGCGGGCAAGGCCGCGCGAGATCGCGATGTGCACGTGCGCGAGGCTCGCGAACGCACGGTCGGCGACACCGAAGTACGGCGCCTCGCGGAACTCGTTGAACCCGTGCTTCGTCGAGAACCGAAGCGGAACGCGGGCGACCGTGCCGGCAAGCAGGCCGTAGGCGTCCGCGTGTACGAGGTGCGTGTGCAGGATCGCCGGCCGCGTACGCACGAGATAGGCGACGAGCTTGACGAAGGCGAACGGATCGACGTCGGCTCGCAGCGAGATCGCGTCCATCGGCACGCCGCGCGCGGTGAGCGCCTCCGCGAACTCCCAGGCGCCCGGCTCGTTCTCGTGCAGCATCAGGAACCGCACGTCCCAGCCGCGCTCGCGCAGCCGCGGCAGCAGCGACAGCAGGTGCGCCTCGGACCCGGAGATGCCGGCGACCTTCTGCAGATGGAGGACGGGGCCGCGGGTCATCGCGGCTCCACCGTAGCCAGCACGCCGTCGGCCCAGTGGTCGACGGAATGCCGCGCAACGACGACGTCGCGCAGCTCGGGACGGCGTCGGCGGTCGAGCGAGCGCAACCGCTCGGCGAGCATCGCGGCGTCGTTGCGGTCGAAGCGGAGCTCCTCGGGCAGCAGATCGTCGAAGACCGGGTTCGACGCGAGCACCGGTAGGCAGGAGGCCGCCGCTTCGTACACGACCTTGTCGGGCGCCCCGGCGCGCATGTTGTTGATCAGCACGTCGCTGCGCGCGAACAGCGCCGGAATATCTGCGCGGGCGACCGGACCGCCCAGCTCGACGTTTGCGCCGACGTCGCGCGCGAGCCGCTCGAGCCCGCGCTTGTACTCCTCGAACTCCGCATCGGAGCCATGAAGCTCGACGTGCACGCCGGCGATCGCAGCGGCGCGCACGATCGTCTCGAGTCCTTTCGCGGGCGAGTACCGGCCGAGCACGAGGGCGCGGAGCTCGCCTGCCGGATCGGTGGGCTCGACGCACGGAAACTCGGACAGATCGATGCCGTGGCCGATCGCATGCACCTTCCCGGACCGCAGCGGAAACGAGCGCCGGTCGACCGAGATCACTGCGGTCGAGAGCTTCTCTGCGGCGCGCACGACGGCGTGCCCCTTCCAGTGTGTGTACCAGAGCAGCAGCGGCACACGGAGCGGGCGCACGAGCGGCGCCGCGAGCACGGCGTAGAGCGGCACCATGTGCGCGACGACGCCGAGCGGACGCGGCCGCAGCTCGCGGGCGAGTGCGGCGACGAACCTCGCGCCGCGCTGCGCCTGCGTCGGCGCACCGAACTCACGCACACGGACGTTCCCGGGCACGACGCCGGACACGGCGGTGTCGCAGAGCACGACGAGCTCGTCGACGCGGGCCGCGAGCGCCCACACCATCGGCACCGTCGCGGCGAGCACCGGGTCGCCCGGGTCGAGCTTCTGCGTCGCGAAGATCAGCCGGCGCATCAGAAGAAGTCCAGGTCGCCGAGGCTGAAGCGCCACGCCTTGCGTTCCTTCGGCAGCGCAGCCGCGTCCGCCGTCAGCCGCTTGCCGATGAAGCGGATCGTCCGCGGCGTCGGGACGAACCCTGCCGCAAGGTACGCGCGCTCCTCGCCGGGATTCACCATCGCCACGGCGAGATCGGCGTCGACCGCCTCGACGCAGCGGCGGAGCAGTCGCGCCTTCCCACTCCCGGCGGCGTCGCACACGACCGCCGACGAGTAGCCGTGCCAGACCGCGTGCGTGACAACCGCCCAGCCTTCGTCGCCCTCGATGCGGGCGTACGGACGCGGGGAGTCCGCGTACCGCCAGGTCAGGTACTCGGCATCGCGCACGATGTGGTGCGCGTCAAACGACGACGCGTGACGCTCTTCGAACGGCGCCACGCCCGGCTCCACGAGCAGCCGCCCTTGCGCCGTCTTGCGCAGCCGCTTCGGGCGCACCCAGATGCGCAGCGAGGTCACGTCCTCCCAGCCGAGCTTGCCGACGAGGATCGGGCCGGCCAGCGGGTTCGTGAAGCCGAGCGCCCAGCCCGCCCCGGCTCCTGCAGCCTCTTTCTCATTGTGCAGCTCGAGCGTGGAGAAGACGCCGCGGCCGCGGGCGGCGGGGGTCGTCACGGCGTGCACGGCGTAGGCCGCGAGACCCTGGCTCATGCGAAAGCACGACATCGCGAGCACGCCAAGCGCCGTCCCGTCGTCGTCGCGGGCCTCGTTCAGGATCCGTGGGCCCGCCGGGTTGCGGTCGAACCACCAGTCGAACTCGGCCGGCGACATCGCGGCGCCGTACGTCTCCTGCATCAGCGCGAGGAGCTCGTCGCGCTGCGCGGGCTCGACGTTCACTTCGAGGACGTGCCGAGCGCCGCGTTGAACACGCGCCGCGCCCGCGTGCCGGTGATCGTGTCCTTCACCGCGATCAGGTCGCACGCGCCGGCGAGCACCAGCTCGAACGTGCGCGCAGAGTACGGCTCGACGTTGTACCGCCGCAGCTCGAGCGGGTCGCTCGCGGGCGAGTTCGCACCCGACACCGCGGTGAACGCGACGTCGTAGCCCGCCTGGCGGACGAGGCTCAGGTGCACCTGCTTGTAGTGCGCCTCCGAGCCCTTCACGTAGGAGAACGCGCGGACCGGACGGCCGAGCCGCTCCTCGAGCCGGAGCTTCGAGATCGCGATCTCCCGGGCCGCCTCGTCGATCTCGAGGTCGGCGAGCGGGCGGTGGCTGATGCCGTGGGACTCGATCCGCACGCCGAGCTTCTCGAGCTCGCCGAGCTCGTCCCAGTCCACCGTCGGGTTGAGGACGCCGCTCGCCGCGAGATGCTCTTCATGCGGAAGCGGCTGGCGATCGCCGACGTACGCAAGCGGCACGAACTGCACCGCCGCGTAGCCGTGCTTGTGCAGGATCGGCGCGGCGTTTTCGAGATTGTCCCGGTACCCGTCGTCGAAGGTGATCAGCACGGCTCCCTGGGGGAGCGGGCGGCCTTCGACGTACTGCGCGATCACCGCGTCGAGATCGACGACGGTGTAGCCGAATTCCTTCAGCTGCGTCATCTGCGCGTCGAAGGTCGAGACAGGCATCGACATGCGGTTGCCAGGCAGGTCGTTGACCTTGTGGTACATGAGGACGCGCAGGGTGCGCTCGTCGCCGTTGACCGCGCCGATGCCGTTTGCGGTCTCACCGATCGCCCGATAGACGGAGTTCTTCAGCAGCTGCTTGATCTGCTCGCGCACGGGAGCAGGTTAGCCCTCAACCATCTAAGGCCAGCGAGACGAGCGCGAGGACCTTGCCGCCGTACTCCGTGGGTGTCACGCCCCACTCCTCGCCCGTCCGGCGCGCAGCCGCGCCGAGCTGCTCGGCGAAGCCGCGGTCGGAGAGGATCCGCACGAGCGCCGCCGCGAGCGCCTCCGCGCCGTCCGGGTCGACGAGCAGGCCGTTCTCTTCGTGGTGCACGACGTCGGGGATGCCGGCGCGGTTGCCGCCGACGATCGCCCGCCCGCGGCACGCAGCTTCGAGTGCGACGCGTGGGAGCCCCTCCGAGCGGGAGGGCAGGCAGACGAGCCACGACGCGTCCATCGCCGCTGACACCTCCTCCGCCGTCAGGCGCGCAGACCATTCCGTCTGCGCCGGCAGATCGGCAAGCAGGCGCTCGGCGCGGTCGCGCATCGTCCCCTCGCCAACGAGCTGCAGCACCGCATCCGGCACCTGGGGCGCCGCGAGCCGCCAAGCATCGACGAGCGTGTCGAATGCCTTGTAGCGCTCGAGCACGCCGACGAACACCGCGCGCGGACGCTCAGGAAGCGGGGCCGGCGGCTGCTCGAGGAACGCCTCTGCGTCGACGTAGGACGGGAACACGGCCGCCGGCTTCACACCGAGCGCCTCGACGAGGCCGGTCGTCTGCGTCGAAACGGTCCGGACGGCGTCCGCACGGCGGACGGCGAGGGGGGCGAGCGCGTCGTTCACCGGGTTGAGCAGACGCCGCAGCCTCGAGCCGTAGAGCCGCGTCGCCTCGTGCCAGTCGCCCTGGACGTCGAGGATCACCCTGGCGCGCGAGCCCGTGAGCCGACGCGCCACGAGAAAGGCGACAGTCTCGTGCACTCCCTGCACGAGCGCGGCGTCGGGTCGAAAGTCGCGCAGCTCGCGCGCGATGCGCCACGGCAGGCGCAGGTAGTACAGGGCGCCGTCGAGCGCGCGCGGGCGCGCAGGTCCGGCGAGATGAAACCGCGCGTCACCCGTCGGGGAGCCGGCTGGAGCCGCAGCGAGCACGCGATGCTCGACGACCGCGGCGACGGCATCCCACTTCCGCTTCTGCGCGCCCGCGAGCGGCAGCCTGAAACGCTCGCGCGAGACGAAGAGCACGCGGGGCTTCATCCGGCCGCCTCCAGGACGCGCTCCGCCCAGCGCTCGACCGAGTGCTCCGCCTCGACACGCGCGCGTAGCGCTTGCCCGGCCCCGCCCGCGTAGCCGCGGATCTTCTCGGCGAGCGAGCCTGGGTAGTCGCCGTGGAAGCGGAGCTGCTCGGGCAGGAGGCCGTCGAAGACGGGAGACGCAGCAAAGACGGGCAGGCACGCCGCGGCGGCCTCGTAGACGACTTTGTCCGCGGAGTTGCCGGCCGTGGCGTTGACGAGTGCGTCCGCCAGCCCGAACAGGTGCGGCACCTCGGCGTACGCGACCGCATCGCCGAAGGCCACGCGCGCGTCGACCCCGAGCTCGAGTGCGAGCGCCTCGAGGCGCGGCCTGTATTCACGGTCCGCGTCGGTCAGCACCGGCCCGTGCAGCGTCAGCGTCGCCTCGGGCAACTCCGGCAGCGCGCGCAGCACCGTCTCCCAGCCCTTGACCGGCGCGTACCGACCGAGCCCCAGCAGGCGCCGAAGCGGCGGCCGTCGCTCGGGGACGCACGGCAGCGCGGCAACGTCGATGCCGTGCCCGATCGCGCGCACCTTGTCGGAGTGCAGCGGCACGGACCGCTCGTCGACAGTGAGCACGGCGTCGACGACACGCTCGGCGACATCGAGGAGCCGGCCACCGGCCTGCTGCGTGAACCAGAGCAACAGAGGGACGCGCAGCGGACGAGCGAGCGGCGCCGCGAGGACGGCGTAGATCGGCGCCATGTGCGCGACGACGGCGACCGGGCGGCCCGCGAGCTCCGGCGCCAGAGCCGCGACGTAGCGCGCGCCTCGGCCTGCCTGCGAGGACGCAGAGAAGCTGTGCACCCGGCAGTTCGCCGGCAGCGCGCCCTCGACGACACGATCGGCGAGCACGACGACCTCATCGACGAGCGCGGCCAGTGCGCGGATCTTCGGCAGCGTCGCGGCGAGCACCGGATCGTTCGGATCGACGGCCTGCGTGACGAACACGAGCTTCGTCATCCCACGAGCTTCCGGATCTCCCGCGCGTATTGCTCGGGCGTCTGGAGCCATGGAGTCGCCGCTGCATGGGCGCCTTCGCCGAGCCGCACGGCGAGCGCCTTGTCCGAGAGCACCCGCACGAGAGCATCCGCGAGCGCCTGCGGATCGTCCGGCTCGACGAGCAAACCGGAAACCTCGTCTGAGACGAGATCGGGGATCGAGCCCGCGCGCGTGCCGACCACGCCCCGGCCCCGGCAGAACGCCTCGACGAGCACGCGCCCCATGCCCTCGGAGCGAGACGGCAGAACGAGCACCCAGGCGTCGTCGATCGCCGCAGCGACCTCGACCGCGGAGAGATCTCTGTCCCAGCGCACGCCGTGCTCGCGCACGAGCGATTCGGCGACATCGGCGCGGGCCCCCTTGCCGACGATGCGGAGGGAGGCGCCCGGCAGCCGCGGCGCAGCGAGCTGCCATGCCTTCGCGAGCCCGTCGACGTTCTTGTACGCCTCCAGCACGCCGACGAAGAGCACGGCCGGCGCGGCCGGCAGGGGCGAGCGCGGCGCGACGAACGGATCGAGGTCCATGTACGCGGGGAAGTCCGCCGCAGGCTCGACGCCCAGCTCACGTACGAGGCCGGCGGTGAACGGCGAGACGGTGCGGACCGCATCGGCGCGGCGCAGGGCGGCGGCCGCCACTGCGTCGCCGAGCAGGGAGAGCGCCCGCCTCGCCGGCGAGCCGTAGAGCCGTGTGGACGTACGCCAGTCGCCGTGCACTTCGACGACGACCCTGGCGGGAACCCGTGCAATCACACGCGCCACCAGCGCAGCTGCGGCGTCGTACGCCGTCTGACAGATGACGGCGGCGGGACGCAGCTCGCGGAGGAGGCGCGCGATGCGGAGAGGTAGCGCCAGCCAGAACACGAGGCCGTCGAGGCGACGCAGGCGGAGCCTCGGAACGAGCGTGAACCTGCGGTCGCCGCCGGCCGACCCCGGCGCAGCCGAGGCGAGCACGTGAACGTCGAGCTCGCGGTCGAGCGCGTCGAACTTCCGCGCCACGCTCGGCTCCAGCGGGAGGCTGTAGCGCGTCCGCCCTACGATCAACACTCGCGGCTTCATCCGGGCAAGCCTAGTAACAGTCTGTTACGAGGACGTTCGGGCGACGCGGGCGAGCGTCTGCTCGAGCCGGTCGATCACCGATTCGAGGGAAAACCGGCGTGCCGACGGGGCCGCGCCCGCGGTGAGCCGGACACGAAGCTCCTCGTCGGCGAAGAAGCGCCGAACGGCAGCGGCGAGCGCCGCCGGGTCGCCGGGTGGCACGAGCAGGCCGTTGACCTCGTCCTCCACGATCTCGGGGACGCCGCCCACACGCGTGGCGACCACGGGAGAGCCAACCGCAAGCGCCTCGACGAGCGCGTGCGGGAAGTTCTCCCATGACGACGAGAGCACGACGGCGTCGGCCGCCGCCAGCACCTCGAGTACGCGTTCGCGGGGCAGCAATCCGAGGAAGCGGACGCGTGGGCCTGCGAGAGCCTCGAGGGCCTCTCGTTCCTCCCCGTCCCCCGCAACGAGGAGTGACACGTCCTCGAGCTCGTCGACCGCCGCGAACGCGACCTCGAGCGCCTTCGCGCGTGTGAGCCTGCCGGCGAATGCGAGCGTCGGCCCGTCGATTCCGAGTGACCTGCGCAGCTCCTCACGCGCCGGCAGCGCGGGAACGCGCGGCGCCGCGTTCGGAAGGACGGACACGCGATCGGGCGGGATGCCCCACGTCAGGACGATCGCGCGCACGAACTCGCTCGGGCAGAAGACGTGTATCGCACGACGCGTCGTAAACGTCCGCCAGCGCCGCAAGAGCTCTGCGCGCGGATCGAGCCGGGCCGTCTGGAACTCTGAAAGCACACCGTCGTAGAGACCGCGCCGACGCGCCCGCTCGAACGCAGGATCGCCTGCCAGCTTGACCACGAGCGGCGCGCGAGACATCGCGGTGGCGAGCGCGCTGCGGCCCACCATGCTCGTCGCATAGACGACATCGGCCCGCCGCGAGCGCCGAGCGACGAGCGCGACGACTGCGGCGTGCCGAAGCCCGGGCGGCAGCCTTCGCGACACGAACCGCACTGACGCGGGCCCGGCCGGCGGCGGCGCAGCGGCGGTCGTCACCACCTCGACCTCGTGGCCGCGAGCCACCAGCGCCTCCGCCACTTCCGGCGCATGACTTGCCGGCCCACCGATGTCGGGAGGCCAGATGCCGGAGACGATGAGGACCCTCATCGCACGACCACCGCGAGAATTCGTTCGAGCTCGCCGTAGACGGCGTCCTGGGCATAGCGCTCGACCGAGGGCGCCGCAGCCGCACGGAGCCGGGCCCGCAGAGCGTCGTCCGCGAAGAAGCGCTTGATCGCACCCGCGAGGGCGTCGACGTCGTTCGGTTGCACGAGCAGGCCGTTCACCCCGTCCTCGACGACCTCCGGCACACCTCCGACGGCCGTGGCGATCACCGGCGTTCCAACGGCGAGCGCCTCGATGACTGCGTGCGGAAAGTTCTCCCACGCGGACGAGAGCACCAAGCCGTCGGCGGCCGCGAAGAGCTCCAGCACCTGCCGGCGCGACAGAGCACCGAGGAAGCGGACGCGGGCGCCGAGCGGCGCGGCGCGCGCTTCGAGCTCCGGGCGAATCTCCCCGTCTCCAGCGAGGAGCAGCGTCACGCCGTCCACGCGCGCGACCGCATCGAGCGCGACATCGAGAGCCTTCTGCGGCCCGAACCGGCCGGCGAACGCGAGGGTGGGCCCGTCGATCCCGAGCGATGAACGCAGCTCGTCGCGCGGCGGCAGCTCGGGCAGGGGCGGGGTTGCGTTCGGAAGCACCGAGACACGCTCAGGTGAGATCCCCCACGAGATCGCGAGCGAGCGCAGGAAGGCGCTCGGGCACACGATGTGCGCTGCCGGGCTCAAGGTTGCGCCGCGGAGCGCGCGCAGCAGCCCCGATTGGACGCCGCCGGCGTGCTGAAACTCCTCCACGTCACCGCCGACTCGACCGCGCCACCGCGCACGCTCGAACGCCGGGTCGCCCGTGAGCTTCACGACGTACGGTCGACGGACAAGTGCACATGCGGCGGCGGTCCGCGCGAACATCCCGGTCGTGTACACGACGTCGGCGCGCCGCGCCGCACGCGCGATTGCCGCAGCCGCGGCGACGTGAACCGCACCTTTCGGCAGCCGGCGTCTGACCCAATGCACCGGGTACGGGCGCGGCTCGGGCGGAGCGCTCGCGGTGACGACGGCCTCCACGCCGTGGCCGCACCGCACGAGGTACTCGGCGATGTCGGGCGCGTGGCTCGCCGGGCCGCCGACGTCGGGCGGCCAGATCCCCGATACGACGAGAACCCTCATCGGGCGAGTATTCCCGCCTCGGCCTCGGCCTCGGCAACCGCTTCGTCGAGCGAGCCCGGCTGGCCCACGTCCTCCGGCCGGATCCGCACGAAGATCCACGCCCACATCGCGGCGAACACGCACATGCCCGCGAGGACGGCGAGCGCCGCCCCCGTCGCGCCCCAGACCGCGCCGAGCACGACGACGAGCGGGAGGACGACGATCGTCTCGACCCCGTGCGTCCAGATGCGGAGGTCGGGCCTGCCGATCGTGACCGGGAACGACTTCGTCCAGCCGAAGACCAGCTGCACCGCCGCGGCGAGCAGCAGGACGCGGCCGGCAGACGCGGCGCCCACGTATTCGGGCCCGTTGATCTTCCGGATGAGCACGGGCAGGAACCAGTAGAGCGGCGGAACCGCGACGAGCGAGAGCCCGAATGCGACGAGGCTGTACCGCCGAACGCCCGCGAGCACCGCGGCCTGGCGTCCCCGCTCCCACTCGCGCGTCTGCTCGGTGAGGAGCACCATTCGAGCAGGTGCGGAGAGCGCCTGGAAGGCGGACTGCGGCGACTGCGCGACTTTGAAAAGAGCGACCTGCGTGGTGCCGCGGACCGCGCCGAGCAGCAGCGGCGCGAGACTGGTGCGGAGCGACAGAACGCCCGTCGCGACACTCGACTGGAGGACGAACGAGACGATCGAGCGGCGGTCGTCTGCGAGAGGCTGCGCCGGCTTGGCCGGAAAGCGGCGGAAGGCAGCCCAGCCGGCGACGCCGACCGACGCCGCCGACACGACCTGCGCGGCGAGGATGCCCGCGATCGCCCAGCGAAGTCCATAGTGCGCGCCGGCGGCGATGCCCACGAGCCGCAGGGTCATCGACCAAGCGAGGAATCCCGACCGGATGTCGTAGCGGCTGCGGAGGAACAACGCGGAGCCTGCAAGACCCTCGAGTGAGTAGCCGAGCGGAATGCCCGCGGCGATCACGAGCGGCACCGCCAGTCGCGACGGCGCGAACGCCGCGAAGAGGAGGAGACCGAGGCCTCCGGCGGCCGAGCCGGCGAGCTTGACGCGCAAACCGATCGCGAAGAGACGCCGAAGCCGTCCCCAGTCCTCGTGGGCGATGTACCGGAATCCGTACTTGACGAGCGCCTCCTCGACGGTGAGGTCGAAGAACGACTGGAGCAACGCGGTCGCGAACATGACCGTCGCGAAATCGCCGAACCGGACCTGCGAGTGGAACTCGCGGGTGGCGACGACGGTTCCGGCGAAGCCGAGGACGACGGACGAGTAGATGCCGACGGCCGTCAGCGAACGGCGGACGATGAGCCGGGGCATCAGGCGACCGCAGTATAGTGCCGCTCCTTGGCCGCCGGCTCTGTCTCCAGCGAGGAACGGGGGGAGCGGGGTGTCGCGTCACGGGTGTCGCCGGGCGCGCTCGTGCTCGCTGCGGCGATCCCCATTCTCTTCCTGCACGTCGCGTACCAGCCCGGCTTCGGCGTCGCCTTCGGCTCGACCACGATCGACGCGTACCTCTCGGATTTTGCGGTGCTCGCTGTGGTCATCGCCGCGATCGTGCGTGGCATTCGGGACGGCTTCCAACCACTCGCGCGGGGTCGTTTCCTGTGGGCAGCCGGCGCCCTTTTCTTCGCCTGGACGCTGCTCGAGGTGGTCAACGGGCACCTGCATGCGTCCGGGTACGAGTGGCGCGTCCACGGAGTCACCGCCGCGAAGTTCGCCGAGTACGCGCTGCTCGCGCCCGCCGTGCCGCTGCTCCTTCGCACGGCCTCGGACATCCTCGCCCCGCTCTGGGCGCTGGCCGTCTGGAGCGCGTGCGCCACCGCCGTGGGCATCGCACAGTTCTTCGGTGCCGACATCTTCTTCCCGGGCGCCTTCGCCCGGCGGCAGGCGTCATTCCTCTCATCGGCCGACTTTGCGGCCCTCTCCGGCGCGGCTCTCCTCGTCGGGCTCGTCGCGCTCGCGATGCCGAAGCTGCGGCTCGGCCGCGCACTCGGCCGCGCCGCCACCGCGAGCGGCGCGCTCGGGATGATCGTCGCGGGCGCGATGGCGTCCGTTCTCGGCCTCGCCACCGCACTCGTTGCGCTCGCGGTGGTCCTGCTCAGGCGGCGCGAGGTCGACCTTCGGCGGGTCGCAACGGTTGGCGCCGTCGCCCTGGTCGTCGCCGGAGGCGTCGTTGCGATCCGCGGCAAGGACCTCGACGCGTTCGCGCGCTTCGTCGGCGCGTCGTCCGGGCAGCAGGCGCCGCAGACGAAGGTGCAGACCTACGCACACCGGACGCTCCTCGTCTGGATCGGCTTCCAGATCTGGACCGACCACCCACTGCTCGGCGTCGGCTGGGAGGGCTCGATGGACCCGGCGAACTTCGAGCGCTACCTGCCCGCTGCCCACCGCCGCTTTCCCGATGAAGCGCCGCTCGCCTTCCCCGGCCGCGCACCGGAGCGGCGCTACGGCATCCAGAACGTCTGGCTCCAGGCGCTCGCCGACCTCGGAGTGATCGGCGGCGTGCTCTGGGCCGCCGTGTTCGCCGCCGCGGCGTGGCTCGCCGTCCGCGCCCGCAACGGCGCCACCGGGTTGATCGCGCTCGGGTGGGTCGGGCTGCTCGTCTGGCTCTGGAGTGCGCAGGGATTCGTCGCCGGCATCCCTCTGGACGCCCTGACGTGGCTCGCCTTCGGCCTTGCAGCGACGAGACTCCGCCCCGAGTGAGCACGCGCCTCAATCCCAGCCTCCGCTCCGTGCAGTACGCGGTGCGCAAGCCCCTGCTGGCCTGGCTGGCGGCACAGGACGTGGTCGGGCTGCGCGTGCTCGACGTCGGCTGTGGCGAGCGCCCGTACGAGCGGCTCATGGCAGACGCCGCGGAGATCGTCGGCTTCGACGTGCCGGGGAATCCTCATGCTGACCTGCACGGGTCGATCGACGACCTGCCGGTGGCAGACGCGAGCTTCGACGTCGTGCTGTGCCTCCAGGTGCTCGAGCACGTCCCGGATCCCGCAGCGGCGGTGCGTGAGCTGCGCCGTGCAGTGCGGCCGGGAGGCCGCGTCCTCCTCTCGACACACGGGATCTATCCCTTTCACCCGAACCCCGAGGACTTGTGGCGATGGACACACGACGGCCTCGAGCGGCTTTTCCGCGACAATGGCGATTGGTCGTCTCTCACCGTCCGCCCCGGCGCCGGCACTGCTGCAACCCTCTCGATGCTCATCGCCCACCTCACCGACCTGCTTTTCAAGCGCGCACACGTGCGGATGCTCGGGACGCCGCTCGTCGCAGGCCTCAACCTGGCAGGCGAAGCCCTCGACCGCGCGATCCCGCTGCTGCGCGAGCCGGTACCGGGCTCGCTCAACGCGAACTACCACGTGGAAGCGGTCGCCTGATGGCGCGCGTGGTCGTCACCGGCGGCGGCGGGTTCATCGGCTCAAACCTCGTGCGCGCGCTGCTCGAGCGCGGCGACGAGGTGCGCATCCTCGACAACTTCTCGACCGGAGACCGCGCCAACCTCGACGGTCTCGACGTGGAGATCGTGGAGGGCGAGCTGCGCAGCTACGAGCGCGTCCACAACGCCGTTCGCAAAGCGGAGTTGGTCTACCACCTCGGTGCGCTGGGATCGGTGCCACGCTCCGTGCAGGACCCGCTGACGTCGAGCGCCGTGAACGTCGAGGGCACGCTCAACGTGCTGCTCGCCGCGCGCGATGAAGGCGTCCGCCGGGTGGTGTTCTCGTCGTCGACGTCCGTGTACGGCTCGAGCCGCCACTTGCCGACCAGCGAAGACAATCCGCCCGATCCGATCTCGCCCTACGGCGTCGCGAAGCTCGCCGCCGAGCGCTACTGCGTCAGCTTCTCGCGCGTCTACGAGTCATTCGAGTCGGTCGTCCTGCGCTATTTCAACGTCTTCGGCCCACGCCAGAGCCCGCTCTCCCAGTACGCCGCCGTCGTTCCGCTGTTCGTGACCGCGATCGCATCCGGTCGACCGGTGCAGATCCACGGCGACGGGGAGCAGTCCCGCGACTTCACATACGTCGGCAACGTGGTCGACGCGACCATCCTGGCCGGCGAGACAGAGGGCGCCAGCGGCGAGATCTTCAACATCGCAGCCGGCGCGCCGGCCAGCGTGAACCAGCTCGCGGACACGATCGGCACGATTCTCGGCATGCAGGTCGCGAAGGAGCATCTGCCGCCCCGCACAGGTGATATCCGCGACTCGTGGGCCGACCTCGGCAAGGCAGAGCGCATCCTCGGCTACCGGCCCGCGATCGGACTTGACGAAGGACTGCGCCGCACAGTCGAGTTCCTTCGTGGCTGACGAGCGCACGACGCCCGAGCCGATCAAGGTCCTGCGCGTGATTGCGCGACTGAACGTCGGAGGCCCGGCCCTGCACGTCGCCTACCTCACCGCGGGGCTCGCAGACCGCGGCTACGAGACGACGCTCGTCGCCGGCACGCTTGCGCGTGGAGAGGAGTCGATGGCCGCCGCCTCCGAGACTCGTGGTGTGCGGATCGAGACGCTGCCGGCGCTCCACCGCGAGATCGGCCCGCTGCGCGACGCGCAGGCGATCGTACGGCTCGCGCGGTTGATCAGGAAGGAACGCCCGACGATCCTCCACACGCACACTGCGAAGGCGGGCGCGGTCGGCCGCATCGCGGCGCTGCTGGCCGGCAGCGCGCGGCCGCCGATCGTCGTCCACACGTTCCACGGCCATGTGCTCCACGGTTACTTCAATCCGTTGACCACGCTCGCCTTCCGCATGCTCGAGCGCTGGCTCGCGCGCGTGACGACCGCATTGGTCGCGGTGAGCCCGGAGGTCCGAGACGATCTCGTGAGGCTCCATGTGGCTCCGGCGTCGAAGTTCACCGTCATCCGGCTCGGCATCGAGCTCGACGAACGCACGAGCGCCGATGAGAACGAGCGGGCGGAGACGCGGCGACAGCTCGGCGTCGGGCAGGACGCCTTCATCGTTGGCTGGGTCGGCCGGATGACCGCCGTCAAGCGAACCGACGACGTGATGCGCGCGCTCCGCGGCCTCGTCGATCGCGGCGTCGACGCGTATCTCTGCCTCGTCGGCGACGGCCCCGACCGCGACCAGCTCGAGCGTTACGCACATGAGCTGGGCGTCGTGAAGCGCTGCCTCTTCGTCGGCTACCAGGAGGACGTCGCGCGCTTCTACAGCGCGATCGACGCGCTGCTGCTTCCCTCGGCTAACGAGGGCACCCCCGTAAGCGTGATCGAGGCCCTTGCCGCGCAACGGCCCGCGGTGGCGACACGCGTCGGCGGCACGCCCGACGTGATCCGAGACGGGGTGGACGGGTTCCTCGTCGAGGTCGGCGATGCCGACGCGCTCAGCGACCGTCTGACCGAGCTTGCCGCCGATCCCGAGCGGCGCGCGCGGATGGGCGCCGACGGCCGGGAGCGCGTGCTCGGCCGCTACGCGGTCGAGCGGCTCGTCGACGACATCGACCGGCTCTACCGGGAACTACTCGCCGCGCGCGCCGTCTAGGGGCGCGCGCGGCGAGATCGCTTCACTAGCCGCGCGGAAGCGAGAGGAAGGCGTTCCAGGCGGGCTTCTTCTTGCCGGCGACCGTCTCGAGGCCCGACTGCCAGCCGCCGAGGTTCGGCTCGTCGCGCACGAGGAACCAGAGCATCATGTCGATGCGCGGGTTCTTGCGGGCAAGCGCGAACGCCTGCTTCATGTAGAGCGCCTGCTTCGCCCAGCTGATTCCGAATCCGGTCTTGTTGTCCGGCGGATTCGTCTGGTAGCCGTACTCCGTGATCCAGAAGTGCTTCGGACCGTAGAGCTTCGTGACCTGGTTGATCAGCACGTTCATGTTTCCGAGCTGGATCCGGCGCACTTGGGCGCCTCCGGGCTTGTAGCTCGGCGCCTCGGTCCCCTTGTCCGCGTACGGATGGTGCGCGTAGATGTCGAACTGCTTCATCCCGAACTTCTTTGCCTGGGTGAGGAAGGTGAGCGGATCGATAGACGGCCTGTCCGACTTCGGCGCATCGTTCCCCTTGGGGCCGGTGACGCCGCACGCGACCTGCTCGCCCTGCAGCGGGCCGAGGAACGTCGAGTGCACGCCGTTGTAGACCGCGTTGCAGATCTTCGCGTACTGGAACGCGCTCTCGACGCGCCACGTCTTACCGACACGCTTGTACTGCGGCTTGAGCCAGAGCGGGTTGTTCGGCTCGTTCCAGGCCGTCCACATCGTCACCTTCGGCAGCGGCGAGGTGCCGCTAATACCGAGTGACGCGTCCTGCTGCCACGCCGGCGGAATCCAGAGCCCGCTGTAGCGCTCTGCCGCGGCGTAGGCGAAGTCCTCGAGGTCCTTCGCGTTCGTTGGCGCGACGTTCCGCGCCTGGTTGCCATTCGCCCAAGCGGGGGTGAACAGGAACGAGAAGACGACCTTGATGTTGTTGTCGGTCGCGTACCGGACGAGGCGGTCGTAGATCGCCCATCGGTACGCGGGGTCGCCGGGATCGGTCGCGTCCGCCGGCTTCTTCGCGGCGACGGCCCAGGGCGTCCCGCCCCAGTAGAGGTTCACCCGCAGCACCTGCGTGCGGAGCGACTTCAGCGCCACGAACGCGGTGGTGGGGTCGCCGTACAGCGTGTCCGCCTCGTCGTTGATGCCGACGAGCATGTGACCGGACGCTCGCGCAGCCGGTGCAGCGTGATGCTTCGACGAAGCCGTCGCCGCCCCCACGGCGAGGCCCGCGACGACGGCCGCAATGGCCGAGACCAGGGCAATGCGTTTAGACACTCGATGACTCCCGTTCATGTGTTTGCAGCATCCGCCGCAGACCTTCCTCGAGCGGGATCTGCGGCTCCCATCCCAGCAACTGCCGGGCTCGTGTGATGTCGGGTTGACGGACTTGCGGATCGTCGACAGGCAGCGCTTCGAAGACGATTTCGCTCTTCGAACCAGTCGCCTGGATAACGGCCTCGGCGAGCTGCAGCAGCGTGAGCTCCTGCGGGTTACCGATGTTCACCGGCAGGTGCTCGCCGCTCTTCGCGAGCGCGATGAGGCCGCGAACGAGATCCTCGACGTAACAGAAGCTTCTCGTCTGCGAGCCATCACCAAACACGGTGATCGGCTGGTTCGCCTGCGCTTGGCGAATGAACGTCGGAATCGCGCGACCGTCGTAGGGGCGCATGCGCATGCCGTAGGTGTTGAAGATCCTGACGATGCACGTGTCGACGCCTTGCTGGCGGTGATACGCCATCGTGAGCGCTTCCGCGTAGCGCTTCGCCTCGTCGTATACGCCGCGCGGGCCGATCGGGTTCACGTTGCCCCAGTAGCTCTCGGGCTGCGGGTGAACGGCCGGATCACCGTAGACCTCACTCGTCGACGCGAGCAGGAAACGTGCCCGCTTCCACTTGGCGAGGCCGAGCGCATTGTGGGTGCCGTAGGAGCCGACCTTGAGCGTCTGCAGCGGCAGACGGAGGTAGTCGATCGGGCTCGCCGGGCTCGCGAGATGGAAGATCAGGTCGACGGGCTCATCGATCTCGATATGCCGCGTCAGGTCGTGATTCAGAAAATGGAAATTCTCGCCGCGAAGGTGCTCGACATTCTGGAGCGACCCGGTCTCCAGGTTGTCGACGCAGACAACCCGGTAACCGTCGGCTACGAGAGTGTCGCATAGGTGCGAACCGAGAAAGCCCGCACCTCCGGTTACGACCGCGGTGGACATCAGGTCGGGATGCTAGCGGGCGACCCCGACAACTCGGGCAGGCTTAACGAAGGCTTTACCGGCGGAGACCGCTGCTAGCGTCCTGCCGGGATGCGCGTGCCGAGGCTCACTAGCTGGTGGACCGCGCTTGCGCTCCTGGCGGCGATCCGGGTCGGGATCCCGCTCGCCGCGCTCGTGGCGGATGGATCGAAGCTCCCCGGCATCCCCCGCTTCACGCGGGTTGCGACCGAGGGCGGTCTCACGGGCGACGCGACCGGGTTCTACGCGGCCACCCGCGAGTTCATGGCCGCGTGGGGCCGGATGTCGCAGGCCGTGCTCGCGCTCGACGCCCTGTTCGCGCTGGCCGCGGCAGCAGCAATCGCCGTCACGTGGCGCAGGAGGCCGCACCTGCGGCCGTGGCTCGCCGCTGCGGCGCTCGGCGCCTTTGGGCTCGTGATCTGCGTCGACGTGCACTGGATGCAGCCGAGCGGCGCGGCCGTGTTCGGCTGGCCGCTCGTGTGGGCCCTGCCGATGCTCGCGTACCGTGCGCTCGGCTTCGGGCTGAGCAAGCATGTCGCGTGGGATTTCGGCGTCGCGCTCTCGCTCGTCTGCGTCGCGCTTACGGTGGTGGCAGTCGCCTTCCTCGGCCGCAACGCAACGGGTCGACGCTGGGTCGGGCTGCTCGCCGCGGGCTTCTGGACGGCATGGCCACTGCTCGTCGGGCTGATCGCCGGCTCCGGGGCCTGGGGGAACGGCCAGTGGGAGGTCGACGTGGGCCTGCACAACTACAGCGAGCCGCTCTCGACGCTGCTCGTCACCGTAGGCGCCGCACTCCTGCTCTCGCCGCGGCTCACGCACATGCGCCTCGCGCTCGCCGGGTGCGCGCTGAGCGTCGCGACGTGCGTGAAGGTGTCGAACGCCCTGCTCGCGGCGGCGGCGCTCGTCATCGTGTTCCTACGCGGCCGCAGAAACGACGTGCTGCCGTATCTCGCGGGCGCGCTCGCCTTTGCACCGGTCGTGCTCGTCTACTGGCCGCTCTCGTACCCGAAGCTGTTCGACAACCCGCAATCGTGGCCGCAGGATCCATTCGACGTCGCGCATGTCGTGACGAGCTGGACCCACTCGTCGATCTTCGGTCTCCACACGCTTGCGATCATCCTGCCGCTCGCGATCGTCGGGATGTTCGGCGTGCGGCGCCCGTGGGCGTTCGCGCTCGTACTCGCGTTCCTGCTCCTGAACCCGATCTTCTACAGCTTCTACGCGAACACAGCGCTGCACCCACGCTTTCTCTATGCGAGCCTGCCTGAGCTCTTCGTGCTCTGGGCCGCAGGTGTGGTCGTCCTCGTCACCCTCGCTCCGCGGCTGCGGCTCCGTTGGGCCTCGCCGACGGTCGAATGACGACGAGAGCGCGCGTCCCGGTCGCAGGCGCGTACCTGCTCTTTCTCGCCTGCTGCTCGCTGCCGTGGGTCGGCCTCTGGAACCCGAACGGTGTCGCCGACACAGGGCTGTACGGGCTCTACGGCTCCCGCATGGCGCACGGGCTCGTGCCGTACCGCGACTTCTTCGTCGAGTTCCCGCCCGGCGCGCTGCCGGCGCTCGTCATTCCCGCCTTGCCGGGGTCGAACTACGTCGTCTGGTTCAAGATCTTCGAGTTCCTGTGCGGTGCCGCAACGCTCGTCTGCCTCGGCATCATCCTCGCGCGGCTGCGCGTGTCACAGCGGAGCATGTGCATCGCGCTCGGGCTCGCGGCCCTCGCGCCGGCCGTGCTCGGGGCAATCACGCTGAACAGCTTCGACTACTGGCCGGCGTTCCTCATGACCGCGGCGATCGCCGCTCTCGTCTCCGGCCGGCACACGATCGCGTTCGCACTGCTCGGCGCGGCGACCGCCGCGAAGCTCTTTCCGGCAGCCCTGCTCCCACTCGCGCTCCTCTTCGCGATCCCACAGTTGGGCCGCGATCGTTGGCGTGGCCCGTTGATCGCGTACGCCTGCAGCCTGGGCGCGATCGTGGCGCCGTTCGCGATCCTCGGTCCGGGGGGCCTGCGGTACAGCCTCCAGGTGCAGCTTCGGCGCGGCCTCCAGCTCGAGAGCCTCGGAGCGTCAATCCTCGCCACCGCGCACCACTTCGGCGCCTACGACGCGCACT
>DATCOE010000032.1:0-27174 GCA_036564885.1 Gaiellaceae bacterium | reverse complement strand
TCGAACTCGATCGCCGGATAGAGCTTCTGCCCCGTGTGCTCGATCATCTCGTCGCGCTTGCTCGGCCGAGAGGGCCCGGGAGCGAGCTCGTAGTCGATGCCCATGTCCTTGAGCGCCTTCTCGACCTTCCAGCACGGCCCGGTCTTTAGCCACTCGAACCTGCAGCGATGGAGCTTGACGGCCATCCGGCCTCCTGTGGTTGGACCGAACCTACGCTACGCCGGTGCGCCTGGGTGGGTTCGACTCCCACGCCGCTCCGTTTCACCGAATCCAGCTACCCAAAGTTTTGGTTGACATGACCAGAACCGGTTGGTAGGGTAAAAGTCATGAAGACCAAAACAAGGGATGCGGGCATCCCGGTGGACTACGACCCGTCGCGGTTCCCGGCGTTCGCGGTGACGGTGGACGTCGTGATCCTGACCATGTCCGAGGGCATGCTGCATGTGTTGCTCGTGTGTCGCGGTGAGGCGCCGTTCGAGGGGATGTGGGCGATCCCGGGTGGCTTCAAGCGTCCCACCGAGACGTTGGACGAGGCGGCGAAGCGGGAGCTGGCCGAGGAGACCAGCGTCGATGCCGCGAGCTTGCTGACCCAGTTCGGCGCCTACGGCGATCCCGCGCGCGACCCTCGCATGAACGTCGTCACGATCGCGTATCTCGCCGTGCTTCGCGACGTGGGGGCGGTCGTGGCGGGCGCGGATGCTGCAGCAGCCGCCTTGATCCCGGTGTCCGACGTGCTCAACGGAAAGATCGACCTGGCGTTCGATCATCTGCGGATCGTGCGCGATGCAGTCGAGCGTGCTCGCGTCGAGCTCGAGGTCACGGGCATCGCAACGGCGTTTGTCGGACCGACGTTCACCCTGGCCGACCTGCGGGCAGTGTACGAGGCCGTCTGGGGCGTGCAACTCGACGCCGCGAACTTCCGGCGGAGCGTCGTCGCGGAGGACGGTTGGGTGATCCCGACCGGGCGCCGAGCTCAGCCCGGCCCAGCCGGCGGCAGGCCCGCGGAGCTCTTTCGGGCAGGGCGGGCGTGGAACCACGGCGGCCCGATCCATCGCTTACAGCGAACCGACGAGAGGAACTGAACCCATGAGAGCAGTTGTCTACGACAAGTACGGGCCTCCGGAGGTTCTGCGACTCGAGGACGTCGAACGGCCTGTACCCAAGGACGACGAAGTCCTCGTCAAGATCCACGCCACGACCGTCAACCGATCGGACTGCGGCTGGCGCAGCGCGCATCCGTTCATAACCCGCTACTTCACCGGCCTGCGCCGGCCGAAGCGGAGGATCCTCGGCATGGAGCTGGCCGGAGAGGTCGAGGCAGTCGGTCCAGCCGTCACCGAGTTCGCGGTCGGTGATCACGTCTTCGGCGTCAAGGGCTTCGGCGCACACGCAGAGTTCGTCTGCATGCGGGAGAGCGCCCCGCTGGCACACAAACCGGCCGGCATGACCTTCGAAGAGGCTGCAGCGGTCTGCGACGGAGCGAGCATCGCACTGTCATGCCTCCGAAAGGCAGATCTTCGGAAGGGGCGGAGCATCCTCATCTACGGCGCCTCAGGATCCGTCGGAACCGCAGGGGTTCAGCTCGCCAAGTACTTCGGCGCCCACGTCACCGCGGTGTGCAACACCAAGAACGTCGAGCTCGTGAGATCGCTCGGAGCCGACGAGGCCGTCGACTACTTGCACGCGGACTTCACCAAGAACGGCAAGACGTATGACGTCATCTTCGACGCAGTCGGCAAGCACTCGTTCGGACGGTGTAGACGCTCACTGAAGCCGGGCGGGATCTACATCGAAACGGACCTAGGGTTCCTGTGGCACGTTCCTCTACTGGCCTTGTCGACGAGGCGGATCGGAGACAAGAGGGTGAAGCTCGGGGTAGCTCGATACACGAAGAAGGACGTCCTCTTCCTCAAGGAGCTCATCGAGGCAGGAAAGTACCGAGCGGTCATCGATCGCTCCTACCCGCTGGAGCAGGCGGTCGAGGCGACCAGGTACGTCGAAACGGGGCAGAAGACCGGAAATGTCGTCCTGACAGTCAACGGCGACCGCGGGACCTGAGCAGGCCGGCGAAGTCGCCTGCAGCCTCCCGAGGGCAAGTCTGCTTCGAGCAACATTCCCGAGCACGCGCCAGGCGAGCGTCACGTCACTTGCTGACGGACTGGCGCGCATTTGGTCGCGCACCGCAGCCCACGCCGCGTCGCGGCAGTGAGGCGTCGTAACCCGGCTCTGGATGGGTTCGACTCCCACGCCGCTCCGTTCCGTCCTTTACATCGCGTTACGAGCGTCCAATCCCGCCGGTGCTCGTCGTGCCCGCCTCCTTCGCCGTGAACGCGACCGGGCCGGGCGGTGCGGTTGTGACCTATACGGCGACGGCGACGGACAACGTCGACCGCGCTGTCATCCCGACGTGCTCGAAGCCGTCGGGCTCGCTGTTCCCGATCGGCGACACCGTCGTCACCTGCTCGGCGGTGGACGCGCACCACAACGCGTCGGCCCCCCAGGCGTTCACGGTGCACGTGAAGGGCGCCGCTGAGCAGCTGGGCGACCTGCTTCAGACCGTCGTCCAGCGAAAGCTCCGACCCGGGTTCAGCCTGTCCGACAAGGTTCGCGCGCTGCTCGCGCTCGTCGCGACCAACCACAAGCCGGCGTTCTGCGTGGCGATGAAGGCGCTCGATCTCGAGGTGAAGGCCCAGGCAGGCAAGAAGCTCACCGCGGCCGACGCCGCCGCGCTTCGGGCGGACATCGCCCGGATCGAATCGGTCGAGGGCTGCTAGCGACGTCTCCCGAGGCCTGTCCCGCGACGTGGTCGCGGGACAGGCCTTCGAAACGACGTCGTCTTTCCAAAGCTCGCCCGCGACACGCGCAGAGCGAGCGGATGCCTGGAATCAGCGACGCGGTGCCGTCGCGCCGTCAACGAGCAGGCGGATCTTCTCGGTCAGCTCGATCACGCCGAACGGCTTTTGGAGGAAGTGCGTGCGCTCCCCGAGTTCGTCTTCGCCCATGATCGCGGCGTCCGTGTACCCCGACGTGTAGAGGACAAGAGTCTCGGGTTGGCTCCGGCGCAACCGCTCGGCGAGCTCGCGACCGCTCATGCTCGGCATCACGACGTCGGTGACGAGGACATCGATCGGTACCCCCAAACTGTCAACGAGGGCGAGCGCCGACGGCCCGTCTGCGGCGTCGAGGACGTCGTACCCGTTCCGGACGAGCATCTCCCGCACCAGCTTGCGCACGACCGGCTCGTCCTCGACGAGGAGGACGCGCTCGCGCCCCTGAAGCGGCTCTGCCGGTTCCGCGGCTGAGCTTCCGGCTTCCGTCGCTGTGACGACGCGCGGGAGATAGACCTCGAACGTCGAGCCGGTCCCGGGTGCGCTCGTGACCGCGACGAAGCCGCCGCTCTGGCGGACGATTCCGTACACGGTCGCGAGGCCGAGCCCGGTTCCCTCGCCGACCCCCTTGGTCGTGAAGAAGGGCTCGAACAGCCGTCCCACGTCCTCGGGCGCGATTCCCATCCCGGTGTCGTGCACCGCGAGCACGGCGTACTCTCCCGGCTTCGCGCCGTCCTGGGTCAGCAGCGACGAGTCCAGGTCGACTGTCACGCTCGAGGTCTCGATCGTGATCCGGCCGCCGTCCGGCATCGCGTCACGGGCGTTGACCACGAGGTTGAGGACGACCTGCTCGAGTTGGCCGGGGTCCGCTCGCACCTCGAGCGATTCCGGTCCGTAGAACACGGTGCCTAACTCGATGTGCTCGCCGATCAGGCGCCGCAGCATGTTGTGCATGTCCGCCACCAGATAGTTGAAGTTGAGGTCCTTCGGCTGGAGCATCTGCTTGCGGCTGAACGCGAGCAGCTGCGACGTGAGGGATCCGGCGCGTTTTCCCGCCTTCAGAATCTCTTCAACGTCCCCTCGGACTGCCGCTCCGGGCTCGAGGCGGTCGAGGGCGAACTCGGCGTAGCCGGTTATCGCGGTCAGCAGGTTGTTGAAGTCGTGCGCAACGCCGCCGGCGAGCCTTCCGACCGCCTCGAGCCGGTGGGCCTGCCGAAGCTGGTCCTCGAGCTCCCCACGTCGCGTGACGTCCTCGACAAATGCGAGCCGGTACTTCGGCCGGCCGTCCGCATCCGGCACGAGCGCGACCGCGACCTTTCCGAGCACGTGCCGGCCGTCGGCAGTCGTGAACCGGCGGTCCAGCTCGTATCCGGTCCCCTGGCCGGCGACGAGCTCGCCGAGCAGCTCCCGGTCCCGGGCCTCGTCCTCGGGGTCGCAATACCGGTCGCGCGGCACAGTCGTGATCTCCTCGGCGGAGAAGCCGAGCATGCGCTCGAGCGCGGCGTTCACCTCGACGACGTGTCCGTCGAGGTCGGTGAGCTCTGCGCCGAATGGAGCAGCCGCGAACATGGCGCGAAATCGCTGTTCACTCTCGCGGAGCAGCCCGATCATGGCGAACCCGCCCTGAGCCGCAAAGAGCGGCGCGACGAGCGCCGGTATGACCCAGGGGTTCGCCCGCCAGCACACGGCGACGCTGATGCCGAGCATCCCGAGCACGAGGTCGAGCCCGAGCGCCCTGCCTGCGAAAAGCTCGCTCTTGCGCAGGCTGTGGCCGCGTGCGAGCCGCAGCATCGAGCCGAGCATCGCGTGGTTCAGCAAGATAATCGTGGCCGCCGCGGCGACGCCCGAGACGGCCCAGCGCAGCTCCGTCGAGCCGGGCAGCACCGCGCGGAGCACGTGCGCGACGGCCCAGCCGGCGAGACCGTCGAGTGCGAAGTTGGCGATGTTGAACGTCTGGATGTACGCCGGGTAACGCTCCTTGATCCACTCCGGGACGTGCTGGACGACCGCCATGAGCGCGACCAGCTCGGGCGGCAGGAGCAATGCTCCGGCCGTCACGAAGACGAGTGCCGTGTGGAACGCCTGATTGAGGCCCGTCCGCACGACGAAGAGCTGGGCCGCCGCCGCACCGCCGGCGAGAAGAGCGAAGGCGAGCCAGTCGTTCGCCCCGACGTGGCTGTGGAACGCTGCCGCGACCGAGGCCGCGGCCGCGGCCGCGAGGATCCCGGTCCAGAACGCCGCCGCGACTGGCGCGAGCGGGAATGCTTGCCGGACCGGCTGCGGGAGCGTAACCGCGGCAGCCACGCTTACGGCCGCGGGTCGGCGCTCGCCCAGGAGGCAGACGCCCACGAGGCAGACGCCCAGCTCGCGTCCGCGTACGCGCTGCTGGCCCAGGAGGCAGACGCCCAGGAGGCAGACGCCCACGAGGCAGAGGCCCATGACGCGGAAGCCCAGGAGGCGGAAGCCCAGCCGGTGCCCTCAACGACGGCGCGCCAGGCGGGTCCGTCGAACCACCGCTCGCCCGAGGAATCCGACCGGACGAAGACGCCGAGAGCGTCGTTCGCGCTCGGCGGGAGGAGGAGGGCAGCCGCGGCCGCCGCGTTGACCTCGCCGACGCCGGTCTGCCGGCCTCCGGACAACGGCGTGGCCGTCGCCATGAGCGCTCCCTTGACCTGGTCGGGCGTCCAATTCGGATGCATGCTCAGGAGACGGGCGGCGATGCCGCTGATCACGGGAGCCGAGAACGAGGTACCGGACATCCACATCCAGCCCGGTGCGACGACGCGATCGGGGAAGGTGAGCGCGAGCGGCGAGTCCGGCGGGACGGGCCCCACCATCATCCGACCAGGCGCGACGAGCTCGGGCTTGGCGAAGCCGTCGCCCGTGTAGCCGAAGCTCGACCACGGGGCGGGAAGGTCGTCGCCGGCGAACGGCGTGCTGCCGGTTCCGACCGCTCCGACCGTGATCACGAACGGGTCGCTGGCGGGCGCGTAGACCATCCGCTCGGCGCCGTTGTTTCCCGCCGCCGCAACGACGACCGTGCCCGTCAGCCACAGCCGGCGAACCGCGCGGTCGAGTGGATCGTCGACCGCGGAGGCTGCGGCGCTCGAGTGCAATGAGAAGTTCGCGACCCGGATGCCGTAGCGGGCGCGGTTCGTGTAGATCCAATCGGCGGCCGCGATCACATCGCTCGTCAACGCGGAACCGTCGCTGCCGACGACGCGGATCGAGACCAGACGCGCCTTCGGGGCGGCGCCTGGATAGGGCTGGGAAGAACCGGCGGCGATCCCCGCCACGAGCGTTCCGTGGCCGTAGGTGTCGCCGTCGGTCGCAGGCGCGGCCGAGGCGGTGAGGTCGACGCTCGCCGCGAGCCTGTTTCCGAAAGCCTGACCCTTCGCGACGCCGGAGTCGACGATCGCAATCGCCGGATCCGAGCTTGCGATCGGGAGTGCAGAGATGCCGGTCGAGGCCGTCCAGACTTGTGGCGGAACGACGACGGTGGCGTCCTGGATCACGGGCGCGTCCGGCGTCACCGAGACGACGCCCGGCTGGCTAACAAGCCAGAGGAGTTGCGCGCCGGTGACCTGGGCCGCCTCGCCGTGGATCACCGAGAACGTCCTGGTGACGGTGCCGACGTTGTTGCCATTGCCGTCCTGCAGCTCACCGGAGTCCGCCTCGACCGGCGAGGACGCCGTGGTCGTGACAATCACCTGGAACGACGCGCCGGGCTGGGCGGTCGCCGCGGCCAGGAGCGATTTCGGCGCGACGGGCCTCTCGCCCGCCTGGACCGGTGCTGCGCCGAGCGCGAGCATCGTCAGGGCGAGCGCCGCAGGCGCCCACAATCTCTTCATCGATCCGCCGCCAGACCGTTTCACTCCGCAACCTCCTGGTCGGGTCGGCCCACTGGACGACCCTGGACGCAGGATCCCGCGCGCCGCGGGTCGCCGCCATCCCCCCTCTGGTTCGACGTCCGCCCATGAACGCGCGACGTTCGTCCCCCAAACGGGTGACGCCGACCAAACTGACTCGTTTGTCCATGCAGGCTCGCGGGACCGGTGAGACGTCGTAAACCGGCGCTGAGTGGGTTCGACTCCCACGCCGCTCCGTTCCCTGAAGCTCGAGAGCTTGCCGGGACACTGGCTGAGCGACTCGCGCAACGGCCCGTGCTACGCGACGGCCCCGGGCTATCGTGCCTGCATGAGCGAGGCGATCCTCGTCGTCGACGACGATGCGCCGATCCGCCGCATGCTCGAAAGGACGCTCGTGGCCGAGGGGTATGTCGTCGTGGCGGCTGCGGATGGGGGTGCCGCTTTGGCGGCGATCGAGCGGTCGGTGCCGGATTTGCTCCTGCTGGATGTCGGGATGCCCGGTGTGGACGGGCTCGCCGTCTGTCGGCGCGCTCGGGCGCGTGGGCTCGCGACGCCGATCCTGTTGCTCACGGCGCGGGACGCGGTCTCGGATCGTGTCGACGGGCTCGATGCGGGCGCCGACGACTACCTCGTGAAGCCGTTCGCCACAGAGGAGCTGCTCGCGAGAGTCCGAGCGCTCCTGCGCCGTGGCCGCGAGCCGGCCGAGCTGCTGTCGTGCGGCGATCTCGTCTTCGAGGTGGCCACGCGCACGGCGCGGCGTCAGGGGCGGGAGATCGCACTGAGCGAGCGCGAGGCGGATCTCCTCGAGCTTCTGCTCCGCAATCAGCGTCAGGTCGTGACACGCGAGGCCGCGCTTGCGCAGGTCTGGGGTAGCACGCACGCGGCGAGCTCGAACAGCGTCGACCGCTACGTCTCATATCTCCGCCGGAAGCTCGGCGAGCCCTCGCTGATCGAGACCGTGCGCGGCACGGGCTTCGTCCTCGGACGCTGACCGTGCGCTCGCTGCTCGGACGCTCTGTGCTCGCCGCGGTCGGCGGCATCGTGCTGGCAATCGTCGTCGCGGGTGCCGGCGTCGATCTCCTCGCGTCCCGCGATCTTCATCGCGCACTCGACCGCTCGCTGCGACAGCGAGCCGTTGAGATCTCCCAGTTGAGCGCGTCTGCCCCGGCGCTGCTGACGAGAGCCGGCGCGCTCGACACGACGCTCGGCGGCACGCAGCTCCGTGTCGAGGTGCTCGACCGGCGCAATCGCCTCGTCGCGAGGTCGCTGGCGCTCGGCGGACGCGTGCTCCCCGCGCGCCGGTTGGCCGCGCAGGCGATCGCAAGCGGGCGCGGGGCGTATGCGACGACGTCGGCCGGCGGCGAGAGGTTGCGGCTCTACGCGGCACCACTGGCGGACTTCGGGGGTCCGGCCGCCGGCGGCGCGGTGGTCGTCGCCGCATCGGAACGAGACATGGATCGCACGCTCGGGAACCTCCACCTGTTTCTCGTCATCGCCGGGCTCGTAGCCGTAGCGCTCGCGGCGCTCGGCGTCTTCTTGCTGCTCCGCCGCGCACTCCGCCCGGTCACGCGGCTCGCCGACGCCGCAGCAGACGTCGAGCGGACCGGCGATCCGCGGCAGCGCCTGCCGCTGCCGACGACCAACGACGAGGTCGGTCGCCTGGCGGAGACGCTGAACGCGATGCTCGCGAGTCTCGAACGGTCCCGCAACCTCGAGCGCCGCTTTCTCGCGGACGCGTCACACGAGTTGCGCACGCCGCTGACCGCGCTGCGCGGCAACGTCGCCTATTTGGCGCGTCACGGAGTGACGGCCGAGGTGCTCGCCGACCTCGAGCGCGACGCAGAAAGACTGGCACGGCTCGCCGATGCCCTGCTGACGCTCTCGCGCGAAGAGGCGGCCGTGCCGCCGCGTGAGCTCGTGCGCCTCGACCTCCTGGCGAGCAACGCGGCGCAGGCCGATAGCCGCATCGACGTCGTGGCGCCCGAGCCCGTGACGGTTCTCGGCGACGCTGCCTCGCTCGAGCGCGCGCTCGAGAACCTCGTGCAGAACGCCCATGTTCACGGGCCTGCGGGCGGTCGGGTGGTCGTCGCCGTCGAGCAAGTCGATGAGGTGGTCCGTCTCAGCGTGAGCGACGAGGGCGAGGGCCTCCGGCCCGAGGAGGCCAAACTGGCGTTCCAACGCTTCTGGCGTCGCGGCTCGGAGCGCTCCGGCTCTGGCCTTGGGCTCGCGATCGTGCGGGCAACGGCCGAACGGCACGGCGGCCGCGCCTCTGCGGAGGGGGCGCGCTTCACGATCGAGCTGCCCTCTTTCAGGAACCTTTCAAGCTTCGACGCTACAACGAGAGAGGAAGAACCAGAGAAAGGATTGCCGTGAAGCTGTTTCGCGCCCTCTCGACCACTCGCCTCGTCGCCCTGATTGCCGTCTTCGCCGCGCTCGTGGCGGGCAGCGCCGCCCTGGCGGTCGCGGCCTCCGGAGGGGACGGTCCGACTCCGCCCGCCAAACCGCTCGCGAATGCGATCCACGATGCGCTTGCCGGGCCCGCGCCGGACGGCATCACCGCTCACATCACCTTCACCAACAAGCTCTTCCCCTCGGGCGCGCTCACCGGCGCCGCCGGCTCGGCCCTGTTGTCGGGTGCGACCGGCCGGCTGTGGGCGACGAACGACGGTCGCGGCCGACTCGAGCTGCAGTCGAGCGCAGGCGATGTGCAGATCGTGTGGAACGCCGACAAGGTGACGGCCTACGACGCGACGTCCAACACCGTCTATGTGTTCACCCTGCCGACGCAGGCGCCGCCCGCGAAGAACAGCGCGGATGCGGGTACCCCACCGGCACTCTCTGAGATCACGAAGCTCCTCTCAGACCTCTCGGCGCAAGCGACCGTCTCGGACCCGCAGCCGGACAACGTCGGCGACCAGCCCGCGTACACGGTGACGGTCTCCCCGAAGCACGACGGCGGGCTGCTCGGCTCCGCGCAGCTCGCCTTTGATGCGGCGCGCGGCGTTCCGCTGAAGGTCGCGATCTACGCGCAGGGGAGCTCCACGCCGGCGCTCGCCCTCGAGGCGACCCACGTCGCCTACGGCGCGGTTTCGCCGTCAACCGTCGACGTCAGCCCGCCGGCTAGCGCCAAGGTCGTCGATCTGAGCTCGGTCGCATCCGGCAAGGATCAGAGCGGCACCGCCGATCAGACAAAGCAGGTCAGCGGCCTCGACGCGGTGCAGGCTGCGGTCGACTTCCCCATCGCTGCACCTGACACGCTCGTGGGACTCCCGCGACAGGACGTCCGGCTCGCCGGCAAGAACGCGGCGCTCGTGGTCTACGGCCAGGGCCTGGGTGCGATGCTCGTCGTCGAGCACAAGGCCGACAGCGCGAAAGCCGGCGGGTTGATCGCGGGCCTGCCGTCTGTCTCGCTGAACGGCGTGACCGCGCATGAGCTCGCGACGCAACTCGGCACAGTGATCGAATGGCAGCAGGGAGGGCGTTCCTTCGTCCTCGCCGGATCGCTGCCGCCCGTAGCAGCGGAGTCGGCAGCGCGCGAGCTGAAGTGATCGACGCAGCACCCGTCGTCGCACGGGGACTCGTCAAGCGCTACGGAGACATCGTCGCCGTCGCCGGGGTCGACCTCACGGTCGAGCCCGGCGACGTCTTCGGCTACCTCGGTCCGAACGGAGCCGGGAAGACGACCTCGCTGCGGATGATGCTCGGTCTGATCCGCCCGACGGCGGGCAGCGCCAAGCTCTTCGGTCGCGATCCGATCGTCGACGGCGCCAAGGCGCTCGAGGGAGTGGCCGGCTTCGTCGAGGGGCCGCGCTTCTATCCGTATCTCTCCGGCCGCCGCAACCTGCAGCTGCTTGCGGCGTACGACGAGCCGAGCTCCCACTCGCGGATCGAAGAGGTGCTCGAGACCGTGGAGCTGCGCGACCGCGCCAAGGACCGCGTCGGCGGCTACTCGCACGGCATGCGCCAGCGCCTCGGGATCGCCGCCGCGCTTCTGAGGCAGCCGCGGCTCCTCCTGCTCGACGAGCCGGCGACCGGCCTCGATCCAGCAGGAATGCGCGACATGCGCGACCTCATCCGGCGGCTGGCCGGCGAGGGGATCACCATTCTGCTCTCGAGCCACCTGCTGTACGAGGTCGAGGAGCTGTGCAACCGCGTCGCGATCCTCCGGCAAGGCTTGATGGTGTACGAGGGAACGCTGGACACGCTGCTCGCGACCGCGACGACCGGGTACCGGCTGAGAACACGCGATCCGGAGCGCGCGCGAACCGTGTGCCTCAACCAGTCCGGCATCGAGAACGCCACGCTCGAGGGCAACGAGCTCCGGTTCTCGGCGGACGAGGACGCCGTCGCCGCGCTGTCGATCGCACTCGGGCAAGCACGGGTGCCGATCACCCAGCTCGTCGCCGAGGCCGCGAGCCTCGAGGAGCTCTTCCTCGGCATGACCGGCGGCGACTCGAGCGACCACGACCGGGAGGCGGTCGCTTCATGACCGCCGTCGCGCGCGTGTACCGCTGGGAGCTCGTGAAGCTGCTCGCGCAAAAGCGGACGTATCTCGGTTTCGGCGCGGCGATGATCGTCCCGGTCATCTTCGTCGTCGTGCTGCAGATCCAGTCGGGAGGACCGACCGACGTGCCGCTCGGCCGCTACATCCGTGACTCCGGCATCGTCACGCCGCTCGTCGTGCTGCTCTTCATGTCTATCTGGGGCTTTCCGCTGATCACCGCGCTCGTCGCCGGAGACATCGTCGCGTCCGAGACGCACAACGGCACGCTGAAGACGATCCTCACGCGTTCGCGCGAGCGCGGCCAGGTGTTCGCGGGCAAGGCGCTCGCAGCCTTCACCTACACACTTGCCATCGTCGCCTCGATGGGGATCGTCGGAGTCATCGCCGGGTCGATCGCATGGGGATTCCACTCCTTCACGTCGCTGTCGGGCACGCCGGTCTCCGCCGGCCGCGGGCTCGGCTTGATGTTCGCCAGCCTTGCGGTCTACGTGGTTCCTCTGGCAGGGATCGCGGCCTTCGGCCTGCTCGTCTCGACGGTCACGCGCAACTCCGCGGCGTCGGTCGTCAGCACGCTGATGTTCGCCCTCTTCATGCAGCTCATCGGCGTGCTTCCCGGCACCGAGAGCATCAGGCCCTATCTGCTCGGCACGCAATTCGACGCCTGGCACGGCTTTTTGCGAACACCCGCCGACTGGACGCCGATCGTGCGTGCCATGTGGGTCTCAGCGATCTACATCGCCGTGCCGCTCTTCAGTGCGTACCTCGTTTTCCTACGGCGGGACGTCGCGGGCGAATAGCGCTTGGTGGTCGCAGCACTGCTCTTCTCGAGCTCGTCAGCGGTACACGCAAACTCGTTCTCGCGGTACGCAATACCGCCGCTCAGCTCGTGATCACGGCGCGCATGATCATCGTGATCACGAGGCGGTGGAGCCGCCGAGATGCTGCGCCACGGCGGGCCTGCGGGTTGCGCAAGTCGATCCTCGCTGCTCAATTCGGTCCGTTTGCAGGCGAAACCAAATTTGCGCACCCCCACAAGGTCGGCCGAGGCTGACACCGGCCGACCGCGTTCTTCTTGCTGCGGCGAGTTGGCTGCTGCCGTGATCGAACTGGCGGTCGTTCTGCGTCACGCCGACAACGCTGCTCCGGTGGCATCGGCGCCTCATCGCCAGGCGCTGGACCTCTGGGGGTCGCACCGGCCAGCCGCCCGCGGCGCGGTTGCTCGCCTCTGCGTCGACAAGACCCAGAGCGCAGCGAAGACACGAGTTGCGCCACGCGAAGCGGCGACCATCCTCCCTACACCAACCCGGCGTCTTGACTCAGTGCGGTCCAAACCGCCACGCGACTCGCTGCGTACGTCCTCCCTGACAAGGGATCCCGCTCGAGAACAAAGGGGAGCACATGCGTACGTTTCGTCTCGTAACCGCTGCCGTCGCAATGGCCGCCGCGGTGCTCGTCGTCGGATCCGCCGCAGGCGGAATCGCCGACGACATCTTCACCGTCCACAGTCTCGTGTCGGACACGTCGGCATCCGCGCCGGCGACGGATGCGTCGCTCGTCAACGGCTGGGGCCTCTCGGCCGGACCGACGACGCCGTGGTGGGTGTCCAACAACGGAACCAATACGTCGACGCTCTACAACGGCGCCGGCGCGAAGCAAGCGCTCACCGTCGCAGTGCCCGGAGGACCGACCGGCACCGTGTTCAACGGCGCCGCAACAGACTTCGTCGTCAGCCAGAACGGAAAGTCGGCGGCGGCCCGGTTCCTGTTCGCGACGGAGGCCGGGACCATCCTCGGCTGGTCGCCGGCCGTGAACGGCACGAATGCGATTCCCGGCGTCGACCGATCCGCATCGGGCGCGGTGTACAAGGGTCTGACGACGATCGCCGATCGTCTCTATGCGACCGATTTCCACAACGGCCGCATCGACGTGTTCGACTCGTCCTTCAACCCGGTCGCGAGTGCGGCATTCACGGACCCGAAGCTGCCGGCGGGATACGCGCCTTTCGGCATCCAGGCGCTCGCCGGCAGCATCTTCGTCACCTACGCGAAGCAGGACACTGCGAAGAAGGACGGCGTTCCCGGCAACGGCTTCGGCTACGTCGACCAGTTCACGCCGGACGGACAGCTCGTCGCGCGCGTGGCGTCCGGTGGGAGGAAGAACGCGCCGCCGAACGAGCCGTGGGGCCTCGCGCTCGCACCGTCGAGCTTCGGCGTGTTCTCCGGCGACGTGCTGGTCGGCAACTTCGGCAACGGTCGCGTCAGCGCGTACGAGGACCGCGGCGGCGGCAAGTGGGTGTACAAGGGCCAGCTGCGCCACGGCGACCAGACGCTCGTCACGATCGACGGCCTGTGGGCGATCGCGTTCGGGAACGGCGCCGCGGGCGGGCCGACGACCACGCTCTACTTCGCGTCAGGGCCGGGCGGCGAGGCGCACGGCCTCTTCGGCTCGATCACGGCGGGCTGAGCTCGCGCCCCAAAATCGCTCGACGCCGCTTCAAATGCGCCGATGGCGTCGGCGACCGCGTCCCTGCCTCTCCCCCCTCCCCAATAGAGGCAGGGACGCGTGAACGTTGCGCTGCCCGCCGGTGCGAGAGTTCCTCTCGCCCGGCGGGGGATGCGCCGGCTGCCTTGATCGGCGCTCGCAATTCGGGTTCGATAGCGCCCTATGACCGAGATCGCGCCGGCGCCTGCGGCACCCGGGCAACGTGACGCCCGCCGGCTCGCCGCGCCGCTCGTCGCCTTTGCGGTCTTCTCGCTGACTGCCGGGCTGCTCGCGCGGTACCAGCCGAGGTCGAAGGGGTACTTCCGGCTCTTCAGATCGGGCCGAACCTCGACACGCTCCAACCGACCTTTGCGCGGACACAGGCGCAGGTCGAGCAGGGCGGCGGCTCGATGCCGTCCTTCCGCAAGACGCTCACGGCGGCGCAGATCCGCGACGTCGCCGCCTTCGTCGCCTCTCGCGCCGGCACAGGGCGCTAAGTAGACGGAACTTGGCAATGCAACGTAGGCTGGGAGAGACGATGACCAAGACGCCCACGATTACGGACGACACGGTGATCATCCGCGTGCCGGGCGGCGCCGAGATCAGCTGGCGCACGCAGCGGATGGTGAGCCTCGGCGCCGATGCAGAGCTCGCAGCGAAGATCGCCGACAGCGACGCCGACGTCCACGACATCGAACGGCTGCTGAAGGCAGGCTGCCCGCTCGACCTCGCGTGGACGATCATGCGGCCGGTCGACAAGCCGCCTGCCGCAGCGGGCCCGGCGGACGTGGCCGAGCTCGCCGCTCAGGACTGATCGTCGTCCGCCACGGAGCGACGTGCGCACAGACCGCGTCGGTCTCGATGGTGAACGCTCCGGGAAGATCCGTGACTAACCGAAAGGAACGTGGGAGCCGGGGCAGGCAGGGCTGCGGCTCCACTGCCACATCCCCGGCTCCCGCGCCGCAGACCACCAGGGTATCTGGGGCCAGCCTGCCCGTCTCGCGGACGTATGGGTCAGGTCGACCGCCCGCACGCTGAGGAGTGTCTTGCGCGGGACGGACGGTGCGGGCTACGAAGGTTGCTCGCCGCGCATCTCGTCGAGCGCGGCGCGGCCCTGCTCGTGAACTTGCGCCCGGCGCGCCGCGGGGTCGAGCGGCTCAGAGTCCAGCGGCTCAGAGTCCAGCGGCTCAGAGTCGAGTAGCTCGGCCCCATCGACCGGCAGCTCGACGGGCGCCTCGCCGCGGTCGTCGGCCGCCTCGCGGGCCCGCCTGAGGCGCGCCTTCAGCTCTTCTGCGCGGGCGTCGGCGCCCGCCTCGAACGCGGGCTGGAGCCGGGGCCGGCGCCCCTTCACCGCGCGATACGCGGCGAGGCCTCCCGCCGCGCCGGCGACCCACGCGATGAAGCGCTTCACGCGGCCGATGCTACACTCGCTGCCGCTTCCTGCCTCGTCATCGCGCCGTCCATTCCCGAGCGGCGCCAGCAGTCGGGGCCGACTCAGACCATGGGAAGACTCGAAGGGAGGTATCGGGACTTGTGACCGCGTACGAGATTCTTCTGATGCTGGACCCGGAGCTCGCCGACGAGCGCCAGGACGACCTGATCGCGCGCGTGCGGCAGCTCGTCGAGACGTCCGGAGGCACGTGGCGCAGCCACGACGCCTGGGGCCGTCGCCGGCTGGCCTACGAGATCGCGAAGAAGCAGGAGGGCGTCTACCACCTGCTCGTGTTCGAGTCGAGTGGCGAGACGCTGAACGAGATCACCCGCGTGCTGAAGATCGACGACTCCGTGATGCGCCACCTGGCGACACGGCACCTCGAGGGCTCCTCGACGCGTGCTCCGCGTGACGAGACGCCGGTGCCTGCACCGGCGCCCCGCGAGGAGCCGCCGCCGCCGCCCGCGGCAGAGCCCGAGGTGGTGGCAGACGTCGAAGCCGAAGCCGAGCTCGATGCAGAGCCGGCAGCCGTTCCCGCGGCCGCGGCCGCCGAGTCGGCGACACCGTCGGACGAGGAGTAGGAGGAGCCATGGCAGCCAACATCAATCGCGTCGTGCTCGTCGGGAACCTGACGAAGGACCCCGAGTTGCGGCACACGGGCGGTGGCACGCCGGTCTGCAGCCTGCGGATCGCCGTGAACACGCGCCGCAAGGACGAGTCGGGCAACTGGGCCGACAAGCCGAACTACTTCAGCATCTCGGTGTTCGGCAACCAGGCCGAGAGCTGCGCGCAGTACCTGTCGAAGGGCCGCCCGGTCGCGATCGACGGACGCCTCGAATGGCGTGAGTGGGAGGCCAAGGACGGCGGCGGCAAGCGCGAGTCCGTCGAGATCGTGGCCGACAGCGTCCAGTTCCTGGGTAGCCGTGACGGCGGCGGCGACTTCGGCGGCGGCGGCGGAAACCAGTTCGTGCCCACCGGGGCGGCGACCGAGAGCGCCGACTTCCCGGCTGCAGCCGACGACGACATCCCCTTCTAGGAGCGAGACGTGGCACCGAAAGAGAGAACTCAGACGAGGAAGCGCCCCGGCGGGCCCACCGGCCCGATCAAGCGCCGGAACTGCTTCTTCTGCAAGGACAAGATCGCGGAGATCGACTACAAGAACGTCAACCAGTTGCGGCGCTACATCTCCGAGAAGGGCAAGATCCGCAGCCGCCGCATCAGCGGTGCCTGCCGGCGCCACCAGGTGCAGGTCGCGACGGCCGTGAAGCGGGCCCGCGAGATGGCACTGCTGCCGTACGTCGCCGAGGGCGTCGAGGGCAGCGAGCGCGAGGGCCGCGGTCGCGGCCGGAGCCGCGAGGACCGCTGATGGACGTCATCCTGACGAAGGACGTGGAGAAGATCGGTCTCCGCGGCGACGTGGTCTCGGTCGCACGCGGCTACGCGCGGAACTTCCTCTTCCCGCGCAAGCTCGCAGAAGAGGCGACGCCGGCGCGGGTCGCGGAGCTCCGGAAGCGCGATTCGAACCGTACGCGGCAGGAGGCGAAGACGGCCGACCAGGCGCAGTCGATCGCCGAGACGCTCACGAAGACCGTGCTTCGCTTCGAGGTGAAGGCGGGGCCGACTGGATCGCTCTTCGGCTCGGTCACACCCACCGACATCGCGGACGAGATCTGGCGCACGCGCAAGATCCGCATCGACCGCCGGAAGATCGGCATCGACAACATCAAGCGGATCGGGCGCTACGACGTGCCGATCGACCTCTTCGAGGGAGTCCACGTCGACGTGAAGACGCTCGTGGCCCCGGAAGGCGGCGAGCTGCCGTCCGACGAGGAGCTCGAGGCGATGGAGACAGCCGAGCGCGCGGAGCGGGAAGCGGCCGCGCCCGCCGCGGCGGCACAGGTCGAGTTCGAGTACGTGGACGAGACCGAGCGGGCCTTGAGCCCGGCGGAGGCCGCCATGCAGGGCGAGAGCCCCACCCAGGAAAGCGCTGCGCAGGACAAGCCCGCGACGCGGGTCGAGCCCGCGGCGGACGAGCCCGAGTGGCGCGCCGACGCCGACGCCGCCCTGAACGACCGCAACACGTAGCCACGACGAGATCGCGGCAGACGAGGAGGCGCCCCGCGCCTCCTCGTCGCTGTGCCCACTCTGGCTTCGTCCACAGGCCGGCTCACGCCCTGTGGACGCGCGGACGAAGTTCCCGCAAGCACCGGCGGATCTATCCACAGATGCTCCGTCCGACACCCCTGCAACACTGATCGATTCCCCTGCAAATGGCGCAAAAAGACGTGTTCACAACCAACCTGTCACCAGCTAGCGGTCGGGCTCCGCGACTGCTTGACTCGTAGCCGATGGCCCAGCTTGCCTCCGTCGCGTCGAACGCGACCGTTCCCCCGCAGAATCTCGAGGCCGAGGAGTCCGTCCTCGGCGCGATGATGATCTCGCCGGGCGCCATCGGCGCCGTCAGCGAGATCCTCGACGCGAGCGACTTCTACCGGGAGTCGCACGCGAAGGTCTACCGCGCAGCCCTCGCGCTCTACGCGAAGGGCGAGCCGGTCGACGCGATCACGCTCACCGACATGCTCGAGGAGCGGAGCGAGCTCGAGGACGTCGGCGGCCGCGTGCGCCTGCACGAGCTGGCGGCCCTCGTGCCTGCGAGCGCGAACGCCGCCCACTACGCGCGGATCGTGCGCGAGACGGCGACGCTCCGCGGGCTGATCCGCGCCGGCGGCGAGATCTCGCGGCTCGGCTGGGACCGCCCCGGCGAGGCGGGCGACCTCGTCGACCAGGCGGAGTCGATCATCTTCGACCTCTCGCAGCAGCGCGTCACCGGCGAGTTCACGCACATCGACGAGCTGCTGAAGGAGAGCTTCGAGCGCATCACGCAGCTCTACGAGGCAGGCGTCGACGTCACCGGCACGCCGTCTGGCTATCGCGACATCGACCGTCTCACCTCGGGCTTCCAACCCGGCAACCTGATCATCATCGCGGCGCGCCCGTCGATGGGGAAGTCGGCGCTCGCGCTCTGCATGGCGGCGAACCTCGCGGTGCGGCAGGGCACCCCGGTCGGGCTGTTCACCCTCGAGATGTCGAAGTCCGAGGTGACGCAGCGGCTGATGTGCAGCGAGGCGAAGGTCGAGTCGCAGCGGCTGCGCACCGGCAAGCTCGCTCCCGACGACTGGCCGCGCCTCACCGCCGCCTGCGACAAGCTCGCGAAGGCGCCCATCTACGTCGACGATACGGGCTCGATCAACATGATGGAGATCCGATCGAAGTCGAGGCGGCTGAAGTCCCGCCATCCCGACCTCGGGCTGATCGTCGTCGACTACCTGCAGCTGATGAGCTCGTCGGGCAACATCGAGAACCGCGTGCAGGAGGTGTCGCAGATCTCGCGCTCCCTCAAGATCCTCGCGCGCGACCTCGAGGTGCCGATCATCGCGCTCTCCCAGCTCTCGCGCGCCGTCGAGCAGCGCACCGACAAGCGGCCGATCCTCTCCGACCTGCGCGAGTCCGGCTCGATCGAGCAGGACGCCGACCTCGTCGCCTTCATCTACCGCGACGAGTACTACAACGAGGAGTCCGACCAGCAGGGGCTCGCGGAGGTCATCCTCGCCAAGCACCGCAACGGCCCGACCGACTCTGTGAAGCTCTCGTTCCTCAAGCGCTACGCAAAGTTCGCGGATCTCGCAGCCTCATGAGCGACCGCGAGCAGGTCGTGGTGATCGCCGCGGCTGCCGCCTCGTTCACCGTCGCCTGCGAGCACTGCGCCGAGCTCGATGCGGCCGAGGGCTCGACCGGCTCGACGTTCGCAGGACGTCTCGACCTCGACCTGCGGCACGGAACGTTCCTCTGCCGCCGCGGCCACGGCGTGCGAATCGAGCGGGCCGAGCCGCCGGAGGAGCAGTCCGCCGGGGCGGCGGCCACCGCCGCATAGCGAAAAACCACTTCGCTCGAACGAGCGTATTCGGAGGCATGCGGAATCGGATCCTCATCGCCGTCGGCGTCGTTGTCGCCCTCGCGCTCGCAGGGGCGGCCGTCGGAGCGCTGGCCGGGCGGTCGAGCGTCCGGAAGACGACCGTCCGGGTGACCGAGCGCGAATACCGGATCTCGCTCTCGACGAAGAGCCTGCCGGCGGGGCCCGTGCTGCTCGTCGTCCACAACGCGGGCCGCGTCGCGCACCGTCTGTCGATCTCCGGCCCCGGCCTGAGCGCTGCGACGACTCCGACGATCCAGCCGGGTGCCACGCGTTCGCTGAGGGTGACGCTTGGCGGCGGCTCGTTCAAGCTCTGGTGCCCGCTCGGCAGCCACGCGGCGTCTGGCATGAAGACGTCGCTCTCCGTGCGTGGCGCCGTTCTCCCCCCCGTCGGCACGTCGACCGACACGCCGGCTCCCGGAGGCGGGTACGGCGGCGGCGGCGACTACGGCCCCTGATCGAGCACGCCGCCGACCCGACCGCCGGATAGGGCACACTTCTTCACGTGCCCGCGACCGTCATCGTCGGCGCGCAGTGGGGAGACGAAGGCAAGGGCAAGATCGTCGACCTGCTCGCGCAACATTCGGATCTCGTGTGCCGCTACCAGGGCGGCCCGAATGCGGGGCACACGATCGTCGTCGGGGACGAGACGTACAAGATCCGCCAGATCCCGAGCGGCGTCGTCACCGGCAAGACGTGCATCATCGGCGCCGGCTGCGTCGTCGACCCGAGCGTGTTCCTCGCGGAGGTCGACGAGCTCGAAGCGCGCGGACACGCGACCGGGGGCCGCGTGCACGTCTCCGGCAACGCGCACGTGATCATGCCGTGGCACGTCGCGATCGACCAGGCGAGCGAGCGCCGGCTCGGCAACCTCCAGATCGGGACGACCCGGCGCGGCATCGGCCCTGCATACGCCGACAAGGCGCTGCGCATCGGCATCCGTGTGCAGGACCTGCTCGACCCGAAGATCCTGCGCCAGAAGATCGAGGTCGCGCTCGCCGAGAAGAACCTGTGGCTCGAGAAGGTCTACGGCGAGCCGCCGCTCGCGCTCGGCGAGGTCGCGGGGCGGCTCGAGGAGCACGCGCAGAGGATTCGGCCGTACGTCGCCGACACGTCGCTGCTCGTCGACCAGGCGCTCAGGGACGGGCAGTTCGTGCTGCTCGAGGGCGGCCAGGGCACGCTGCTCGACCTCGACCACGGCACGTATCCCTTCGTCACGTCGTCGAGCACGGTCGCGGCGAACGCCGCAGCGGGCGTCGGCATGGGCCCGAACAAGATCGACCGCGTGATGGGCGTCGCCAAGGCGTACGTGACGCGCGTCGGCGAAGGGCCGTTCCCGTCGGAGATCGAGGGGCCGGACCAGGAGCGCATGCGCGAGTTCGGGCACGAGTACGGCGTCGTCACCGGTCGCAACCGCCGCTGCGGCTGGCTCGACCTCGTCGCGCTGCGCTACGCCGTGCGCGTGAACGGGATCGACCGGCTCGCGCTGACGAAGCTCGACGTGCTCTCGCACTTCGCGGAGCTTCCCGTGTGCACGCGCTACCGGCTGCGCGACGGCGTGGAGACCGAGGACTTCCCCGCGCATCAGAGCGACTTCCATGCTGCGCGGCCCGTCTACGAGACGCTGCCAGGCTGGGAAGAGCCGCTCGACGCGTGCGCGACGCTCGAAGATCTTCCCGACGCGGCGCGCCGCTACGTCGAGTTCGTCGAGCAGGAGCTCGAGGTCGAGGTGACGCTGATCGGCACCGGCGCCGACCGCGAGAGCGTTCTCGCCCCGCATGGGCTCGCCGCACTCACCGGCGCGGCTTAGACGACGCCGCGCACTGCGTTGCAGCGGGCGCGCAGCGTGAACGGGCCGTCGGGCGAGCCCAGCTCGCGATGGGTCGCAACGCGCATCGCGTCGCGGCCGGCGTCGTCGAGCGTCTGCAGCCAGGCGCCGGCCGGCCCGACGCCGCCGAGCAGCGCCGACCAGAACTCGTCGTACCCCGAATAGTCGCTCTCGACCTCCAGCGCCCCGTACGCGATGTCAGCCAACCCGGCATCCTCGAGCAGCGCCGTGAGCGCCCCCGGCGTCCAGTGGGTCAGCAGGTCGTCGCCGCCCGGGCTCTCATCGATCGTCCGGCGCGCGCGCGAGATGGCGGCGAGCATCTCCATCCCGCCCGCGAGGTCCCACATGCAGATCGCGACGACACCGCCTTCGCGCACGACGCGTCGCAGCTCCCCGACGGCTCCCGGGGGATCGTCGACGAAGCTGATCACGAGCTGGGCGAGCGCTGCATCGTGCTCCCCGTCGGCCCAGGGAAGGTCCTCTGCGGGCGCAAGCTGCACGTCGACGTCGGGAAACCGCTGACGCAGCCCGTCGACGAAGCGCTGCGAGGGCTCGGCGACGGCGACGGACTCGGGGCCGAGCCGCCGGATGAGTTCCACGGCGAGCGCGCCCGTGCCGGCGCCGACGTCGATGACGCGCTGTCCCTGCTCGATGCCGGCGAAGTCTGCGAACGGCCGCGCGAGCACCGACGAGTAGCGGCCCATGAACTTGTCATACGCGTCGTCGGCGGCGTTGAAGACCATCGGGCCGGAGGCTACACGGTGCCGTTCGTCAAGTGCTCGAGATCGGCCGGCTCGTTGACGTTCACGAGCTCCGCCTCGTCGAGCTCGACGACCGCGACGTCGAGCTGCGCGAGCACGTCACGGAGCCGGTACTCGCCGGCGGCGAGCGCCCGCTCGAACGCGGGCAGCACGCTCGTTCGATAGACGCCCGGGAGCGGACCGCTCGGCGGGATCGCTGCGTCGCGACAACGCGCGGCCAGCGCCTCGAGCGAGGCCTGGGTGAGCAACGGGAGATCCACGGGGATCACGGCCGTGAGGTCATACGTCGCAACGCGCAGGCCCGCGACGAGCCCGGCAATCGGCGCGCGCACGTCGGAGCCGTCGTCCAGGAGCTCGAAGGGAAGCTCGAGCCCGTCCGCGACTTTGCCGACGGCGATCCGCTCGGCGCACGACTCGCCGAGCAGGCGCCACGCACGCTCGGCGAGCGTCTCGCCGCCGAAACGCGCGAGCGCCTTCGGCGAGCCGAAGCGCGTGCTCGCCCCGCCGACGAGCAGGACACCCGTCAGGTCGTGATCCGCCACGGCTCGGTGTAGACGTTCGCCGTGCCGCCGCGGACGAAGCCGCAGAGCGTCACGCCGCGGTCGGCGGCGAGCTCGACCGCGAGGCTCGACGGCGCGCCGACCGCGACGAGCACCGGACAGCCGGCGACCGCGGCCTTCTGCACGAGCTCGAAGGAGAGGCGACCGCTCACGCACAGCACGCACTGGGCGAGCGGAAGCCGGCCTGCGCCGAAGGCCCAGCCCACGACCTTGTCCAGCGCGTTGTGGCGCCCGACGTCCTCCCGGACGCACAGCAGCCCGCCGTCCGGCGTGAAGAGCCCGGTCGCGTGCAGCCCGCCGGTGACGGCGAACGCGGTCTGCGCCTCGCGCAACCGGTCGAGGAGCGATGAGACGAGCGCGAGCGGCACGCGCAGCTCGGAGGTGACGCGCGGTGCCTCGACCGCGACGGCGTCGAGCGCGCCCTTGCCGCAGACGCCGCACGACGACGTCGTGTAGAAGCTCCGCTGCAGGCGGGCGGGATCGAAGCCGGGCGCGTCGACGTCGACGGTGTTCGCGGCGAGGTCGGCCGGCAGCCGCGCACCCGCCGGGCGCAGCCCTTCGGAGAGGCAGAAGCCGAGCGCGAGCTCCTCGTCGTGCCCCGGCGTCCGCATCGTCACCGCGACCGGCACGCCGCCGATGCGGATCTCGAGCGGCTCCTCGACGGCGACGTGGTCGCGCTCCGTGCGGCCCTCCGGCAGCCGGACGACGTCCACGGCCGCGGCCGAGTACGGCGGCGCCTCCATACGGAAAGACTACGGGCCGACGACGAGCCGTTCGAGCGGTGCTCGGGCCTCGATGGTCGATGCCGAGGTCGGCGCGGCCGAGGAGCGGGTGGTGACCCGCCGCGCGCTCGCATACGATCGCCCACGTGATCGCGACCCCATGAAGGTGCTCGTCGTCGGATCCGGGGGTCGCGAGCACGCACTCGCGTGGGCACTCGCACGGAGCCCTCTCCTGAGCGAGCTGCACGCCGCGCCCGGCAACCCCGGCATCGCCGCTCTCGCGAGCTGCCACCCCGTCCACACCGACGACCAGGCCTCGCTCGCACCGCTCGCACGCGAGCTCGGGATCGACCTCGTCGTCGTCGGCCCCGAGACGCCCCTCGTCGCAGGGCTCGCCGACGAGCTGCGCCACCGCGGCATCGCCGTCTTCGGCCCGGGCGCGGCCGCCGCCCGGATCGAGGGCTCGAAGGCGTTCTCGAAAGAGGTGATGGACGCGGCCGGCGTGCCGACTGCGCGCTCGCTCGCCGTCGCGCGCCCACCGTGCGTCGTGAAGGCCGACGGGCTCGCCGCGGGCAAGGGCGTGTGGGTCTGCCACACGCAGGCGGACCTCGACGCGGGGCTGCTCGCCGCCGAGGCGCTCGGGCAGCCCTTCCATGTCGAAGAGCTCCTCGAGGGCGAGGAGGTCTCGCTGTTCGCGCTTTGCGACGGAATGAGGGTCGTGCCGCTGCCGGCGGCGCAGGACTACAAGCGGATCGGCGACGGCGACGAGGGGCCCAACACCGGCGGTATGGGCTCGTACTCGCCCGTGCCCCGCCTGTCGGTGGTCGAGGTCGCAGAGCTCGTCGACGCCGTCTGCACGCCGGTCGTCGCGGAGCTCGCACGGCGGGGCTCCCCGTTCGTCGGCGTGCTCTACGCGGGCGCGATGCTGACCGACGACGGCCCGCGGGTACTCGAGTACAACTGCCGCTTCGGCGACCCCGAGACCCAGTCGCTGCTGCCACGGCTCGAGGGCGACCTGCTCGAGACGCTCGCGGCGGCGGCGGCGGGCCGGCTCGACAGCGGGCCACTCGGCGTATCGGAGAGCGCAGCGGTGACGCTCGTCCTCGCAGCCGGCGACTATCCGGCGCGCGGAGACTCGGGCAGTCCGATCACCGGCATCGAGGAGGCGGAGGCCGCGGGCGCACTCGTCTTCCATGCGGGGACGGCACTGCACGACGGGCGGCTCGTCACGAACGGCGGGCGCATCCTCAACGTCACCGCGCTCGGCGACTCGCTCGCGGCAGCACGTGCTGCCGCGTACGCGGCCGCTGCGCACATAGATTTCCCGGGCATGCGCTACCGCACCGACATCGCCGCCTTCAGCCGTGCCTGACGCCGTCATCGGGATCCTCGTCGGCTCGGAGTCCGACCGCGAGCGGATGCAGGGCGCGCTCGACGTGCTCGGCGAAGCCGGGGTCGCCTACGAGTTCGACGTCCGCTCGGCACACCGGGCGCCGGATGCGGTCGCCGAGTACGCGCGCAGCGCGCGCGGGCGCGGCCTGAAGGTGCTCATCTGCGGCGCCGGCCTCTCCGCGGCGCTGCCGGGCGTGGTGGCCGCACACACGGACCTGCCGGTGATCGGCGTGCCGCTGCGGTCGAGCCTCAGCCTGCTCGACGGCCTCGACGCGCTGCTCGCCATTGCGCAGATGCCTCCGGGCGTGCCCGTAGCGACGGTAGGGGTCGACAACCCGCGCAATGCGGCAGAGCTCGCGCTCCGCATCCTGCGGATCTAGTCCCGCCGACCTGGGACGGCTCTAGACTGTCTCCAGTGATCGCCCGCTACTCCCGCCCGGCCATGGCCAGCATCTGGTCGGACGAGGGCAGGTTCGAGGCCTGGCTCGAGGTCGAGCTCGCCGCCACGGCGGCCTGGGCCGAGCTCGGGGTCGTGCCCGCCGACGCGGCGAAGGCGCTGCAGGAGAACGCGAAGCGCCCGACACCCGAGCGCGTGGCGGAGATCGAGGCGACGCTCCATCACGACACGGCGGCGTTCGTCGACGCCGTCGCCGAGCAGCTGGGCGACGAAGGCCGCTGGTTCCACTACGGCCTCACCTCCTCCGACGTCGTCGACACGGCGCTCGCCCTCCAGATCCGCGAGGCCGGCGCGCTGATCGTCGCCGGGCTCGACCGCGCGCTCGCCGTCGTGACGGCACGGGCCGAGGAGCACCGCGGCACTCTGCAGATGGGCCGGACGCACGGCGTGCACGCGGAGCCGACGACCTTCGGCGTCAAGCTCGCGGGCTGGGCGTTCGAGCTCGATCGGGCGCGCACCCGCGTCTCGCGCGCCCTCGACGGCATGCGTGTCGGCAAGCTCTCGGGCGCCGTGGGCACGTACGCGGCCACCGACCCCGACCTCGAGCGCATCGCCTGCGAACGGCTCGGCCTGGAGCCCGCCCCCACGTCGACACAGATCCTCCAGCGCGACCGGCACGCGGAGCTGCTCTCGGCGCTCGCGGTGACCGCGTCGTCGCTCGACAAGTTCGCGCTCGAGGTGCGCCATCTCGCGCGCACCGAGGTGGCCGAGGTGCAAGAGCCCTTCGGCAAGGGACAGAAGGGCTCCTCGGCGATGCCGCACAAGCGCAACCCCGTCGTCGCCGAGCGCATCTGCGGGCTCGCGCGCGTCGTGCGCGGCCATGCGCTCGTCGGCCTCGAGAACGTCGCACTCTGGCACGAGCGCGACATCTCCCACTCGTCGGCCGAGCGGGTCGTCATTCCCGACGCGTTCCTCGCCCTCGACTACATGCTCGACCGCTTCACGTGGCTGATGGAAGGCCTCGTCGTCCGCGCCGAGCGCATGCGACGCAACCTCGAGGCGAGCCACTACCTGTTCTTCAGCCAGCGCGTCCTGCTCGCGCTCGTCGAATCGGGCCTCTCGCGTGACGACGCGTACCGCCTCGTGCAGCGCAACGCGATGCGCGCGTGGGACGAGGAGCTCGACTTCCGCGACCTCGTGCGCGCCGACGACGACATCGCCGGTCATGTCGACCTCGACGCCGTCTTCGACCTCGACGCGTACACGCGGCACGTCGACACGATCTTCGCCCGCCTGCACACACTCGCCGCCAAGGAGGAACCCGTTCATGCCTGAGGCGCCCACGCACCTCGCGTCCGGAAAGGTGCGCGAGCTCTACGCGCTCGACGACGATCGCCTGCTGCTCGTCGCAAGCGATCGCATCTCGACCTTCGACGTGATCCTGCCGACGGAGATCCCCGACAAAGGGCGCGTGCTCACCGGCCTCTCGGGCTTCTGGTTCACGCTTCTGCGCGAGATCGTGCCAAACCACATGCTCGCGATTCGCGACGACGGGCGCTCGATGGAGTGCCGGCGGCTCGAGATGCTTCCGATCGAGTGCGTCGTGCGCGGCTACCTCGCGGGCTCCGGGTGGAAGGACTACCAGGCCACCGGCTCGACGTCCGGTCACGCGCTCCCGGAAGGGCTACGCGAGTCGGACCGCCTGCCGCAGCCGATCTTCACCCCGGCGACGAAGGCGCAGTCCGGCCACGACGAGAACATCAGCCGCGACCAGGCCGCCGAGCTCGTCGGCGCCGAGCGCCTCGCGGAGGTCGAGCACGTCGCGATCGCGCTGTACAGCGCCGCCGCCGAGCACGCGCTGGGCCGCGGCATCATCATCGCCGACACGAAGTTCGAGCTCGGCACCGACACGAGCGGCAGCCTCGTGCTCGGCGACGAGGCGCTGACGCCCGACTCCTCGCGCTTCTGGCCGGCCGACGCGTACGAGCCGGGCCGCGTCCAGTCGAGCTTCGACAAGCAGTTCGTGCGCGACTACTGCGAGACCACCGGCTGGGACAAGACGTACCCCGGCCCGGAGCTCCCGGAGGACGTCGTCACGGGCACGCGCGCGAAGTATGTCGAGGCGTTCGAGCGGCTGACGACGACGACGTTCGACGCATACCTCGAGCGCCCGTCCGTGGTGCTCGGATCGGTGACGCTCGGATGAGGGCGACCATCCTCGTCCGGCCGAAGTCGGGCATCCTCGACCCGCAGGGAGCGGCGGTGGAAACCGCGCTCGAGCACCTCGGCTTCTCCGTCTCCGGCGCCCGCGTCGGCAAGGTGGTCGACCTCGAGGTCGCCTCGGACGACGCGACCGAGGCGCGCGCGCAGGTCGAGAAGATGTGCGAGCAGCTCCTGGCAAATCCATTGATGGAGTCGTACGAGATCGAG
>DATCOE010000031.1:0-38018 GCA_036564885.1 Gaiellaceae bacterium | reverse complement strand
CTCAAGGGCCAGCTCACGCAGGCGCAGCGCTCCGGCACGCGGGACACCGTCATCTTCCGAGAGGGCTCGATCACGCTCCGCCGCCGCGGGGAACAGGACGTCGACGTGCACGCGGACGAGCTCCTCGAGCGGTTGGCGTTGTGAGCAGCTGTCGCGACACCACGTGCGGCGCCCTCGGCGCCGCCGCCGCGGGCAAGCGCGTCAAGGTCGCCGGCTGGGTCGACACGCGCCGCGACCACGGCAGCCTCGTCTTCATCGACCTGCGCGACTTCTCCGGGAAAGTACAGCTCGTGATCAATCCCGAGCGCACTGCGGACGCCGCAGCGGTCGCGCACGAGGTCCGGAACGAGTTCGTCCTCCAGGCGGAGGGTGAGGTCGTCGTGCGCGCACCCGAAGCTGTCAATCCGAACCTCCCGACCGGCGAGATCGAGGTCCAGGTCGACACGCTGACGATCGTCTCGCGCTCCGAGCCGCTGCCGTTCCAGATTGGCGAGGACGTCGACGAGGCGCTCCGCCTCAAGTACCGCTGGCTCGACATGCGCGGCGAGCGGATGCAGCGCAACCTCCGGCTCCGTCACATCGTGATCGCCGCGATCCGACGCACGATGGACGAGCTGAACTTCGTCGACGTGTGGACGCCGAGCATGACGAAGGGCACGCCGGAGGGCGCGCGCGACTTCCTCGTGCCGGTGCGCCTGCAGCCCGGGAAGTTCTTCGCGCTCGCGCAGTCGCCGCAGCTCTTCAAGCAGTTGTGCATGGTCGGCGGGCTCGACCGCTACTACCAGATCGCCACGTGCTGGCGGGACGAGGACCTGCGCGCCGACCGGCAGTTCGAGTTCCAGCAGCTCGACGTCGAGATGTCGTTCGTCGACCGGGACGACGTGATCGAGGTCCTCGAGGCGGCGGTCGTGGCGTCGTTCGAGGCGCTGGGACGCGAGGCGCCTGCACGCCCGTTCCCGCGCATGTCCTACGCCGACGTGATGCGCCGCTTCGGCACCGACAAGCCCGACCTCCGCTTCGCGCTCGAGATCGAGGACGCGACGGAGCTCACGCGGGGCTCGGGATTCGGCGTCTTCGCGAACGCTCCGATGGTTCGCTACCTCGTTGCGCCGCGCGCCTTCTCACGCGCCGAGCTGGGGCGGCTCGAGGAGATTGCGAAGGAGTGGGGCGCGAAGGGGCTCGCGTACCTCGTGAACGACGGCGGCGAGATCCGCTCGCCGATCGCGAAGTTCCTCTCCGAGCAGGAGCTCGCGGCGCTGCGCTCCGACCCGGGCACGACCGTGCTCTTCGTCGCCGACACCGAAAGCGTCGTGACGCGCGTGCTCGGCGGCCTGCGCCTCCATCTCGGTCGCGAGCTCGAGCTCGCCGACACCGAGCGCAACGAGTTCCTCTGGACAGTCGACTTCCCCCTCTTCGAGCCGGACGAGAACACCGGTGGCTGGACGTTCGTCCACCACCCGTTCACTGCGGCCGTCGAAGGCGACGAGCCCCGGATCGAGAGCGATCCGGGCGGCGTGCTCGGCCAGCACTACGACCTGATCTGGAACGGGTGGGAGATGGGCTCGGGCTCGATCCGCCTCCACCGGGCAGAAGCGCAGCAGGCGGTCTTCCGGACGATGGGCCTCGGCGAGGAGGAGCAGCGCGAGAAATTCGGCTTCCTGCTCGACGCGCTCCGTATGGGGGCGCCGCCGCACGGCGGCTTCGCGATGGGCATCGAGCGCTTCGTCGCGCTCATGGCCGGGGAGCCCGACATCCGCCAGGTAATCGCATTTCCGAAGGTCTCGAGCGGCTCCGACCCCCTCACCGGGGCGCCGACGCCGATGCCGGATACCGTGCTCCGCGAGCTCGGAATCCGATCCATCGTCGATCCGGATCAAGCCGAGGGAACGGACAGCCGATGAAGAAGTCATACTTCTCGTAGCGGCTTGCCGCGTCGACGCAGACAATCAGGAGGGGAACGACCAGATGGCTATCGAAGGTCCGGGCCGCGTAGGGGTCCTATCGCTGACCTCCCTGCCGCGCTATGAGGACATTCCCCAGGTCGGGGACGGCCTCGACGCGGCGCGGGTTCGCGACGCCTTCGATGCGTTCCGCCGCCATGCCGCCCAGCTGCAGGCCCAGCTGCGAGTCATCCAGGCCGCCGGTGGCCGCACCGGCCCGGCGGTCGAGCCGACCGGCCACGCCGTCCGCATGGACGCGCTGCACCTGATCCGGGCCGCCGCCGAGTTCGCCGACACGATCGAGCGCGACGCGCAGAACGCGGCCGGCACGCAGCTCTCGAAGACCGAAGAAGAGGTCAGCCGCCGCCAGCGCGAGCTGCAGGACCGCGAGGCCGAGGTCGAGCGCTACCGGCAGGAGAGCGAGCGCCAGCGCGCCGAGATGCTGAACGCGGCCCGCAACGAGACGCGCGAGCTCCTCGCGAAGTCCCACGCGGACGCGACCCGAGAGCTCCAGGAGGCGGAGGCCAAGGGCAGCCGCCTGCTCGAGCAGTCGCGCCACCAGGCGACGGAGCTCACGAACGCCGCCCGCGCCGAGGTCGAGCAGACGCTCGAGTGGGCGCGCGCACAGGCGTCCGCCGTTCTCGCCCGCGCCCAGCACGGCGCCGAGCAGCTGCTCTCCGCGGCCGGTCTCGGGCAGGATGCGATCGCCGAGGTCGCGGGCGCGATCATGCGCGCGGCCGAGAGCGCCGCCGAGGCTGCGCGGCCGCAGCCGCCCGCGGCCGCGTTCGCGGGCCCCGCAGCCGTGAAGGCGCCTTCCCCGACCGTGTCGGACCCGCCCGTGTCCGTGCCTCCCGTGTCCGTGCCTCCCGTATCCGTCCCGCCCGTGTCCGAGCCGCCGTCTTCGTCGTCACCGCCTCCGCCGCCCGTCTCGGGCAGCCTGTCCGCGCTGTCGCTTGAGGAAGACGCAGCCGCGGACGAGGAGCCGTCCGAGCCTCAGCCGTAGGCTTCCGGGATGCGGCGCGTCTTCGGGCCCAGAACGGTTGTCGAGGCCGCGTTTCTCGTTGCCGTTCCCGTCACCGCAGCCGCGCTCGGCGCGGGCATGTGGACGATCATCGCGGCGAGCGCCGTCGCCTACCTGCTCATCTTCGTGCTCGAGGCGACGCTCTGGCGTGAGGGTGGCCCGGTGCCTGGACGCTCGCGCATGCGGATCACGCCGCACACGGTGAACGTCAGGCGTCCGGAGGCGCCGCCGTCCGAGGAGCCCGAGTCGGTCGCGGTCGTCGTCCAGCCGGACGCCGACGGCAGCGCCGAGCACGCGGTCGCGCCCGAGCCGGCCGCGGCGCCCGAACAACCCATTGCGCTGGAGCCGGAGCCCGCCCCAGCGCCCTCGTTCACGGCCGCGGCACCGTCCGAGCACGTGCGCGTTCTGCGGCCCGAGCCGGAGCCCGAGCCGGTCGCGGAGCGGCCGCCGCTCGCCGCCGTGCCCGCGCCGGAGCCGGCGTCGGAGCTCGCGCCCGCCGTACCGGAGCCGGCTCCCGTGCCGTCGACGGTCGTGCCGATCGGGGTCGGCGCCGGGCCGCGCCAGTGGAACCTCTGGGACCTTGAGCGTCTTACGCGCGAGCACGCGGGCGGCGACGTCTCCCAGGACGAGGAGCGGCAGTTCCTGCTCATGTACCTGCGCGAGTTCGCAGACCCGGACGGCCTGCTGCCGGTCGACTTCGACGGGCTCGTCCGTGACAGCTTCGGGGAGCTCGTGGGGAGCTCGTGATCGGCTCGTCCGGGCTGCGCGCCGCCGCCCTCGCCGCGGTCGCGCTCGTCGCGATCGCCGTCGCGCTCGCAGTCTCGCTCCGCTCGAAGCACACCTCCGATCTGCCCGCCGCTGCGGGCGACTGGTACACGGCCCTCGCCGCCCCGTATACGCCCTCGAAGGGGCGTACGAAGAGCGCATGCGGCGTCGTGATCGACGCGAAGACCCCCGGAGTCGCACATCCGGTGCTGCCGTGCGGCGTCAAGCTCTACATCGAGTACAAGGGCAAGCAGGTGCTCACACACGTGATCGACCGCGGCCACACCGTGCCCGGTCGCGAGTTCGATCTCACGGAGGCGCTCGCCAAGCTGCTGCACCTGCAGGGCACGCAAACGATCCAGTGGCGTTTCGCGAGATGAGGTGTACGCTGCGTCCGCTCGACCCTGTGCGTCGTTCCGGCCTAAATGTAGAACCAACGCCTACATAAAGGGAGCACGTGTCCCGACCGAGGCCGCTCACGCGGCCGGAGAACGGTACGGCACCCACCTGGTTCGCCAGGTTCACATAGCCGAGACGAACCGGCAGGGTGGAGATCATGGGCGGGGCCGAAAGGCCCCGCCCGGTTTTTCGTCCACTACCGTGTGCTCGTGATCGAGAGCTTCGGAGACTCCACCCGCAACGGCGAGTGGGCGGCCGTTCGCCTGCTCGTCGACGGCGACCGCATCGTCGAGGCGGACGCGCCCGGGCTCGACCGCGGGCTCGCGGGGCTGACCTTCCTCGAGGCTGCGGCCGTCGGCGGCGACGTGCTCGCAACCGATGCGCTCGCCAACGCGCTCGCACCGGTGTTCCGCGCAGAGCCGAGGGCGGGGAGGACGGCGGTTGCGATGAGCGGGGGCGTCGACAGCGCCGTCGCACTGCTCCGTGCCGGCCGCGAGGCGATCGGGGTCACGCTGCGGCTGTGGCTCGATCCCGACGGCCCGGACGCCGACCGCGCGTGCTGCTCGCCGGAGGCGGTGCTACAGGCGCGTGCCACGTGCCACCGGCTCGGGCTTCCGCACGTCACGCTGGACCTGCGCGAGGAGTTCCGCACGGCGGTCGTCGCCCCGTTCGTGCGTGGGTACGCGCGCGGCGAGACGCCGAACCCGTGCATCCGCTGCAACGGCAGCTTCCGCTTCGGCGAGCTGCTCGCCTTCGCCGCCCACGCCGGCTGCGACCGGCTCGCGACAGGCCACTACGCGCGCATCGTCGAGCATCGCGGCCGCCGCCTGCTCGCGCGCGGCGCCGATCCGCAGAAGGACCAGTCGTACATGCTCGCGCGCCTCGACCCGAATGAGCTCGACCGCATCTGGTTCCCGCTCGGCGAGCAGGACAAGGCGGAGACGCGCGCGGAGGCCGAGCGCGCCGGCCTGGACGCTGCGCACCGCGCCGAGAGCCAGGAGGCGTGCTTCCTCGCGGGCGACGACTACCGAACCTTCCTCACACGGCACGGGCTCGAGCCGAAGCCGGGTGCGATCGTGGACGAGGACGGCGAGGCGGTGGGCGAGCACGACGGCTTCTGGCGCTACACGCCCGGCCAGCGCAAGGGGCTCGGCGTCGTGGCGGAGCGGCCGCTCTTCGTGCTCGGCGCCGACCCGCAGGCGAACACGGTGCGCGTGGGGCCGCGCGAGTCGCTCGCCCGCACGCACGTCGCAGCGGCAGGCAGCCTCTACGTGGACGTCGACCGCGCCGAGGCGAAGCTCCGGTACCGCTCGCCGGCCGTGCCGTCCCACGTCCGCGCGACGCCCGGCGGATTCGAGCTCGAGCTCGACGAGCCGGTGTACGGTGTCGCGCCCGGGCAGGCCGCCGTTCTCTACGAAGGGGACGCCGTCGTGGGGTGCGGTCTCCTCTCGTCCGGCGGCGCCAACTAAGATCGGATTGGAATGCTCGTCGCCGCGTTCACCTCGGGGGATCTCTGGCGGCTCGCCCTCGCCGTCTTCCTGTTGGCCGTCGGTCTCTCCTTCGCGTACCTGGTGGTGCGCCTGGGCGGAACCGTCGGGCGCCTTTCCGCGTTGATCAGCGGAGCAGAGCGGGAGATCCTGCCCGTGATCAACAAGGTCGGAGGAAGCGTGGATCGCGTCAACGGGCAGCTCGACAAGGTCGACCAGATCACCGACAGCGCCGTCGACGCGGCGGACAGCGTCGATACCGCGGTACGCGCGGTGAGCATGGCCGTGACGCGCCCCGTGCAGAAAGTCTCGGGCTTCGCCGCCGCGCTGAGCTACGGCGTCTCCGATTTCAAGACCAAGCACGACTGGAAGCACGCCGTGCAGGCCGGCAAGGAAGCAGCGGCCCGCCGCGAGCAGGAGCTCGTCGAAGAGCTGCGCGATGCGGGCGATGACCAGTGAGCGACCTGGTCCAGCTGACGCTGCCGGCCGAGGAGGATTTCCGCCGCGTCGCGCACCTCGTCGTCGGCGGGCTCGGCGTACGGCTCGACCTCACCTTCGAGGACCTCGACGACCTCCAGGTCGCGCTCGAGGCGCTACTCGGCTGCCGCGACGACGAGGGCGACATCGTCGTCACCGTCGACGCAGGGGGCGGCACCGTGCGAGCGTCGGTGGGCCCTTTCGGCGCGGGCTCGCTCGACTCGCTCGAGCGGAGCGACTCGCCGCTCGGGTTGCACCGGGTGCTCGAGACGGTCTGCGACACGTTCGAGATCGAGGAGCGCGACGGCGGCTCGTGGGTGGAGTTGACGAAGAAGACGACGTCGGCCGCCGGAGCCGTCTGATGCCACGCCTCGACGACAAGATCCTCCTCCGCAAGTACCACGAGGAGGGCGATCTGCAAGCGCGCGAGAAGCTGATCGAGCAGTACATGTCGCTCGTACGCTCCCTCGCCCGGCGCTATTCGTACCGCGGCGAGCAGCTCGAGGATCTCGTCCAGATCGGCGCGATCGGGCTGATCAAGGCGATCGACCGCTTCGACCTCGAGCGCGGCGTGGAGCTGACGACGTATGCGACGCCGAACATCATTGGCGAGATCAAGCGCCACTTCCGCGACAAGGGCTGGTCGGTGCGCGTGCCGCGCGGCTTGCAGGAGCTGAACGTGCAGCTCTCCCGCCTCGTCGAGTCGCTCACCGTGCAGCTCGGCCGCTCGCCGACGATCCCCGAGCTCGCGAAAGCCGCGGGCGTCGAGGAGGAGGCGGCGCTCGAGGCGCTCGAGTCGGGCCGCGCGTACTCATCGCTGTCGCTCTCGGTCGGCGGGGGAGGCGGCGACGGTGACGAGGACATCGACCCGATGGAGTCGATCGGCACGGAGGAGCACCAGTTCGAGGTGTCGGAGGATCGCGCCGTGCTCGCGCCGGGCTTTGCCGTTCTCGACGAGCGCGAGCGGAAGATCCTCCAGCTGCGCTTCTTCGACGGGCTCACCCAGTCGCAGATTGCCCAGCAGGTCGGCATCTCGCAGATGCACGTCTCCCGTCTGATCCGCCGCTCGCTCGAGAAGATCCGCGACGAGATCGCCGCGGACGAGACGAGCACGCCGAGCGGCACCAGCCGCTAGCCCGCCACTGCAGTCGAGGGGCGTTACGCGCTCAACGTCCTGAAGCCGAAGTTGAGCAGGCGCTTCGCGTCGGTGTACATGTCGCTCGAGTCCAGCACGACCGCGATGAGGGATACCCCACCGCGCTTCGCCGACGCGACGAGGCACGGCCCGGCCTTGTGCGTGTACCCCGTCTTGACGCCGGTCGCGCCGGGATAGGTGCCCAGCAGCCGGTTGTTGTTCAGGTAGATCTTCGAGAACGTGGGCGCCTCCCACGGCACGTGCTTGACGCGCGTGCGGACGATGCTCCGGAAGCGCGGGCTGCGCATCGCGACGCGCGTCAGTGCGGCGAGGTCCCACGCGCTCGAGTAGTTGTCCACATCCACGACGCCGCTCGGCGAGACGAAGTGCGTGTCGCGGAGCCCGAGCCTCATCGCCTCGTCATTCATCTTTCGCACGAACTGCCACTTGCTGCCGCCCGAGGCGATCGCGAGGGCGAGCGCGTCGTCGTTGCCGGAGTAGAGGAGCAGCGCGTACAGGAGCTTCCACGTCTCGACCCGCTCTCCGGTGCGCAGGCCCTCGCGGACGAGCGGCACGCGCGGCACCGACTTGTCGACCTGGACGATGTCGTGGGGCCGCAGCGTTCGCAGCGCGAGCAGCGCGGTCATGATCTTCGTCGTCGACGCGACCTGGCGGCGGTCGTGGGCACGCTGCTCCCACAGCACGCGGCCCGTCTTGGCATCGACGAGGATCGCCGCCGCTCCGAGCAGCTTCGGCGTGAAGGTGTGCGGGACGAGCGCGCCTCCGGCGAGCAACCGCTCCGGCGCCACCTTGCGTCCGGGTGCTCTCGGCGCAGCGACGTGCGCCGAGCCGCGCGGCGTCGCGGCCGAGGCGCTGGGCTCGCGCGACTGGTGCGACCCGACCCAGGCTCCGCCGGCCCCCGCGAGCACGACCGCCACGCCGACGGGCATGAGGCGGCGCAGCCGATAGCGATAGCGCTTCCGCCGGCGCGGCGCGTACGTCGCCGGCGCGATGAGGTCGGGAGCCACGGCGCGAGCATACGGTGCGCGCCTGATGTCCTCGATCGGGGTCGCCTGGGCGCACGCCTACAATGGCCGCCGTGCGCACGACGGCCGAGATCCGTGAGGGCTTTCTCTCGTTCTTCGAGGAGAAGGGCCACCTGCGCTGCCCGTCGGCGTCGCTCGTTCCCCGCTCCGACGACCGCTCGACGCTGCTCACGACGGCCGGCATGCAACCCCAGATGCCGTTCTTCCTCGGCCGGGAGGCGCCGCCGGCGCCGCTGACGACCACCGCGCAGAAGTGCTTCCGCACGCCCGACATCGACGAGGTCGGCCTCGACACGTACCACCTCACCTTCTTCGAGATGCTGGGCAACTTCTCGTTCGGGCAGTACTTCAAAGAAGGCGCGATCGAGTTCGCCACCGAGTTCATCCGCGAGCGCCTGCAGCTCGACTGGGACCGCATCTGGGTGAGCGTCCACGCCGGCGATCCCGAGCTGAAGCTCGGCCCCGACCAGGTCGCGATCGACCTCTGGGAGAAGATCGGCATGCCGCCCGAGCGGATCGTGCCGCTGCCCTCCTCGGAGAACTTCTGGTCGGTCGGTGGCCCGGGGCCCTGCGGCCCCGATTCGGAGATCTACTACGACTGGGGCGAGGAGGCCGGCTGCGGCGAGCCCGACTGCAAGCCGGGCTGCGAGCGCTGCGAGCGCTTCCTCGAGTTCTGGAACCTCGTCTTCATGGAGTACGAGCAGCGCCCCGACGGGACCCTGACGCCGCTGCCGAAGCAGAACATCGATACCGGCCTCGGGCTCGAGCGCACCGCGCGCATCGTCCAGAACGTGCCGTCGGTCTACGACACCGACGGCTACCAGAAGATCATGTCGTGGATCGCGGAGCAGTCGGGCCTCGCGTACGGCGACTCGACCGACTCGACGAAGGCGCACCGCGTGCTCGCCGACCACGGACGCGGCATGACGTTCCTCGTCGGTGACGGCGTCACGCCCTCGAACGAGGGTCGCGGCTATGTCCTGCGCCGCGTCATCCGGCGCGCGGCCCAGCACGGCCTGCGCATCGGCATGGAAGCGCCCTTCATCGGCGACCTCGCCGGCGTCGTGATCGACCAGGTGGGCGAGGCCTACCCGGAGCTGCTCGAGCACCGCAAGGAGATCCAGCAGGTGCTCGCAGCCGAGGAGGAGCGCTTCGGCGAGACGCTCGAGCGCGGCATGAAGCTCTTCGAGGAGGCGGCCGCGAGAGGGAAGATCACCGGCGACGATGCGTTCACGCTGCAGGCGACCTACGGCTTCCCGATCGAGCTGACGCAGGAGCTCGCACGCGAGCGAGGCCTCGAGGTGAACGACGAGGAGTACACGCGGCTGATGGAAGAGCACCGCGAGATCTCGCGCGCCGGCGTCGCGGGCGGCAACGCGCAACGCGCCGCCGAGTTCTCGAACGCCGCCGGGTTCCGCACCGACTTCGTCGGCTACGAGAAGACCGAGGCGCTGACGCAGATCGGCGCGCTCGAAGAGCTGGAAGAGGGCCTCTTCCTCGCGAAGCTCCGCGAGTCGCCGTTCTACGCGGCAGGCGGCGGCCAGGTCACGGACACGGGCTGGATGGAGAAGGACGACGGCTCGCGCGCGACGCTGCACGAGGCGTATCGCTTCGACCAGGATCAGGTGCTGCTCTTCGAGGGGACGGGCTTCGCGGCGGGCGACCGCGTGAAGGCGGCCGTCGCCTGGAACATGCGCTTCCCGACTCAGGCGAACCACACCGGCACGCACGTGCTCCACCAGTGCCTGCGCGAGGTGCTCGGCGATCACGTCAAGCAGGCCGGCTCAGCGGTTCGCCCCGACAAGCTGCGCTTCGACTTCACGCATCCGCAGGCGCTGACCGGAGAGGAGCGTGCCGAGGTCGAGCGGCGCGTCAACGAGCACGTCTTCGAGAACCTGCCCGTGCGCATCTACGAGACCCCGATCGGCGAGGCGCGCACGCTCGGCGCGATGATGCTCTTCGGCGAGAAGTACGGCGACATCGTGCGCGTCGTCGACATCGGCGGCTGGTCGGTCGAGCTCTGCGGCGGCACACACGTCCGCTCGACGGCGGAGATCGGCCCGTTCGCGATCCTGAGCGAGAGCTCGGTCGGCGCGGGCGCGAGGCGCATCGAGGCCGTCACCGCGGGCGAGGCGTTCGCGTACCTCCGCGAGCAGGCGCGCGAGGCCGACGGGCTGCGCAGCGAGCTCGAGCGGGTGCGCAAGGAGTCGAAGAAGCCCCAGGCCGAGGCGTCCGCCGAGTTCGAGATCGTCGGCCGCGAAGGCGAGGTGGTCTTCGTCGAGGCGAAGGCGTTGAAAGGCGGCCCGCTGCGCGACCTCTCAGACCGCCTGCGCCAGCAGGAGAAGGCGGCCGGCGCGGTCGTCGCGTCGAGCGACGACGGGCGGGCGTTCCTCGTCGTGAACTTCGACGAGTCGCTCGTCGCGAAGGGCCTCGATGCCTCGCAGCTCGTGCGCGCCCTCGGCACGCACATCGGGGGAGGCGGGGGAGGCAAGCCGACGCTCGCCGAGGCGGGCGGCAAGAACCCCGCCGGCGTGCGCGACGCGCTCGAGGCGGGCCGGAAGGCAGTCGCCGAGGCGCTCGCATGAAGGTGATGGCGCTCGACTACGGCTCGGCGCGCACGGGCGTCGCCGTCTCCGACCCGACGGGGATCATCGCCCGGCCGCTCTGCGTCGTCGAGCGTGTGCGTACCGACGCCGGGCTTGCGGAGCTCGTGCGGCTCGTCCGCGAGGAGCAGCCGGAGCACGTGATCGTCGGCCTGCCGCTGACGCTCCGCGGAGAGCACGGCGAGCAGGCGCGCGAGACCGAGATCTTCGCCGAGAAGCTCCGCGGCATCCTCGACGTGCCGGTGCTGCTCTTCGACGAGCGCTTCACGACCGACCTCGCCCAGCAGACGCCCTCGGCATCATCGGAGGACGCGCGCGCCGCGGCGCACCTCCTGTCCGGATACCTCGCGTGGTCGAGCGGCGCCCCGGCGTGATGCCGCCCAAGCCGGGGCCACCGCCCAGGCAGATCTCACACGGTCGCATCGTGCGGCGCCGGCTGGCCGCGCTCGGCGCCGTGCTGCTCACGATCGTCGTCGTCTTCGCGCTCGTGAAGATCTCGAGCCGCGGCTCGTCCTCGCCGGCGGTGCCGACCGCCCCGACCATCGTGCTGCCCAAGCCGTTCCACATCGTCTTTCCCGAGGGCTTCAACAGAGATGACATGGCGCAGCGGGTACAGGCCGTCGCACGGATCGCCGAGCACAAGCGCAACAGGAAGAAGGTGCGCCTGTCGAAGCGGACGTACCTCGCCGCATCGCAACCGCGGCGGCTCGCGGGCTTCGGTGCGAAGAAGCGCTCACTCGAGGGCTTCCTCTTCCCAGCGACATACGACTTCTTGCCGAGCACGACGTCGGCGCAGCTCGTGCAGCAGCAGCTCAAGGCGTTCGCGGACAACTGGAGCAAGGTCGACCTCGCGAACGCGAGGAAGAAGAACCTCACGCCCTACGACGTGCTGATCATCGCGTCGCTCGTCGAGAAAGAAGCGCTGGTGCCGGACGAGCGGCCGAAGATCGCGCGCGTCATCTACAACCGCCTCCATGCGAAGATGAACCTCGGCCTCGACGCGACGACGCGCTACGGGTTGCACGTTCCCGGGACGAAGTCGCTCACACAGTCGGAGCTCCAGAGCAGCAACCCCTACAACACGCGCAACCCGAACGTCACCGGACTGCCGCCGACGCCGATCGCAAACCCCGGTCTCGCGTCGATGCAGGCCGCGGCGCACCCGGCGCCCGGCGACTGGCTGTACTTCGTGCGCAAGCCGGATCTCCAGCACCACTACTTCACCGCGAGCTACAACGACTTCCTCAACCACGCGAACCAGTACGGCTTCCATTGATGCGGTGTTGTCGTTGATCGGGGGGACGACGCGGCTCGTCGCGCTGGTCGGCCACCCGGTAGCGCACTCGCTGTCGCCGCGGATGCAGAACGCGGCGTTCGCCGCGCGGGCGCTCGACTGGGCGTACGTCGCGCTCGACGTGCCTCCTGAACAGCTGGAGGAGGCGGTGCGCGGGCTTGTCGCGGGCGGCTTCGCCGGCGCCAACGTGACGATCCCGCACAAGCGTGCGGCCGCGCTCCTGTGCGACGAGGCCGACGGCGAAGCGGTGAACACGCTCGTCTTCACGGACGGGCGCATCCACGGCTTCAACACCGACCGCGAGATCGTCGCGTCGATCGACTCGAAGCGGGTCTGCCTGATCGGCGCCGGCGGGGCGGCGGCGGCGCTGCTGCAGGGCCTGCGCGGCGAGGTGCGGCAGTTCTCCCGGCGCGGCGAGTGGCCTCCCGACGCCGACGGCTGCGACCTCGTCGTCAACGCGACGCCGGTGCGCGACGAGCTGCTCGTGCAGCCGCACGCCGGCCAGACGATCGTCGAGCTCGCCTACGGCGCGGGCGAGACCGCGCTCGTGACGGCGGCGCGCGCCGCGGGTTGTCCGGTCATCGACGGGCGTGAAGCCCTCGTGTTGCAGGGCGCCGCGAGCTTTGAGCGCTGGACGGGCGTGCCTGCGCCTGTAAGCGCGATGCGCGCGGCGATCGGCTTGATGTGAATCAGACGCACGCGCGGATGGTGTGCCAGACGCTGCGCGCTTCGCCCGGATCCGGCTTGAACGTAGAACCACTATGCCCTGCGCCGGCTCCGGCCAAATCGCTTGGTCTGGCCCATCCCCGCACGCACGTCCGATCCACATCAAACCTCTAGGCTTGTGAGCGTGACGCTCGAGCTCGCATCCGCGGGAGAGTCGCATGGGCCGGCGCTCGTGGCGATCCTGTCCGGTCTGCCCGCGGGGCTGGCGCTCGACCGCGAGGCGATCGACGCCGACCTGCGCCGGCGCCAGCAGGGCTACGGCCGCTCGCCCCGCCAGCAGATCGAGACGGACGAGGTGGAGGTGCTCGCGGGCCTGCGGCAGGGACGCACACTCGGCACCCCGCTCGCGCTCGTCGTTCGCAACCGCGACCACAAGAACTGGACGTGGGGCATGAATCCGTGGCCGCCCGAGGGCGAGCCCGAGGGCAAGGGCACGAAGGAGGTGACGCTGCCGCGGCCGGGTCACGCGGATCTTGCCGGCGTGCAGAAGTACGGGCTCGCCGACGTGCGCGACGCACTCGAGCGCGCGTCCGCCCGGCATACCGCCGTGCACGTCGCAGCGGGAGCCGTGGCGAAGTCGCTGCTTGCGCACATCGGAATCTCCGTCGTAGGGGAGGCGTTGCCCGAGGCGGGAGCCGACCCGGAAGCGGTCGACGCCGCGCGCAAGGACCGCGACACGCTCGGCGGCATCGTCGAGGTGCGCGCAACGGGCGTGCCGCCGGGACTCGGGTCGTACGCGCGCAAGGACGACCGGCTCGACGCGCGACTTGCGGCGGCGCTGATGGGCATCCAGGCGGTGAAGGGCGTCGAGATCGGCGACGGCTTCGCGCTCGCGGGCATCCGCGGCTCCGAGGCGCACGACGAGATCGTGCGTGACGAGCGCGGCCTCCATCGCAGCTCGAATCGCGCCGGCGGCATCGAGGGCGGCATGTCGAACGGCGAGGAGATCGTCGTCCGCGCCGCGATGAAGCCGTTGCCGACGCTCATGCAGCCGCTGCTCTCGGTCGACCTCCAGACCGGCGAGCCCGCGCATGCGCTCGTCGAGCGCAGCGACGTCTCCGCCGTCGAGGCGCTCGCGGTCGTCGCGGAGGCGGCGGTCGCATGGGAGCTCGCGCGCCTCGCGAAGGACAAGTTCGGCGGCGACGCCCTCGGCGACTTCGTCGCCGCGTGGCAGGCGTACGTCGAGCGGATCGACTGGACCGCGCGCTGACGAAGCACGTCGCGCTCATCGGCTTCATGGGCGCCGGCAAGACCACGCTCGGCGAGGAGGTCGCGCGCCGCCTCAACCGGCTGCTCAAGGATGTCGACCAGGTCATCGAGACGAGCCAGAAGCGGTCGGTCCCTGAGCTCTTCAACGAAGGGGAGGCGGCGTTTCGCGAGGTCGAGGAGCGAGTCGTACGTGGAGTGCTCGCGCATCCGCGCCCGTCCGTCGTCGCCCTCGGCGGCGGCGCCGTCACGACCCCGCAGGTCCGCGAGTTGCTGCACCACCATGCGGTCACCGTGTGGCTCGACGAGGACGTCGACACGTGCTGGCAACGCGTGCGCGGCAGCGACCGCCCGCTCGGGCAGGACGAGGGGGAGTTCCGCCGCCTCTACGACGAGCGGCGCCCCCTGTACGCGGCGGCGGCGGACGCCGTCGTGCGCGACGCCGACGACGTCGTGCTCGCCGCCGCGGGGGTCCGGGTCGAGCGCGGCGCGCTTCGTCGCCTTGGCGAGCTCGTTCCGGGCGACGGCAAGGTCGCTCTCGTCTCCGACCCGAACGTCGCCGGCATCCACGGCATGGACGCGCAGCTCGCCCTCGGCGTACGTCTTGCGCAGGTGCACGAGCTGCCGCCGGGCGAGGACGCGAAGACGATCGGTGCGCTCGACCGGCTCTGGGAGGACCTGCGGCTCGACCGGCGCGGCACGATCGTCGCGCTCGGCGGCGGCTGCACGACCGACGCCGCCGGCTTCGCAGCGGCCACCTACCTCCGCGGGGTGCCGTGGGTGCCCGTGCCGACGAGCCTCGTCGCGCAGGTCGACGCGGCGATCGGCGGCAAGACCGGCATCGACCTCCCGCAGGGCAAGAACCTCGTCGGCGCGTTCCACTGGCCCGTGCGCACCGTGATCGACCCCGCGCTGCTCGAGACGCTGCCCCCGGCCCAGCGGCTCGAGGGCCTGGCGGAGGTCGTCAAGACCGGCCTGCTCGCCGGCGAGCCCTTCTGGGAGCTGCCCGACGACGAGCTCGTCCGCCGCTGCGCCTCCTTCAAGGCCGCGATCTGCCTGCGCGACCCGCGCGACGACGCCGAGCGGAAGATGCTCAACCTCGGCCACACGTTCGCCCACGCACTCGAGGCCGCCGCGGGCTACGAGGGAGTCACGCACGGGCAGGCGGTCGCTCTCGGCCTCCTGGGAGCGCTGCGTCTGTCCGGACGGGACATCAGCCAGGTGGAGGAGACCCTGCGCCCGAGGCCCGTCCGGGTCGACCGGGAGCGGGCGTGGCAGGCGATGCAGCGCGACAAGAAAGCAGTCGGCGGCGAGCTCCGCCTCGTCCTGCTCCGCGAGGATGGCCCCGAATGGGACGTCGCAGTGCCCGCGGAGGACGTCCGCCGCGAGCTCGACGCGCTGATAGCCAAGTGATCTGACCGGTGTGGTCTGACCGGCAAGGTGCGCAGGGCCTCCGGCCCGCGATCACGCTGCGCAGGAGTCCGCCGACACCCTTATCAAGGCCACCAGCCTTGACGGCGGGCGCCGACGGCCTCCGGCTTGGTGCTAGCGACCCGGAGACCGTGCGACCTCACCGGCCAAACCACTAGCATCGCCGCGTGCGTGTGATCGTCCTCAACGGGGTCAATCTCAACGTGCTCGGCCGCCGCGACCCGAAGGTGTACGGAGGGCTCGGCATGGCGGAGCTCGAAAGCCGGATCTACGAGTGGGCCCGCGAGCTCCAGCTCGCCGTGCAATGCCGTCAGACGAACAGCGAAGGCGAGTTCATCAAGTGGTGCCACGACGCCTACGACAACACCGACGGCATGGTGGTCAACCCGGGCGCGTGGACGCACTACGCGTGGTCGATCCACGACGCGCTCGAACCGCTGAGCGTGCCGATCGTCGAGGTGCACCTCTCGAACGTCGACGAGCGAGAAGAGTGGCGAAAGCAGTCCGTCATCTCCGACCTCGTCGCAAGACGCTTCGTCGGGCACGGTCCCGACGGCTACCGGATGGCCCTCGAATATCTGAAGGAGAACGCGTGAACGCTCGCATCGAACGCCTCCGCGCACTGATCGAGGAGCCGCTCCTCGTCACCAACCCGAAGAACGTCGTCTACCTCGCCGGCTTCGACAGCTCGAACGCGGCGCTGCTCGTCGACCAGGAGCGGGTGCAGCTCTTCACCGACTTCCGCTACATCGAGGCCGCGCGCGCGGTGGAGGGCGTCGAGCTCGTGCAGACGAAGCGCGGCGTGATCGGCGCGCTTGCCGAGCAGCTCTCGGGCAGAGTCGGCTTCGAGGCGGCGAGCGTCGTCTATTCCGACTTCCAGACGCTCGAGGCCGGCGGGCTCGAGCTCGTGCCGCACAACGGTCTCGTCGAGTCGCTGCGCGCGATCAAGGAGGAGAGCGAGCTGGAGATCCTCCGGCACGCGTGCGCGATCACCGACCGCGTCTTCGAACGCCTGACCGGCGTGAAGTTCGTCGGCCGCACCGAGCGCGAGGTCTCGTGGGACCTGACGCGCCTCTTCCACGAGGAGGGCGGCGACGGCCTCGCGTTCGAGTCGATCGTCGGCGCCGGACCGACGGGAGCGCGGCCGCACGCGCGCGCGAGCGACCGCACGATCGGCACGGGCGAGCTCGTGGTGATCGACGCGGGCTGCACGGTCGGCGGCTACGCGTCCGACTACACCCGCACCTTCGCGACCGGCCCACTCGGCAGCGAGGCGAAGGAGGCCTACCAGGTCGTGCTCGCCGCCCAGCTCGCGGGGCTGGAGGCGATCCGGGCCGACACGCCGGCCATCGACGTCGACCTGGCCGCGCGGCGCGTCGTCGAGGACAGCCCGTTCGCCGGGATGTTCGGCCACGGGCTCGGTCACGGCCTCGGCCTCGACGTCCACGAGCTGCCACGGATGTCCACCGAGACCGACGACGTGCTCGCGACCGGCAACGTCGTCACGGTCGAGCCGGGCGTCTACCTCCCGGGCAAGTTCGGGATCCGCATCGAGGACGACGTCGTCGTCACACAGGACGGCATCGAGAACCTCACCGGCTTCCGCAAGGACCTGATCGAGGTCTCCTGAACCCCGCTACACTCGGCGCCGAAAATGGCCGACACGATCAACACGAACCAATTCAAGAACGGGATGCACATCGAGGTCGATGGGCAGCCGTGGCGCATCGTCGAGTTCCAGCACGTCAAGCCGGGCAAGGGCGGCGCGTTCGTCCGCACAAAGCTGAAGTCGCTCGGCGCGGGTGCGATCGTCGACCGCACGTTCCGCGCGGGCGAGAAGTTCACCCGCGTGCACACCGAGGTCAAGAACGTTCAGTACCTCTACGACGACGGCTCCGACGTGCACTTCATGGATCCCGACAACTACGAGCAGTTCTCGGTCCCGCGTGCGGAGCTCGAGGACGAGCTGATGTTCATGCAGCCGAACGCGACGGTGCAGGTGCTGGCGGTGGACGGCAAGCCCTCGAGCGTCCAGCTTCCGACCACGGTCGAGCTGACGGTCGTCGACACCGAGCCGGGTGTGAAGGGCGACACCGTCTCCAACGTCACGAAGCCTGCAACGCTCGAGACGGGCGGGGTGATCGCGGTCCCGCTGTTCGTGAACGTCGGCGACAAGCTCAAGATCGACCCGCACGAGAAGCGCTACATCTCCCGCGTCTAGGAGAGATGCCGTGATCGGCCTTTCCCGGTTCCTGGCCTACCTGCTCGTCGCGGCGGTCCTGGCCACGGTGGGAGGGGCGCTCTTCGCCGTCGTGCACGGCGGCACCACGGTCACCCGGTCGATCGCGTACGGCTTCTGGATCGCCGCCGCATTCGCGCTCGTGGGGATGGCGGGAGCCGCGAGCAGGCGCCTCGCCCGCCGGTTCGACCTGCCGTTCATCGAGGGCTGGCTCTTCGTCGCGGCCTCCGTGGTGCTGACCGGGATCGGCGTCGTGGTCGACCTCCTCGGCGGCTGACCTTCCACGGAGGCGCGGTAAGGTTCCCCCGTGCCGACCCTCGCCGACACGACCATCCGCCTGCTCGGGCAGGAGCCGCTGGCCGGCCGGATGCCGACCGCCGACCAGCTCCGGCTCGCGGAGATCCTCGACCGCGCCGGCTTCGCGTACCTCGAGGTGTCGGGCGGCGGCTGCTTCGACGCGGCCGTCCAGCGTGGCGTCGAAAGCCCCTGGGAGCGCATCCGCGCCCTCAAGGCGCGCGTGAAGACGCCCCTCGGCCTGGCGCTCCGCGGCCGCTTCCTCGTCGGCTCACGCCCCGTGGACACCGATTTCGCCCGGCGCTTCGTGGCCTCGGCCGCCGAGAACGGCATCGACGTCTTCCGTCTCCACGACCCGCTGAACGACGTCTCGAACCTCCGCGAGGCCGCCGAGGCGATCGTCGCCGCCGGGCGCGACTTCGAGGCCGGGCTCGTCTACAGCCCCGGCCGTACCGGCGAGATCGACACGCTCATCGAGCGGGCGCGCATGCTGCCCGAGCTCGGCGCCGTCCGCGTGCTCCTGCACGACCCGACGGGCTCGTTGCAGCCCCACCGCGCCGCGGAGCTCGTCCCGGCGCTCGCCGAGGCGAGCGGGCTACCGGTCGGCATCTACGTCCAGGGCTCCGGCGGGAGCGGCCTCGCCGCGACGCTCGCGGCCGCGAGCGCCGGCGCGCAGCTGATCGCCTGCGCGGTCTTCCCGCTCGCGCTCACGCTGCACCGCGTTTCGGGTGAGGCGCTGGCGGAGGCGCTCGCCGGCATGGGCCTCGACCCTGGCATCGACGTCGCCACGCTCTGGGAGGCGTCCGATCTCGTCGACGAGCACATCGGCGACGAGCCTGTCGCACCGCTCGCGCCGCGCATCGCCGTCCGCGCCGCGCAGCACGATCTTCCCGCCGGGCTCGTGGCCGGCGTGGACGCGACCCTGCGTGTGCAGAGCGCCGGCGACCGCCTGGAAGAAGTGCTGGAGGAGCTCGACGTCATCCGCGCCGAGGTGGGGTGGCCTCCGCTCGCCGCGCCGATCGGCCAGGTGCTCGCGTCGCAGGCTCTGCTGAACGTCCTCTCCGCCAGTCGGTACCTGACGATCGTGGACGAGCTGCGCGCGCTCGTGACCGGCCGCTTCGGCACGCCGCCGGGGTCGATCGATCCCGGCGTCCAGCGCGCCGTCGCGCTCACGCACGACCCCGAGACGCAGGAGAACGTCGCCCCGCCGCTCAGCGAGGTGCGCGCGCAGGCCGAGGGGATGGCGGCGAGCGAGGAAGAGCTGCTCCTGCTCGGCCTCTTCGGCGAGGACGCGGAGCGGCTGCTGCTCGGCATCCGCGGCCGTGCGAGCGGCGAGATGGACGAGCTCGCGTCGGTCGACAAGGCGCGCGCCGACCGGATCCGCGAGCTCGTCCGCATCGTGCAGGAGTCGGGCATCGGCGAGGTGACGATCGAGGAGGACGGGATGCGCGTTTCGGTGCGCTCCGCCCCGGATGCGGCGGAGCAGCTCTCGCGGGCGCCGCTCGCGCTCCCCGACGACGTGCCCGCGGCGGTAGGACCGCGGCTGAACGGCGTCGTGCCGGTCGAATCGCCGATGGTGGGCACCTTCTACCGGGCGTCACAGCCGGGCGCGCCGCCGTTCGTCGAGGTGGGCGACGTCGTCGCGGCCGGGCAGACGCTCTGCATCCTCGAGGCGATGAAGCTCATGAACGAGGTGAAGGCCGAGCTCGAGGCGGTCGTCCGGCGGATTCACGTCGAGAACGCCCAGCCGGTCGAGTTCGGGCAGCTGCTGTTCGAGCTCGAGCCGCTCGTGGGCCGGCCCCTCGACGCGGGTTAGATAGTGCCCTACTGATGTTCTCGCGAGTCCTGGTAGCGAACCGCGGCGAGATCGCCGTGCGCGTCATCCGCGCGCTCCACGAGCTGGGCGTCGAGGCCGTCGCCGTGTACTCGATCGTCGACGAGAACGCACTGCACGTGCGTCTCGCCGACCGCGCAGTGCGCATCGGCCCGCCGCCCGCGGCGCAGAGCTACCTCAACATTCCCGCGATCGTCGCGGCCGCCACGACCACCGGCTGCGAGGCGGTGCACCCGGGCTACGGCTTCCTCGCCGAGAACCACGAGTTCGTGCTCGCGTGCGAGGACCACGACCTCGTCTTCATCGGCCCGCCCGCTGACCTGATGGCGCGGATGGGCGACAAGACGCGGGCGAAGGCGGAGATGCGAGCAGCGGGCGTCCCGCTCGTCCCCGGGACCGAAGGGACGGCGAGCGCCGCGGAGGCACGCGCGGCCGCCGACGAGCTCGGCTATCCCGTGCTTCTGAAGGCGGCGGCGGGCGGCGGCGGCCGCGGCATGCGGCTCGTCACGGCGCCGGATGAGCTCGCGGACGCGTATGCGCAAGCTTCGAACGAGGCGATGGCCGCGTTCTCCGACGGCACCCTGTACGTCGAGAAGGCGATCTCACCCGCGCGCCACGTCGAGGTGCAGGTCCTCTGCGACGCGCACGGCGGCGTGCTGACGTGCGGTGAGCGCGAGTGCTCGATCCAGCGGCGGCACCAGAAGCTGATCGAGGAGGCGCCGTCGCCCGCGCTCGACGCGGAGCGCCGAGAGTCGATGGAGGAGGCCGCCGAGCGGGCGTGCCGGCACATCGGCTATCGCAACGCGGGCACGTTCGAGTTCCTCGTCGGTCCCGACGGCTCGTTCTCGTTCATCGAGCTGAACGCGCGCCTGCAGGTCGAGCACCCCGTGACGGAGCTCTTGACGGGGCTCGATCTCGTGCGCGAGCAGGTGCGCATCGCCGCGGGGGAGCGGTTGCCGATCACCGGGCGCGCTCCGCGGTCCGGACATGCGATCGAGATCCGGATCAACGCGGAGGACCCGTCGCGCGGCTTCACGCCCGCTCCCGGACGCCTCGTGCGCTTCCGGCCTCCGCTCGGGCCGGGCGTGCGCGTCGACACGTTCGTCGAAGAGGGAGACATGATCCCGCCGAACTACGACTCGCTGATCGCGAAGGTGATCGTCCGCGACGACACGCGCGCCGCCGCCATCGAGCGGGCGCGTCGCGTGCTGGCCGAGTTCGAGATCGTGGGCGTGCCGACGACGCGCGACGTGGCGCTCGACATCCTCGACAGCCCCGAGTTCCGCAGCGGCGAGTACTCGACGTCCTTTCTCGAAGAGGCAGGGACACGATTGCCCTCGTTCGCGGTGGCATGACGTACGTCGTGCACAACGACGACGGCACGATCACCATCGCAGACGCCGTGCTCACGACCATCGTCGTGCAGTCGGCGGAGTCGGTCGACGGCACCCGCGTGCGGCGTGCGCGCCGGAAGCTCGGCGTCGAGCTCGACGGCAGGCGTGCGCGCGTAGAGCTCGAGCTCGCGGTTGCGTACGGCAAGGTGCTGCCCGAGGTCGCGCAGGACGTGCAGGTGCGGGTGACCGACGCGCTGACGCGGATGTGCGGGCTCGACGTCTCGGCGGTCGACGTCACGGTGGAGGAGCTCGAGCAGTGAAGGTCCCCAAGCCGAAGCAGGTGAGCCGCCGCGAGGCGCGCCGTGCGGCGGTGTTCGTCCTCTACCAGTGGGACGTCACGTCCTCGCCGCTCGGCTCGCTCTTCGAGGGCGAGGTCGACGCGTACACCCAGACGATCGCCGACCGGGTCGCAGCGCACGCCCCCGAGCTCGACGCGAAGATCACCGCCGCGTCAGACGATTGGACGGCAGACCGGCTCGGAGCCGTCGAGCGGAGCATCCTGCGCGTCGCGATCGAAGAGCTCGTTGCGGGCGAGGTGCCGAAAGAGGTGGTGCTGAACGAAGCCGTCACGCTCGCGAAGCGCTACGCATCCGACGACGCTGGAAGACTCGTGAACGGCATTCTTGGCAAGATCGCGCAGGAGGAGACGGCGTAACGTGGCAACAGAAGACTCACTGAGCAGGGCGGAAGAGCTCCTCGCGAAGCTCGAGGCGGCGCGGGGCGAGCTCGACCGGATCGCGCAGGGGGAGGGCGGCTCCCCGGAGCGTGCCCTCGAGATCCTCGCCGAGCTCTCGGAGCTCGCGAAATCGGTCGAGGAGGAGCTGGAACGGGCGAAGCGTGCTGCGGAGGCCGATGCCGCTCAGTCCTGACGAGCTGCGGCCGCTCGTCGAGGACTACCTCGACGGGCTCGAGCTCTGGCCTGCGCTGCACGGGCAGGCCGAGTCGGTGCGCTACGCGCTCACCGTCGGCGGCAAGCGCGTCCGGCCGGTGATCTGCCTCGCGACGGCGGAGGCCGCCGGCGCGAACGTGGAGGACGCGCTCGCAGCCGGCTGCGCGCTCGAGCTCGTGCACACGTTCTCACTCGTCCACGACGACCTGCCGGCGCTCGACGACGACGAGGAGCGGCGCGGGCAGCCCTCCACGTGGAAGCGCTTCGGCGAGGCGACCGGCATCCTCGCGGGCGACGCGCTGCTCGCGGAGGCGTTCCGGCTCGCGACGTCGTACGCCACGCCGCACGTGGCCCGCGAGCTGTCACAGGCGACGCTCGGCATGATCGGCGGCCAGTACCTCGACGTGACCGGCACCGCGCCCGACGAGGCGACACTCCACAGGCTGAAGACAGGCTGCCTCTTCGAGGCGTCCGTCGGCGTGGCGCTCTGGGTCGCCGAAGTGCCCGAGCCGGCGCAGGCTCCGTGGCGCGCGTTCGCAGACGAGCTCGGCCTCCTCTTCCAGATCGTCGACGACATCCTCGACGGCGACGGCTACGTCGTGACGCACGGCGTCGACGGTGCCCGCCGCCTCGCGGACGAGGCGGCGGACCGTGCGCGCGAGCGGCTTGCCGACGTGGACGCCGACACATCCATTCTGCGCGAGATCGTCGACGGCCTCGCCGTGCGGACGGCGTGATCCCGCCCTCGGGCGACCAGCACGAGCTCGCGTTCGAGGATCAGCGCGCTGTCGTGGTCGAGGTGGGGGGCGGCCTGCGCACGTATGCGGTCGGTGAGCGTGAGGTGCTCGACGGGTACGCGGCCGGCGACCTGTGCCGCTCCGGTCGAGGGCAAGTCCTGGCGCCATGGCCGAACCGGCTTGCCGGCGGGACGTATACCTGGGACGGGGTCGAGTACCAGCTCGCGCTGACCGATCCCACGGTCGGCAACGCAATCCACGGGCTCGTGCGCTGGGCGAGCTGGCACGCCGTCCAGCACGAGCCGTCGCGCGTCGTCATGGAGCACCTGCTGCATCCACAGCCGGGATATCCGTTCACCGTGCTGCTGCAAGTCGAGTACGGCCTTGGTGCCGGCGGGCTCACGGTTCACACGACGGCCGAGAACGTCGGCGGGCGGGCGTGTCCGTTCGGCATCGGCCATCACCCGTACATCGCGGCTCCGACCGGCCGCGTCGACGATCTCACGCTGAACGGCGAGCTGATCGGCGCAAGGCGGCTCGACGACCCGGAGCGCCTGGAGGCCCCCTGGCGCATCCAGGTGAGCGACGTCACGGTCTGGGCCGACGAGGCGTGGAAGCACGTGCAGCTCTTCACAGGCGACCCTCTGCCCGACGTCGCCAGGCGCGCGCTCGCGGTCGAGCCGATGACCTGCCCGCCGAACGCGTTTCGCACCGGAGAGGACGTGATCCGGCTCGAGCCCGGCGAGACGTTTGCCGGCACCTGGGGGATCTCGGTCTCGTGAAGAAGCGCCTCGACGTGCTGCTCACAGAGCGCGGCCTCGCCGCGTCGCGAACGCAGGCGCAGGCTTTCATCATGGCCGGGCTCGTGCCCGGCTACGACAAGCCCGGCCAGCAGGTGGACGAGGGCGCCGAGCTCTCGGTCGTCCGAGGCCCCGCGTACGTCTCCCGCGGCGGCGAGAAGCTCGCGCACGCGCTCGACGCGCTCGGCGTCGACCCTGCCGGTCTCGACGCGCTCGACGTCGGCGCGTCGACGGGCGGCTTCACGGACGTCCTGCTCCAGCGGGGCGCGTCGCGCGTGATTGCGGTCGACGTCGGCTACGGGCAGCTTCATCCGCGCATCCGCGACGACCCGCGCGTCGTCGTGCTCGAGCGCACGAACGCGCGGGCGCTCACCGAGCTGCCGTTCGCGCCGCAGCTCATCGTCTGCGACGTCTCGTTCATCTCGGTGCGGACCGCGCTGCCGCCCGCCCTGCAGCTCGCGGCCCCTGGGTGGCAGGCTCTCGTGCTGGTGAAGCCCCAGTTCGAGGCCGGGCGTGCAGACGTGGCCAAGGGAAGCGGTGTCGTCCGCGACCCCGTGATCCGCGCCCGGGTGCTGCGGGAGGTCGCCTATGCGGCGCTCGGCTGGAGGGGGCAGGTGGCCGGCGTCGTAGACTCCGGGCTACCGGGTCCCAAGGGCAACCGGGAGTTCTTCCTTCACCTCAGGCACAACGACGACCCGAAGCTTCCGGATGACCTCGACGAGCGAATCGACAGAGCGGTCGCCGCGGGTTAGGACCGCGGCGGTCGTCACGCACGGGCGCATCGACGTCGAGAGCGCGGTCGACCGGGTTCGGGCCGTCGCGGAGCAGGCCGGTGTGACGTTCGTCGACGACCCGCGCGAGGCTGACCTCGTCGTCGTGCTCGGGGGCGACGGGACGATGCTGCGAACGCTCGCTCGGCTGCTCGGCAGCGACGTGCCGGTGATCGGCGTCAACTTTGGGCGCGTCGGCTTTCTCGCGTCGATCCGGCCGGAGGATCTCGACCGCGACCTCGGGCGGGTGTTCGCCGGGGAGTACGTCACGGTCGAGCTGCCGACCCTGCAGGTGCGGCTCGACGGGGAGCGGCACGTCGCCGTCAACGATGTCGTCGTCACGAGCTCGACGCTGGGAAAGATGGTCGAGCTCGCCTGGGCGATCGGCGTGGAGGACCTCGGCACGGTGCCGTGCGACGGGATGATCTGCTCGACGCCGGCGGGCTCGACCGCGTACAACCTCTCGAACGGCGGCCCGGTGCTCGTGCGCGGGCTCGACGCGATGGCGGTCACGTTCATCGCGCCGCACTCGCTGCACGCCCGCCCCTTCGTCGTTCCGCGCGGCGCCGAGGTGACGGTTCGGAACGCCACCGCCGACGTCGCTGCGGCCCTGCTCGTCGACGGCCAGCGGGTGGCCGAGGTCGCGCCCGGCGAGGACGTGGCGATCTACCTCTGCGATCAGCGGAGCCTGCTCGCCACGCTGCCGGAGACGACGTTCTTCGGCCGCTACCGCGAGACCTTCGCCTCCTGACGGCGTCGAGGTTCGGTGCCGGCCCGGCCCGGACGCGGCGGAAAGGGGCAATGTTCGGCGTCGGGTGCCCTCTTTACGATGGGCCTCGATGCTGCGCCGGCTGCGAATTGAGAACCTCGTGCTCATCCGGGAAGCCGAGCTCGAGCTGGCGCCCGGCCTGAACGCGATCACGGGCGAGACGGGCGCGGGCAAGACGATCCTCGCCCAGGCGGTGGGCCTGCTGCTCGGAACGAAGGGCGACGACGCCTTCGTCGGCCCGGCCGGCGAGGAGGCCTACGTCGAGGCGGAGCTCGACCTGCCGGAGGAGCTCGACGAGCTGGGCGGGTTGCGCCCGGAGGACGAGGAGGCGCTGCTCGTGGCGCGGCGGGTGTTCGGCGACGGCCGGACACGCGCCTATGCCTGGGGCCGGGCGGCTGCCCGGGAGGACGTCGCCGCGACCGTCGAGCGCGTGCTCGCGATGTCGGGGCAGTTCGAGCAGCGGCGGCTCGCCCGGCCCGCGTACCAGCTCGAGGTGCTCGACCGCTTCTGCGGCGAGGAGCAGCTGCGCCGCCGCGGCGAGGCCCGCACGGCCTGGCGCGGCCTCCTCGCTGCGCGGCGCCGGTACGACGAGCTGACGGCCGGCGCAGCCCTCACGGAGGCCCGCCTCGCCGAGCTTCGGGCCCTCGTCGAGGACACGGACGGGCTGGAGCCCGGAGACGAGGACCGCCTGCGCGACGAACGTGAGCGCCTCCGGCACGTCTCCGACCTCGCAGAAGCCGCTGCGGCCGCCGCCGAGGCCCTCACACCGGAGGAAGGCGACGGCGCTGCAGGGCTCGTCGGGATCGCCGAGAGGGCCGTCGCACCGCTCGAGCGGCTCGCGCCCGAGCTGCAGAAGGCCGGTGACGAGCTGCGCGACGCCGAGCTGCGGCTCCGCGAGACAGCCTCCGAGCTCCATTCGTTCCTCACCTCGCTCGAGGCGCAGCCGGGACGCCGCGACGAGATCGAGGCGGGGCTCGACCGGATCGCCGAGGCGAAGAGACGCTTCCGTGCCACGAGCTACGACGAGCTCCTCCAGCGTGCGACCGAGGCGCGGGCCGAGCTCGCGGCGCTCGACGAGGGCGTCGATCCCGCGGCCGCCGCCGCTGCGGCCCTGGCCACCGCAGAGGCGCGCGTGCACGACCTGGCGACCGAGCTGCGGGTGGAGCGGAATTCGGCGGCGCCCGCGTTCGCCGATGCCGTCGCGGCAGAGCTCCACGATGTCGGGATGGGGGAAGGCGAGTTCGCGTGCGAGCTGCGAGAGCGCGACCCGGGCGTCACGGGTGGCGACGAGGCCGTGTTCCTCGTCAGGCCGAACGCCGGCATGCCGTTCGGCCCCGTCGCCGAGACCGCCTCGGGCGGCGAGCTGTCCCGCATCGCGCTCGCAATCGCTGCGGTCGCAGGCGGCGACACGCTCGTCTTCGACGAGATCGACGCCGGCATCGGCGGCGAGACAGCCAACGCCGTCGGTCGGGTGCTGAAGCGGCTCTCCGAGCGCGCGCAGGTGATCACGATCACGCACCTGCCGCAGATCGCGGCGCTCGCCGACCGGCATTTCCGGGTCGAGAAGGTCCCCGGCGATCCCACGCACACGCGGATCGAGCAGCTGGGCGACGCCGAGCGGAAGGCCGAGCTCGAGCGGATGCTCGGCGGCCAGGAATTCCTGGCGACCGTCCGCTGATGCCGCGCTATCTCGCGGAACGGACACTCCTCGCGCCGCTCGAGGACGTCTGGGCATTCCTCGCAGAGCCCTACCACCTCGGCGACTGGTGGCCCGGAATCAGCGGAGTTCAACCCGACCGGAGGGGCCTCGCCCCCGGCGCACGCTGGACGATCGTGGGGTCGGACTCCCTGTCCGATGAGCCACTTCGACCGCTCCTCGGGCCCGGCATGTTCAGGCGGCCGGGCGCGGCGGGAGCGCTCCTCGTCATCGACGTCGTCCGTGGAGCTCGGCTTGAGTTCCAGCTCGTCAACGAGCGCATCTCGGCGGAGATCGTTCTCTCGCCCGTCGACGCCACCCACACGGACATAGCCCTCACCGTCGAAGCGCCCTGGGGAACCGTGCGCCGCTCCTACGCGAAGGACGCGTTGAGACGCCTCTACGACCTCGTGCAGACCGGAGCGCAGCCGTGAGCACCTCCGACCGCAGTCGCTGCTACCCTCAAATCCCGTGAGCCAACGGGCGACCAAGTACGTCTTCGTGACCGGGGGAGTGGTCTCGGCACTCGGGAAGGGAATCGTCGCCGCATCGCTCGGGCGACTCCTCAAAGCGCGCGGGCTGCAGGTGCAGCTCCAGAAGTTCGATCCGTACCTGAACGTCGACCCGGGGACGATGAGCCCGTTCCAGCACGGCGAGGTCTTCGTGACCGAGGACGGGGCGGAAACCGACCTCGACATCGGCCACTACGAGCGCTTCGTCGACGAGAACCTCTCGCGCAACTCCTCGCACAGTGCGGGCGCCGTCTGGCAGACCGTCCTGCGCAAGGAGCGCAAGGGTGAGTTTCTCGGCGCGACGGTGCAGGTCATCCCGCACATCACGAACGAGATCAAGGCGCGCATCCGCCGCGCGGCCGAGGCGACGCCCACCGACGTCGTCATCTCCGAGGTCGGCGGCACGGTCGGCGACATCGAGTCGCTGCCGTTCCTCGAGGCATTGCGCCAGTTCCGCCGCGAGGTCGGCCCCGAGAACGTGATGTACATCCACGTCACGCTCGTGCCGTTCATCGAGGCGGCCGGCGAGCTGAAGACGAAGCCGACGCAGCACTCGGTCAACGAACTGCGCCGCATCGGTATCCACCCCGACGTGATCGTGTGCCGCTCACACGAGGAGCTCTCACGCGACATCCGCGACAAGATCGCGCTCTTCGCCGATGTCGACACCGGCGCGGTCATCGCGTGCCCGGACGTCCGCGACGTCTATCTCGTCCCCGGCGTGCTCCAGGAGGAAGGGCTCGACGCGCTCGTCTGCGAGAAGCTCGGCCTCGAGACGCCTCCGGTCGATCTCGCCGAATGGGGCGACCTCATGCGCCGCATCGACGAGCGACGCGAGCTCGTGGAGATCGCGCTCGTGGGGAAGTACGTGAAGCTGCAGGACGCCTACCTCTCGGTGCACGAGGCGCTGAAGCACGCGGGACTGCACAACGGCTGCTCCGTGAGCGTGCGCTGGATCGATGCCGAGCACATGTCGTACGAGGAGACGGCGGAGCTGCTGGAGAACGTCGACGGCGTGCTCGTCCCGGGCGGCTTCGGCTCGCGCGGCTGGGAAGGCAAGATCCTCGCCTGCCGTGCGGCCCGTGAGCGCGGCATCCCCTACCTCGGCATCTGCCTCGGCATGCACGTCGCGGTCTCCGAATTCGCGCGGCACGTCGTCGGCCTCGAGGGCGCCAACTCCACCGAGATGGATCCTGAGACCCCCTATCCGGTGATCGACCTGCTGCCGGAGCAGAAGGGCATCGAGAATCTCGGCGGGACGATGCGGCTCGGCGCGCAGGCCGTCGAGGTCGCGGCAGGGACGCGCGCACGCGAGCTGTACCGCGATGCGGTGATCTTCGAGCGCCACCGCCATCGCTACGAGGTCAACAACCTCTACCGCGAGCGGCTCACAGCAGCCGGGCTCGTCGTGTCCGGCACGTTCGAGGAAGGCCGGCTCGTGGAGATGGTCGAGCTCCCCGATCATCCGTGGTTCGTCGCGAGCCAGTTCCACCCGGAGTTCAAGTCGCGGCCCACGCGTCCCGCGCCGCTCTTCCGCGGCTTCGTCGGCGCGGCGCTCGTGCGAGCGCGCGAGCGCGCCGGCCAGACCGTCGCAGCCGGCTAGTCCGACTACGATCCGGCGATGGCCGAGCACGATGACGCCCTGACGCTCTTCCTCGAGCTCGCCGCACTGCCGAGCCCTCCGGGCGAGGAGCGGGCCGTCGCCGACGTCGTGCTGCGCTACCTGCGCGACCTCGGGCTCGAGCCTGACGAGGACGACGCCGGCGCGCAGATCGGCAGCACGATGGGCAACATCTACGCGCGCCTCGAGCCGACTGCCGAGGGAGTGCCGCTCTTCTTCTGCGCGCACCTCGACACCGTCCCTCCGTCGGGTCCGCTCCAGCCGGTGGTCGAGGACGGCGTCGTCCGCAACGCCGGCGGCACGATCCTCGGCGCCGACAACAAGGCGTCCGTCGTCGCGATGCTCGACGGCGTCCGGCGCGTGCTCGCCGAAGGCCGCCCGCACGCCGGCATCGAGCTCATCTTCACGCCGAAGGAGGAGGTGGGCCTCCATGGGATCGCCGCCTTCGACCACGACCGGCTACACGCCGACCTCGGCTACGTCTACGACCAGGCGGCGCCGATTGGCGAGATCATCCTCGGCGCGCCGCACGCGCAGTCGATGGACGTCACCTTCCACGGCCGCGCTGCCCACTCGGGCATGTTCCCCGAGGAAGGGCGCTCGGCCATCCAGGCCGCGGCGAAGGCGATCGCCGACCTGCGACTCGGCCGTGTCGACGAGGAGACGACCACGAACGTCGGCACGATCTCCGGCGGCACTGCGGGCAACATCGTCCCGGAGTGGTGCTCGTTCCTCGCCGAGGCCCGCTGCCAGGACGAGCGGCGGCTGAACGAGATGGTGCAGGAGATGCTCGACGCGTTCTCCTTCGCGGCGACGTCATGTGACTGCGAAGTCCAGACGGAGGTGCGGAAGCACTACAAGGGCTATCACTTCAAGCGTGACGACGACGTCGTCGTGCTCGCCGCCGCGGCGCTCGCACGCTGCGGGCACGAAGCGAGCTACGCGCTGTCCGGCGGAGCGGCCGACGCGAACGTGTTCAACGACCGCGGCCGCCGGTGTGTGAACCTCGCGAACGGCATGACCGACATCCACACCCCCGACGAGCGGATCGCCGTCGAGGATCTCTCTGCCATGGTCGAGGTCACGCTCGCGCTGATCGAGGAAGCGCTGGCGGCATGATCGCCCCGGCACGCTGCCGCTGAGCGCGATGGAGGAGCGTCGGCTCGGCCCTGTCGTGGGCCTCGGGACCTGGAACACGTTCGGCGCCGACGCCGATCAGGCGCACGAGGTCGTCGGTGCCGCCCTCGACACGGGCGTGCGTCTGTTCGACTCGTCGCCCATGTACCGCGGCGCCGAGGGCGCTCTCGCGGCCGGGCTCACGGGGCGGCGTGACGGCGTGACGATCGCGACGAAGATCTGGGCCGAGTCGGCCGACGAGGGCCGAGAGCAGTACCGCCGCCAGGTCGAATGGTTCGGCCGGGTCGAGATCGAGCAGGTGCACAATCTCGTGGCCTGGGAGGAGCACCTCGACTGGCTGGAGGTCGAGCGGGCGGAGGGCCGCATCGACCGGCTCGGCGTCACGCACTACGCGTCCGGCGCGCTCGACCGGCTTGCCGGCGCGTTGCGAACGGGCCGGTTCGACGTCGTGCAGCTCCCATACAACCCGAACGAGCGCGACGTCGAGGAGGAGTTGATCCCGCTCGCGGCTGAGCTCGGCGTGGCCGTGATCGTGATGCGCCCTCTCGGCGGTGGCGAGCTCGTGCGGCGCCCGCCGAGCGACGCGCAGCTGGCGCCGCTGCGCGCCTTCGGTGTCCAGACATGGGCGCAGGCGCTCCTCAAGTGGGTGCTGTCGGACGAGCGGGTCGACGTCGCGATCCCTGCGACCGGGCGCTCGGAGCGGACCGTGCAGAACGCCGCTGCCGGATCGCCGCCGTGGTTCGGGCCGGATGAGCGTGCGTTCGTCGAGGAGCTCGCACGGTGAGGCCGGACGAGTCGCGCACCGTCTACGGCGGGAAGCTGATCGACGTCACGCTCGAACGCTGGGGCGAACGCGAGCGAGAGATCGTCGAGCATCCCGGCGCCGTGGCGATTGTCGCCGTCGACCGCGATGACTGCATCACGCTCGTGCGTCAGCTGCGCGAGGCGACGCGGGCGAAGCTCGTCGAGATCCCCGCCGGTACGTGCGAGGAGGGAGAGGAGCCGCTCGCGACCGCGAAGCGCGAGCTGAAGGAGGAGTGCGGTCTCACCGGCGGCGAGTGGACGCTGCTCGCGTCCTTCTGGACGACTCCCGGCTTCTGCCGCGAGCGGATGCACGTCTACCTCGCCGAGGGCAGCGAGGCCGGCGAGCCAGAGCCGGAGGACGACGAGGACCTCGAGCTCATCCGGTGGCACGTCGACGAGCTCGAGTCGAAGCTGCCGGAGATCCACGATGCGAAGACCCTCGCAGGCGTCCTCCTGTACCTGCAGCACCGCCGCAGCGGCTAGAGTCCGCGCGTCTTGCGCATCGGTGTCGCCAAGGAGATCAAGACCGACGAGTACCGGGTTGCACTGACCCCCGCGGGCGCGCGCGAGCTCGCCCAGCAGGGGCACGACGTACTGATCGAGGCGAACGCCGGCGGCGGTAGCTCGTTCTCCGACGCCGACTACGCGCGGGCGGGTGCGCGCATCGTCTCCGTCGAGGACGTATGGGGTCAGTCGGAGCTCCTGTTGAAGGTGAAGGAGCCGATCGCCTCCGAGTACCCGCGCATGCGCGAGCGGCTCGTGCTGTTCACGTATCTCCACATCGCCGCCGACGAGGCGCTCACGCGGGCGCTCGTGGAGAGCGGCATCACGGCGGTCGCCTACGAGACGGTCGAGACCGATGACCGGCGGCTGCCGCTGCTCGCGCCGATGAGTGAGATTGCAGGACGGCTGGCGGCGCAGGCGGGTGCGTACTTCCTCGAGAAGCCGCTCGGCGGGCGCGGCCTCCTACTCGGCGGCGTGCCGGGTGTCGCTCCCGGGCGGGTTGTGGTGCTCGGCGGCGGGATCGTGGGCTACAACGCGACGATCATCGCGATCGGCCTCGGTGCGCAGGTGACGGTGCTGGAGCGCTCGATCGACCGGATGCGCCATCTCGACGAAGTCCTCTCCGGACGGGTGAGCCTCGTGATGTCCTCGACGCTGCAGATCGAGTCGTCGATCGCGGAGGCGGACCTCGTGATCGGGGCCGTGCTCGTCCCCGGTGCCCGCGCCCCGAAGCTCGTCACCCGCGAGATGCTCGGCGTGATGAAGCAGGGCGCCGTGATCGTCGACGTCGCGATCGACCAGGGCGGGTGCATCGAGACGGCGCGGCCGACCACCCACAGCGACCCGGTCTACGAGGTGGACGGCGTGACGCACTACTGCGTCGCCAACATGCCCGGCGGCGTGCCGATCACCTCCACCAAGGCCTTGACGAACGCGACCCTCCCGTACGTGGAGGCGATCGCCGACAACGGCCTCGTGCGCACGGTCTCGGCCGACCCGGCCCTCGCGCGCGGCGTCAACGTGCTCGACGGCAAGATCACCTACGAAGCGGTCGCCGAGGCGCACGGCCTCGAGTACACGCCGCTTCACGATGTCCTGCCGCTCATCGCTGCTTAGCTCACCCGGGCTTAGCTCGCCGGCGGCAGCCGCAGCAAGCGGATGCGCGCGAGCGCGAGCGGCAGGCCCCGGGTCGGGCGCATCTCCGCCGTGTGCTGCCATCTGCCGACGAACTGCAGCACCGGTGCGTGCGGGTTGAGCCGCTCGATCGCGCGGTAGAGCAGGCCCGACTGGTCGGCCTGGTGGACGACGATCTGGTCCCGCCGACTCCACCAGATCTGGAGCGGGACGTGCGAGAAGGCGAGCTCGCGCGAGTAGAAGAGCGGGCTCCGGTCGGCCCAGGCCTCGCCGTTGACGCGCGGGACGCTGCCGAACTCGAGTCGGGCGAGCTCCTGCAGGGCACGGCCGCCCTTCAGCTTCGGGAAGGCGGCGTACCGCGTCACCATGTTCGTCGGCGCGTCGAACGAGACTGCGCCCGCAAGCAGGTGCGGGTGCTTCGCGAGTAGGAGCAGTACTTCCTGGCCACCCATGCTGCCGCCGACGGCGTAGATGCGGCGCCGGTCGACACGTAGCCAGGGCAGGGTCTCTCGGAGGATCTTCGGCATGCGCGCGAGGTCGGCGATCTCTCCCGGGCTGCCCCACGAGTAGAGTTCGAGTTGTGCGCCCTGGCCCTCGGGATTGACGACTGCGAAGGGTCCGAGCGCCGGGAGATTGCCCCAGCGCCGCGCGTTCTCCGCGGGCTCGATCCCGCTGCCGTGCGGCGAGATGACGAGTGGAATCGGCGGGTGGTCGAGCGGCCCGTACCAGCGCGGCAGCACCACGACGGCTGTCCGTGCGGCGCCGTCATGGGCCCGGTAGTGCACGGTGATCGTGCGCACGAGGTCGACACGACCCAAGAGGGCCGTCCAGTTCGTCGCGCGCCAGAAAGCGAAGGCCGCCGGTCCCTGTCGCGCAGCCGAGTCACTCGACGCTGCGAGCACGGCGAAGAAGACGACCAGAGCCGCCGAGATGACGAGGACGCGCTTGGCCACGGATAGAAGGATGCGCCAGCGAGCGTGAAAGGAATCTGACTAGGTCTTCGGCGTGGCGTCGGGCTTCTTGGCCGGCGTGAGCCGGACCACGAGCCACGTCACGCCTGCCGCCACCGCGACGATCACGGCGATGTAGACGACGAATCCGATTAGGCCGAGGGCAGACTGCATCGCAGTCCTAGAATAGCCACATGTCCAGAGCCTGCGTGATCGTCCTCGATGCCGTCGGAGCGGGTGCCCTGCCCGATGCCGACCAGTACGGGGACGAGGGATCGAACACCCTCGGCAACGTCGCAACGGCCGTCGGCGGCCTCGATCTGCCGAACCTCGAGGCGCTCGGGCTCGGAAACGTCGAGCCGCTCGAAGGCTGCCCCCCGCAGCCGGGCGCGCCCGCCGTCGCGGGTCGTCTGCTCGCGCGGTCGAAGGGCAAGGACACGACGACGGGACATTGGGAGCTGATGGGCGTGGTCACGGCGACGGCCTTCCCGACCTATCCGCACGGCTTCCCGCACGACGTGATCGACCCGTTCATGCACCGCACCGGGCGCGGCGTGATCGGCAACAGGCCGGCGTCGGGCACCGAGATCATCCAGCAGATCGGGGAGGAGCATCAGCGCACGGGAAAGTGGATCGTCTACACATCCGCGGACTCCGTCTTCCAGATCGCCGCGCACGAGGACACCGTGCCGCTCGACGACCTGTACGAGGCGTGCGGCATCGCCCGCGAGATCCTCACCGGCAAGCACGCGGTGGGGCGCGTGATCGCGCGGCCGTTCACCGGCGAGCCCGGAAGCTACGAGCGCACGCCGAACCGTCACGACTACTCGCTCGAGCCGCGTCGGCCGAACTATCTGAGCCTCGTCCGCGCGGCCGGCATGACGGTGCACGGCGTCGGGAAGATCGGCGACATCTTCGCCGGCTGCGACATCGACGAGTCGCATCCGACCAAGTCGAACGTGGAAGGCATCCAGAAGACCGAGCAGCTGCTGCAGGAGCTCGACGAAGGGCTCATCTTCACGAACCTCGTCGAGACCGACAGCTTGTGGGGCCACCGCAACGATCCGGTGAACTTCCATCGCTGCTTGCAGGACTTCGACCGCAGGCTGCCCGACCTGCTCGAGGCGCTGCGTCCGGGCGACCTGCTGATTCTCACGTCAGATCACGGCTGCGACCCTACGACGCCGTCCACCGACCATTCGCGCGAGCACGCGATGCTGCTCGCGTACGTCGCAGGCCGCAACGCGTCGGGCCAGGTCCACGAGGGGGAGTTCGCGGACGTCGGCGCGACGGTCAATGCCTGGCTCAAGGGAAAGGCGCCCTCGCGGGGAATCCCGGGGCAAGCGATCTTGACCCTATGAGGCTCGACAACCCACTACTCGTTCGTTGGGAGTACGCGAGCGAGGAGCGCTTCGCGAAGCGCACCGCGATCTTCCACGCACTGCTCGAAGGCGGCAACCCCGAGCAGGTCGCGTACGACGTGGTCGCCGAGATGAAGCCCAAGCGCGTGCTCGACATCGGCTGCGGGCTCGGAGAGTTGGCGGAGCGGTTCTCGAAGGAGCTCGGCGCAGACGTCCGGGCGATCGACATCTCCGCACGCATGGTGGAGCTCACCCGCGCCCGCGGCATCGACGCGCAGATCGCCGATGTGGAGCAGCTTCCGTATCCAGACGAGGAGTTCGACTGCGTCTTCGCGGGGTGGATGCTCTATCACGTTCCCGACCTCGAGCAGGCGCTCGCCGAGTGCGCACGCGTGCTTCGGCCGGGCGGGCGGCTCGTCGCGTCGAGTTACTTCGAGACCAACATGTCGGAGCTCTGGGACCTGATCGAAGGGATTGGGCCGCGCGCCGCGCTGAGCTTCAGCCACACGAACGGCGCCGAGCTGCTCAAGCGGCACTTCGCGCGGGTCGAGCAGCGCGACCTCGAGGCGACTCTCGTCTTCCCGGACACGGAGTCGATCCGCACGTTCGTCGCGTCGACGATCGACCGCGCACATCTCGCGCCGCTTGTGCCGGAGGTCGCAGGGCCGTTCCGCGCGACGACCAGACACGTCGTCTTCAGCGCGGAGAAGGCCGGGTGATTCGGCCCGCCGAGCTGATCCAGCGCAAGCGCGACGGACAGGAGCTCGGCGCGGAGGAGCTGGGCGAGCTCGTGCTCGCGTACGCGCGCGGCGACGTGCCGGACTACCAGCTCGCCGCGTTCTGCATGGCGGTCTACTTCCAGGGCCTGACGAGCGCAGAGACGCTCGCGCTCACCGACGCGATGGTGCGCAGCGGCGACACGATCGACCTCGGAGCAGCGCTCGGCCGCCGCGTCGTCGACAAGCACTCCACCGGTGGCGTGGGGGACAAGACGACGCTCGTCGTCGGCCCGATCGTCGCCGCCTGCGGCGTTCCCTTCGGAAAGATGAGCGGCCGCGGCCTCGGGCACACCGGCGGCACGCTCGACAAGCTCGAGTCTATCCCGGGCTTCCGCGTCGAGCTGACGACGGAGGAGCTGATCGCGCAGGTGCGCGAGATCGGGCTTGCGATCATCGGCCAGACGGGAGATCTCGTTCCCGCGGACAAGAAGCTCTACGCGCTGCGCGACGTGACCGCCACCGTCGACAACGTGTCGCTGATCGCGGCGAGCATCATGTCGAAGAAGATCGCCTCGGGCGCGGATGCGATCGTGCTCGACGTCAAGGTGGGGGACGGCGCGTTCATGAAGTCCCTCGCGGATGCGCAGGTGCTCGCGGAGACGATGATCGCGCTGGGTCAGCGCGCGGACCGCGACGTCGTGTGCGTCCTCACCGACATGGACCAGCCGCTCGGGTGCGCGGTCGGGAACGCGCTCGAGGTGCGCGAGGCGGCTGCGGCGCTGCGTGGCGAAGGCCCGCCCGACCTGCGCGAGCTCGCGCTCGATGCGTCCGCGCACCTGCTCGCGCTCTCCGACCTCGGCATCGACCGGGCCGAGGCCCGCCGCCGGACCGAGGCCGCGGTCGCCGACGGGTCGGCGTATGCGATGTACGAGCGCTGGGTGCGTGCACAGGGTGGCGACCCGGATGAGGCGGCGCTGCCGAAGGCGCCCCTCGTCCGCGAGGTGTTCGCGCCGCGGGCGGGCTACGTGCACGCGCTCGGTGCGCTGCGGGTCGGGCTGGCGGCGCTCCATCTCGGCGCCGGCCGGCGCGAGAAGGACGACCCGGTCGACCACGCGGTCGGCGTCGTGTGCGTGAAGAAGCGCGGCGACGAGGTCGAGGCGGGCGAGCCCCTCGCGGAGATCCACGCGCAGGACGAGCTCTCCGCCGGCGAGGCGGCAAAGGACGTGCTCGGCGCGTACGAGCTCGCCGGCGAGCCGCCACGCGCGCGATCGATCGTGCTCGACACGATCGGCTGACGCGCGGGCTTTGCCGGACACGTCAGGTGCCTGGCACCGGACGGGGCTCCGTCGGACGTGGCCGCCGGGTCTAGTCTGGATCGATGCCCGAGCTGCCCGAGGTCGAGACGGTGCGCCGCCGCCTGGAGCCCGTGCTCACGGGCCGGCGGCTCGACCGCGTCGAGATCAGCGACCCGCGGCTCGTGCGGCCGTACGAGCCCGACGAGGTCGCCGCCGAGCTGCAGGGCGAGCGCGTCGCCTCGGTCGAGCGGCGCGGCAAGTATCTGATCGTCCGCTTTGAGACGGACCGCGTCCTCCTGATCCACCTCCGGATGACCGGGAGCCTCCGGCACAGCAGCTCAGGCTTCCCCGACGACCCGCACCGGCGCGCGCTCGTCAGGCTCGACGACGGCTCCGACGTCGCCTACCGCGACGTTCGCCGCTTCGGCACCTGGCTGCTCCTCGAGCCGGGCGAGCTGGAGGCGTACCTCGCGACGCGCCTCGGAGAGGAGCCGCTCGAGGCGGTCTTCACCGCAGCGCGACTCGGGCAGCTCCTCGCCAAGCGGCGCGCCCCCGTCAAGGCGGCGCTGCTCGATCAGCGGACCCTCGCCGGGATGGGGAACATCTACGTGGACGAGGCGCTCTGGCGCGCGAGGATCCACCCGCTGCGGCCGGCCGAGAGCCTCGGGCGCGACGAGGTCCGCCGCCTGCACCGCGCGGTGCGCCGCTCGCTCGAGCAGGGCATCGCGCGCCAGGGCTCGACGTTGCGCGACTACGCGCTGCCCGACGGGGGGTCAGGCGCGATGCAGCACGAGCTCAAGGTCTACGGACGCGGAGGCGAGCCGTGCGACCGCTGCGGCACGCCGATCGCCAAGATTCGCGTGGCCGGCCGCGGAACGTCGTTCTGCCCGGCCTGCCAGCTTGCGGAGCCCTAGAGGCTTGATGTGGATTAGACGTGCGTGCGGGGATGGGCCAGACCAAGCGGTTCGGCTGGATCCGGCGCGGGGCATAGCGGTTCCTACGTCCAAGCCGGAGGCGGCCGAAACGCGC
>DATCOE010000030.1:0-7858 GCA_036564885.1 Gaiellaceae bacterium | reverse complement strand
CGGATCCGGCTTGCACGTAGGACCGCTATGCGCTACGCCGGATCCGACCGAACCGCTTGGTCTGGCCCATCCCCGCACGCACGTCTAATCCACATCAAGCCTCTAGGACCCGAGCAAGCGGCGCAGCACGTACCGGAGGATCCCGCCGTGGCGCAGGTACTCGCGCTCGCGCGGCGTGTCGAGCCGGACGCGGGCGCGGAACTCCTTGTCGTCCGCGCGCACGGTCACCTCGCTCGCGGCGCCGTTCTCCACGCCGACGATCGAGAACACCTCGCGGCCGGTGAGCCCGAGCGTCGCCGGGGTCTCGCCCGGCAGGAACTGCAGCGGCAGCACGCCCATCATCAGCAGGTTCGAGCGATGGATCCGCTCGTACGACTCGGCGATCACCGCGCGGACGCCGAGCAGGTTCGGGCCCTTCGCCGCCCAGTCGCGCGACGAGCCGGAGCCGTACTCCTTGCCCGCGATCACGATCGTCGGCACGCCTTCGCTGCGGTAGCGCGTCGCCGCGTCGAAGATCGTCGTCTCCTCGCCGTCGGGCAGGTGCACGGTCCACGTGCCTTCGCTCCCCGGCACGAGCTGGTTGCGCAGGCGCACGTTCGCGAAGGTGCCGCGCACCATCACCTCGTGGTTGCCGCGCCGCGCACCGTACGAGTTGAACTCGCGCCGTTCGACGCCGTGCTCGATCAAGTACTTCCCCGCGGGGGAGTCGGGCCGGATCGCGCCTGCCGGCGAGATGTGGTCGGTCGTGACGGAGTCGCCGAGCATGACGAGCACGCGCGCGCCCGAGACGTCCTCGACGGTGCCGGGCTCGCGCGTCATGCCGTCGAAGTAGGGCGGCCGCCGGACGTACGTCGAGTCGGGCTCCCAGGCGAACAGATCGGTTGACGGCGTCTCGAGCGACTGCCAGCGCTCGTCGCCGGCGTACACGTCGCCGTACGAGCGCTTGAACATCGCGCCGTCGATCGACGACGTGATCGTCGCGTCGATCTCGGCCGCGGTGGGCCAGATGTCGCGGAGGAACACGGGCCCGTCGTCGCCTTCGCCGAGCGGCTCGTTGAGGAGGTCGATGTCCATCCGGCCGGCGAGCGCATAGGCGACGACCAAAGGAGGCGAGGCGAGGTAGTTCGCCTTGACGTCGCCGTGGATGCGCGCTTCGAAGTTGCGGTTGCCGGAGAGCACGGCGCAGACGATGAGCTCGCCCTCGATGACAGCCTCGGCGATCGCGTCCGGCAGCGGGCCCGAGTTGCCGATGCACGTCGTGCAGCCGTAGCCCACGAGGTTGAACCCGAGCTCGTCGAGATACGTGTCGAGCCCGGAGCGCGCGTAGTACTCGGTGACGACCTTCGAGCCCGGCGCGAGCGACGACTTCACCCACGGCTTGCGCTTCAGACCCTTCTCGACCGCCTTCTTCGCGAGCAGCCCGGCGCCGATCATCACCGACGGGTTCGAGGTGTTCGTGCACGAGGTGATCGCGCAGATCACGACCGAGCCGTGCTCGAGCGAATAGTTCTCTCCGCGCACCGGCACCGACTTCCGCGCAACCGTCGCGGTATGCACGGGCTGGGTGTCGGGCTCGGGCTCCGGCTCCCCGCCCGGCTGCTGCTCGGCCGTCGGATCGCTCGCCGGGAACGTGTCGGCGACGGCCTTGTCGTGACTGCCGTTGCGGTAGTCGACACCGAACGTGTCGAGCGCCTCGATGAACGCGTTCTTCGCGTTCGCGAGCGGCACGCGATCCTGCGGACGCCGCGGGCCTGCGAGCGACGGCTCCACCTCCGAGAGGTCGAGCTCGACGACCTGCGAGTACGTCGGATGGTCCTGCGGGTCGTGCCAGAGCATGTTCTCCTTGCAGTACGCCTCCACGAGCGCGATGCGTTCCTCCGAGCGGCCCGTGAGCCGCAGGTACTGCAGCGTCATCTCGTCGACCGGGAAGAAGCCGCACGTTGCGCCGTACTCCGGGCTCATATTCCCGAGCGTTGCGCGGTCGGCGAGCGCGAGTGACGGCACGCCTTCGCCGAAGTACTCGACGAATTTTCCGACGACGCCGACCGTGCGCAGGATCTCCGTCACCGTGAGCACGAGGTCGGTCGCGGTCGCGCCCTGTGGCAGGGCGCCTGTGAGCTTCATGCCGACGACCTGCGGCACGAGCATCGAAAGGGTCTCGCCGAGCATCGCGGCCTCGGCTTCGATGCCGCCGACGCCCCAGCCGAGCACGCCGAGCCCGTTGACCATCGTCGTGTGCGAGTCGGTGCCGACGAGGGTGTCCGGGAAGGCGACACCGTCGCGCGACTCGACGACGCGTGCGAGGAACTCGAGGTTGACCTGATGGCAGATACCCGTGTTCGGCGGGACGGCTGCGAAGTTGTCGAACGCGCTCTGGCCCCAGCGCAGGAACGCGTAGCGCTCGCGGTTCCGCTTGAACTCGAGCTCGACGTTGCGCTCCAGGGCGAGCCGCGACGCGAACTCGTCCACCTGCACCGAGTGGTCGATCACGAGCTCGACCGGGATCAGCGGGTTGATGCGGCTCGGGTCGCCGCCCTGCTCGTGCATCGCGTCGCGCATCGCGGCGAGGTCGACGACGCAGGGGACGCCCGTGAAGTCCTGGAGGAGCACCCGGGCGGGCGCGAACGAGATCTCGCGCGACGGCTCCTCGGTCGCGACCCAGCCGGCGACCGCCTCGACCTCCGCCTCGGTGCCATTGCGCAGGACGTTCTCCAGCAGGATCCGCAGCGTGTAGGGCAGCCGCGCGACATCCCAGTGCGTCTGGAGCGCGTCGAGCCGGTAGATCGAGTAGCTCAGGTCGCCGACTCGGAGCTGCTCAGGCTGGGTCATGCCCCGATTCAAGCAGAACTGCTGCCGTTGGCACCCCGCTTGGCCTGGGAAAAGCGGCCGACCGCGTGATCGTCGCTGTTGGCTAGCCTTGTGCGGTGGAGCGCGAGGAGTTTCAACTCGGCCGCGCCGGCTCCGTGCAGGACGTCGAGCCGACCGAGGACGAAGAGCTGTGGGACGGGGAAGAAGAGGGCGACCACGCCGGCTGGTTCTGCGTGCGCACCGATCCCTTCCCGTGTCCTGCGCCTGGCTGCTCGTTCGTCGCCGTCTTCATGACGGCCGCCCACCTCGTGCTCGTCTGGCAGGCGCGCGACGATCCGAATCTCCTGCGCCACGCGCAGCGGGCGATGGAGGTCGGCCGCAATCCGCACGTCGTCTCGTACGAGCGGGGCTACGGCCCGAGCGCCTCGTACTACGCGTGGGAGGCGGCGGGCCGTCCCGTGCACGGCATCCGCAAGTGATCGAAGCCCATTTCGGGGCCTCGCCGCCGTTGTCGCTCGGCGTCGAGGAGGAGCTGATGATCCTCGACGAGGAGACGCTCGCGCCCGTGGCCGCCGTCGAGGTGCTGCTCCGGGGCGCCGCAAGTCTCGAGCTGCCGGGCTCGTTGAAGACCGAGCTGCACGCGTCCGTCGTCGAGCTGAACACGGGCGTGTGCGCGAACGTCGCGGAGGCGATCGCCGCGTTGCGGGAGCTTCGTGCGGCGGCCGACGCCATCGCGCGCGCCAACGGTCTCGTCGTCGCGGCCGCAGGTGCGCACCCGACTGTTCCGCTCGAGTCGCTCCCGGTCGTGCAGGAGCCGCGCTACCTGGAGATGCTCGAGCAGGTCGGCTACCCGGCGCGGCGCCAGGGTGTGAACGGGCTGCACGTGCACGTCGGGGTCGAGAGCGCGGAGCACTGTCACGAGCGGCTCGAGGCGGTGCTCTCCTGGCTGCCGGTCGTGCTCGCGCTGTCGGCCAACTCTCCGTTCGTGGACGGCGTCGCCAACGGGATGCTGTCGAACCGCGCCGGCGTGCTCGCGGAGCTGCCGCGCGGAGGCCCGCCGCCGGCCTTCGAGTCGTACGCGGCGTGGGAGGCCTGGGTCGAGCGGCTCGTGTCGCTCGGCGTGATCGCGGACTTCACGCGCATCTGGTGGGACGTCCGCCCGCATCCCCGCCTCGGCACGCTGGAGATCCGCATCGCCGACCAGCCGACCTCGCTCGCGCGCACGGAGCTGCTGGTCGGCGTGCTGCGCGACCTCGTCGAGCACGCTCCTGCGCGGGTGACGCCGCGTGGCGACTACGTGCACAACCGTGTCGCTGCGGCGAGCTTCGGCCTCGACGCGCAGCTCATCCACCCAGGCGGCGGCAGCGTCATCAGTGCGAGGGAGCTCGCGCGCGAGCTGCTCGGCGGCGAGCCGCCGGAGCCGGAGGCGCATGCCCAGCTGGCGGCCGGCGCGTCGGTTGCCGCGGACCTCGTGGCGCGGACGCTACGGTAGGGCCGTGGCGACGCAGTCGGACACGTTCCAGGTCAGCGGCATCCGATGCGAGCAGTGCGTGCAGCGGCTCGCCGGCGTGCTCACCGGCCACGACGGCCTCGAGGGCGCGAACGCGAACCTCATGGGCCTCGTCACGCTCGAGTGGGACGACGAGCGGACGACGCGAGAAGCCTTGCTCGAGAAGATGGCGAAGGCCGGATTCCGCGTCGCTTCGCCCGCTTAACGGGGGAAAGACGCTTCGCTTCGCTCGCTGCACGGGGGAAACCATGTTTCCCCCGTGGGCCCCCTTCTTCTTCGTGCTCGCGGCAAGCGTCGCACTGCTGCGCCGAGCAAGCTCGGCTCCGCGACGCGCTCCCCGGCTGCGCGATGGGAATGAAATGGGCTCTCGAGGCGTTGAAATTCGGAGGATGAGCACTGGTACGCTGGCCGCCATGGCCGAGGCCCCGCCGAATGCAACTGGGCCCGATGCGGCGCGCCTCGCGACCGAGGCACGCGACCGCGTCCGGTTCGAGGAGGAGGCACTCGGCTTCTCCGACCAGGTGTACCGCGTCGCGCGGCATCTCGCGAGCTCGCGCGAGGAGGCGGACGACCTCGTCCAGGAGACGTACGCGCGGGCGTTCCGCAGCTGGCGCTCGTACACGCCGGGCACGAACCTCCGTGCGTGGCTCCTCCGGATCCTGACGAACCTCAACATCGATCGCGGGCGCCGCAAGCAGCGCACACCGCAGATGCAGCCGCTCGAGGCGAACGACTACTACCTCTACGACAAGCTCGCCGAGTCGGACGGAGGGCCGAGCGACGAGGAGAAGGTCGTCGAGCGCCTCTCCCAGGACGACATCGTCTCGGCGCTCTCCGAGGTGCCGCACGACTTCCGCGACGTGATCGTGCTGGTCGACATCGGTGACTTCAGCTACCAGGACGCGGCGCAGATCCTCGGCATCCCGATCGGAACGGTGATGTCGCGCCTGCATCGCGGACGCCGCATCTTGAAACGCGAGCTTGCGGAGACGTTCGGGGAAGACCGGGCCGACGGGGCGGACTCGGCAGACGGAGAGGAATCGACATGACGGTGCACGACGATCCCTGCGCGCACTGCGAAGAGATGATGCAGCCGTACCTCGACCACATCCTCAGCGACGAGGAGATGCGCGAGGCGGAGATGCATCTCGACGAGTGCGAGTGGTGCCGGCGGCGGTATCGCTTCGAGGAGAGCCTGCGCATCTACGTGCGGCAGGCCGTCAGCAAGGAGCCCATGTCGGCGGAGCTGAAGCAGAAGCTCGCCGCGCTGCGGATCCCGCTCAACTGAGTCTCTGAACCGCTGAGCCGCGGTTCTAGAGGCTTGATGTGGATTGGCCGCACGCACGGCTGGTGTGCCAGACGCTGCGCGTTTCGCCCGGCTCCGGCTTGCACGTAGGACCGCTATGCGCTGCGCCGGATCCGACCGAACCGCTTGGTCTGGCCCATCCCCGCACGCACGTCTAATCCACATCAAGCCTCTAGTTGCCGGGCCCGCGCTGCGGCCCGACGATCAGGACGAGACGTCGTGGATCGAGGCCGCCGGGGAGTGGCTGCACGGGCACGCCGAGCTGCTTCGCGAGTCGCATGCCGATCGCCTCGGCGCCCGGCGGGTAGTACACCTGCGTCTGCGGATAGTTGAAGCTCGATGCACGGCCGACGTGCGTGACGCGGTAGGAGAGCGCCTGCACGCGGCTCGCGACGGAGCGCGTGTAGACGATGTCGCCGCTGCCGTTGAGCACGACCACCTTGATCGCCCACGGCGCAGGGAGCGTCGCCGCCGCAGCCGCTGCGGCCGAGGCCTGCGTCGGCGAGCTTTGTGCAAGCACGACCGCGAGCACGCCTGCAAGCACGGCGAGACCGATCGCGCCGACCGCTGCGAGCCTCCGCCACGGGTTGGCGACGAACGGGCTCGGAGGAGCGGGCATGCCGGCGAGCTCCAGCGCCTCGCGATGCTCGATGCCGAGTGCGGTCGCGTAGAGCACGGTTGCGAGCAGCGTGCGATCGGGCGTGGGGAACCGGTACAGGCGTCCCTCTTCGAGCCACTGCACCTCCTCGGGCGACAGATCGGCGCGGCGGGCGGCTTCGTCGACCGTCAGCTGCCGGTGCAGCCGCGCGCGCGCGAGCGGCGACTCGTCCGTCGCCGGTTCCGGTGCCACCTCGAGTGTGCGCGCATATTCCATTGGGACCTTCGTGGTTCGTCGTTTCCCGCTTCTGCCCTCCCGCTATTCATCGGCGGACGTCGACGTCTCCTGGAGGGGGCAGGTCGTCGCAGGCGACGAGGCGGGCCTCGAGGCCGCGCGCGCCCTCGTCCGGAACCCGCGGCCAGGCGGCCCGGGCCAGGAGGACGGGATGGAGGCGCAGGCCGTCGTAGGCGGCTGCGACGACGTCGCCGCCCTCGGCGCGCCACGACTCGACAATCCGGTCGACGGCGCGTGGATCGAGGTCGGGGCCGTCGGCGAGGACGACGACGGCCGCTTCCACCTCCGCCGGGAGGGCGCCGAGCCCGCAGCGCAGGGAGGCGCCGGGGCCGTCCGCCCAGTCCGGGCAGCGCACCGTGGCCTCGTCCGTCTCGACCGGATGCGCACCGAGCACGACGAGGATCCCGCCGATGGCGTCGCTCTCGTGGAGCGCGGCCAGCACGCTCGGCAGCAACTCGACCTGCTTCGGCGGCTCGACGCCGTATCGCGACGATGCGCCGGCCGCCAACACGACAGCGTGGATCACAACCCCACCATGCCCGGGATGATGCCTGTCCGTCGCGGAGCCGAGCTTGCTCGGCGCAGCAGTGACCCGTCCCGCCGCGAGCCCACGAAGAAGGGGGCCCACGGGGGAAACATGGTTCCCCCGTGCAGCGAGCGAGCGAAGCGAGCTAAGCGATAGGAGGGCGGATGTAGATCACGTCTTGGTGCTTCGTCGGCACGAACGAGGCGCCGATGCTCATGATCACGCGCTCGACGTGCGCGAAGACCTCGTTTGACGCCTCGTCGTCGCCCTCTGCGCACTGCACGAGGATGCCGAGCTCGTCGACTGCCTTCGCCTTGAGGCCGGCCTCCTCGAGCTCACGGAGGAGCCGGTCACGGTCCGGGATCCGTGCTGCCTCGACCTGGATCGTGTTCGACATCGTTGCTCCTCTCGTTCCTTTGCTCGGATCCGATAGATGGATCTTCGCTGAGTGGGACAGGCATCCTATCGGATCTCGGATCCAGAGTTTGGTCGACACCCCGCCGGGCGTCAAGCGGTATTTTCACGCTCATGGCGGTAGCGACAGGGCGCGAGCATGGCCTCTTCAGCAACGGTGAGACGTCGAGCCCGAAGCCGTTCAACCCGTTCGGGCTGTTCCTGTTCGGGCTCGCCATCGTGCTCATCCTCGAGTCGAAGCTCGGCCTCTCGCCGTGGGACGTGCTCAACCAGGGGCTCTCGAAGCACACTCCGCTCTCGTTCGGGACGGCGAACGTCGCCGTCGCGCTCGTCATCCTGCTCGCCGCGTGGGCGCTCGGCGGACCGCCGGGCTTCGCCACGTTCGCGAACGCGATCCTCATC
>DATCOE010000029.1:0-18610 GCA_036564885.1 Gaiellaceae bacterium | reverse complement strand
TCCGTGCCGAGCGCCTCGAGCAGCTTCTCCTCGGACAACCGGTCGTCGCCACGGACGAGCGCAAGCACGACGGTTCCGTCAGACGTCGTCACCGGCATCGCCTTGGACGTCGCGGCGTCGTCGATCCCCAGGAACTCGGCGAGCTTCTCGATCGTGTTCGCGCCCGTCGTCTCGACCTCGACGGGAGCATCGAGCGTCTGCGGGAACACCGGCGTGCGCGGAACGCCCTGTGCCACGTCCATGTCTGCGGCGTAGTCCCCGTTCTCGCAGGTCACCAGCATGTTCTCGCCTGCGTCGGCCGGCGCGAGGAAGTCCTCGCTCTCCGATCCGCCCATCAGGCCGGACTCCGCCTGGACGCGCTGGAACGTCAGCCCGCAGCGCTCGAAGATGCGCGCGTAGGCCTCGCCGTGCCGCCGGAAGCTCTCGTCGAGGCCCGCCTCGTCGCGGTCGAACGAGTAGGCGTCCTTCATGACGAACTCGCGCACGCGCAGGAGGCCGGCCTTCGGCCGCGGCTCGTCCCGGTCCTTCGTCTGGAAGTGGTACCAGGACTGCGGCAGCTGTTTGTAGGACTGCAGCTCCGTCGCGTGGAACGTGAACGCTTCCTCGTGCGACAGCGGCAGAACGAACCGTCGCCCGCTGCGGTCCTCCAGCTTGAAGACCTCGGGGATCGCATAGCGGCCGCTTGTCTCCCACAACTCGGCCGGGGTAAGCACCGGCGCGGACATCTCCTGATCCCCGATCGCGTCCATCTCTTCGCGGATGATCTGCACGACCTTGCGGTGCACGCGCCAGCCGAGCGGCAGGTACGTCCACAGGCCCGCGCTCACCTGGCGCACGTAGCCGCCGCGCACGAGCAGCTTGTGCGACGCGGCCTCCGCGTCCGCCGGGTCGTCCCGCAGGGTCGGAAGGAAGAGCTGAGAGGCTCGGACGATCATCTGTTGCCCGCGCAGGCTACTCGACGGGGATCAACGACGCTTCGGCCATCGCGAGTGCCGCCGGCTTCGCCATCTTGAGTCGCTTCGGGCGCTGCATCCCCTCCGAGATCCACTTGTCGATCTCGAAGAAGAGCTCGTCGATGAGGATGTCGGACGAGACCTTCTTCAGCACACGGCCGTGGGCGTACACGAAGCCGACGTCGCGTCCACCCGCGATGCCGAAGTCGGCGTCGCCCGCCTCCCCCGGTCCGTTGACCGCGCAGCCGAGCACCGCGACCTCGAAGTGCTGCGGGTACGTGCGGAGCCGCTCCTCGACCTTCTCGGCAAGCGCCTGGACGCCGACGTTGTCGCGACCGCAGCTGGGACAGGCGATCATCACCGGGCCACGCTCGCGCAAGCCGAGCGCCTTGAGGATCTCGAACGCGGTCTTGATCTCCTCGACGGGATCCGCAGTGAGCGAGACGCGCAGCGTGTCGCCGATCCCGTCGACGAGCAGCGCGCCCATGCCGACGGCGGACTTGATCGAGCCGGAGAAGGGCGTTCCGGCTTCGGTCACGCCGAGGTGCAGCGGGTACGGCACCTTTTCCGAGAGCAGCCGGTAGGCGCGGATCATCGTCGGCACGTGGCTCGACTTGACCGAGATCTTGAAGTCATGGAAGTCGAGGCTCTCGAGCAGGCGCACTTCCTCGAGCGCCGCCTCCACGAGGGCCTCCGCCTGATCCTGCTGCGCGAGCTCGGAGAGATGCTTCGGCAGCGACCCGGAGTTCGCGCCGATGCGCAGCGGGATCCCGGCGCGCTTCGCCGCCTCGACGACGAGGGCGACCTTGTCGGGTCCGCCGATGTTGCCCGGGTTGATGCGCACCGCCGCCACGCCGCCCTCGATTGCCTTCAGCGCGAGGCTCGCGTTGAAGTGGATGTCGGCGATCACGGGCAGCGGCGAGAGCCGCACGATGCGCGGCAGCGCCTCCGCGTCTTCGAGCTTCGGCACCGCGACACGGACGATTTCGCAGCCCGCGGAGGCGAGCGCCGCGATCTGCGCCGTCGTCGCTGCAACGTCGTGCGTCTTCGTGAGCGTCATCGACTGGACGACGACGTCCGCGCCGCCTCCGATCGCGACGCCGCCCACCGAGATCTGGCGCCGGCTGGCCATGAGCCAGTCTAGCCCGAGGCCCTGCGCCCTCTCCAGCCTCAGCGGACGCTGAGGCTGCGCCCGCCCTGGGTCTGATCTACCCCGGCCCGCCCGACGAGAAGTCGTTGTTGAGCGCGATGTACATGAGTACGAGGATCAGCGCGATCCCGGCCATCGAAACGCGTTCGTAGACCTCTCGCGCGAGCGCGCGCCGCCGGACCGACTCGATCAGCGAGAAGAGGATGTGGCCGCCGTCGAGCGGCAGCAGCGGCAGCAGGTTGAGCAGCGCGAGCGACATGCTGATCAGGCCGAGCAGCTCGAGGTACCAGCTGAAGCCGATCTTCAGCGCGGCCGCCGACGTGCGGACGATCCCGACCGGGCCTGAGATCTGCGAACGGTCCTTCGCGTGGAAGAGGCCGGCGAACCCGGTTCCGGTCGCGGTGACGACGGCCCAGCACTCATGCACCGCCTTCCCGAGGCTCGTCCCGAGGGGGTACGACACGAGCTTCGCGGTCGGCACGAAGCCCCAGATCCAGCGCTTCTGCACGCGGATCGTCTTGCGCGGGCCGAGCGTCAACGCTCGCCCGTCGCGGCGGACCGTGACGGTGATCGGCGTGCCGCGGCTCGCGCGGATCAGCTTCGAGACCGCGTCGAACGTCGCGGCCGCGCGCCCGTTCACGGCGACGACCCGATCGCCTTCGCGGAGACCGGCCGCGGCGGCAGGCGTGTTCCGCTCGACCTGGCCCACCTGCGTCGTCGGGACCTGCGAGGGCGCGCCCGTGGTGAAGACGACGAGGAAGATGACGAAGGCGACGACGATGTTCGCCAGCGGGCCTGCTGCGATGATCGCGATCCGCCTCCACGTCGCCTGACGCCAGTAGGCGTCGAGGCCGGTGCCTTCGTCGAGCTCGCGCAGCGCGCGTTTCGCCGAACGGCGCGCGGACGCCGATAGCTGCGCACGCTCGACCTCGTTGTGCAGCTCCGGCAGGAGGGCGCGCGCACCTTCGAAGTCCTCCGCCTCGAGTGCCCGCCGCGCGCGCTGCACGAACGGCACGAGCGCCGGGTCCTCGCGCAGGGCGCCGCTCATGAACGCCTCGACGTCGCGGCCTGCCGGGCGGTTCATGCCGGGGATACGCACCATGCCGCCGAGCGGGATCGCGCCGAGCCCGTACTCGATGCCCTTGCGCTGCACCTTGAAGAGCGCCGGCGGAAACCCGACGTAGAAGCTGCGCGGCCGGACCCCGACGAGCAGCGCGACGGAGAAGTGACCGAGCTCGTGCAGGAAGACGAGCAGCAGTAGGCCGCCGGCGACGACGAGCCAGGTCACGCGACCGAAAGTCCTTGCTCGGCGAGCCTTCGCGCTGCGCCGTCCGCTTCGAGCAGGTCGTGCACGTCGCGCGCGGGTGCGCCGTCCGATCGCGCGAGCGCATCCGCGACCACCTCTGCGATCGCGAGGAACGGCAGGCGGCCGGCGAGGAACGCTGCCACCGCCACCTCGTTTGCCGCGTTGAAGACACAGGGTGCGGTCCCGCCCCTCTCCCCCGCGTCGCGTGCGAGCGCGAGCATCGGGAAGGTCTCGGTGTCCGGCTGCTGGAACTCGAGCGTCAGCGCCGAGAAGTCGAGCGGCGCGACGGGGGTCGCGGCGCGCTCCGGATACGCGAGCGCGTACGAGATCGGCACGCGCATGTCCGGATAGCCGAGATGCGCAAGCGTCGCCCCATCGCGGAAGCGCACGAGCGAGTGCACGATCGACGTCGGCTGGAGCACCACCTCGATGCCGGCGTACGGGATCCCGAAGAGGAAGTGCGCCTCGATCAGCTCGAGGCCCTTGTTGGCGAGGGTCGCCGAGTCGATGGTGATCTTCGGCCCCATGCTCCAGGTCGGGTGTGCGAGCGCCTGCTCCGGCGTGACGTCGGCGAGCTCATCACGCGTGCGCCCCCGGAACGGCCCGCCCGAGCCGGTAAGCACGAGCGAGTGCACCTGCCCGCGATCTCTCCCCTCGAGCAGCTGGAACAGAGCCGAATGCTCGGAATCCACCGGCAGCACGCGTCCGCCCCCGCGGGCCATAGCGGCGAGCGCCAGCTCGCCGCCGGCGACGAGGCTCTCCTTGTTCGCGAGCGCGAGGTCGACGCCGTGCTCGAGCGCCCAGAGCGTCGCGTGGATGCCCGCGAAGCCGACGACGGCGTTCAGGACGACGTCCGGTTGTGCGCGCTCCAGGAGCTCGGTGAGATCGCCGCCGACCTGCTTCAGCGGGGCGTCGACGCCGTCGAGGGACGTGGACCCCGACGCGGCGGCACAGAGCTCGAGCCCCGGGTGCGAGGCAACGATCTCGATCGCCTGGCGCCCGATCGAGCCGGTGGCGCCAAGGAGGGCGACCCGTTTCACGCGGCCAGTGTAGGCGCTAGGAACCCGGCCGACCGTTACGCGTAGCCGAAGGCCAGCACGAGGTAGAAGGCCGCCACCGACGCGAAGAGCAGCGAGTCGATCCGGTCGAGCACGCCGCCGTGGCCGCCGAGCAGCCGGCCGGTGTCCTTCACCTCCATGTCGCGCTTCAGCATCGATTCGAAGAGATCCCCGGAGGCCGCGGCGAGCACGACCACGAGTCCGAGCACCACCGCCTGCCAACTCGTGAGGTACGTGTCGCGCGTGTCGTAAAGCGCGATGAACGACGCGAAGATCCCCGCGAGCGAACCGACGAGGAAGCCCTCCCATGTCTTGCCGGGCGACAGGGACGGTGCGAGCTTGTGACGTCCGAAGAGTCGGCCTGCGAAGTACGCGAAGGTGTCGGCGGCCCACACCGTGATCAGCACGGTGAAGGCCAGGAGGCGCGCCTTGTCGTGCAGCTCGCGGAGCAGCAGGATGTGTCCCAGGCCGAGGCCGATCCACGTCGCGCCGAGAACCGTCGCCCCGATTGCCACCGTCGACGGCGCGCGCGTCCTGGCGAACGCGTTCAGCACGAACGCGAGCACGAACGTCGCGAGCGCGCCGCCGACCATCCAGACGACGCCGCCGTTGTGCGCGCCCGTGAGCGCGAGCAGCACGCCGATGTAGACCGCCGGCGCGAGCGGGCGGAGCGGGCGTGCCATCGTCACGAACTCGTGCACCGCGATCGCCGCTGCACCTGCCACGAGGCCGAAGAGCCACCAGCCCCCGACCCAGACCGCGCCGAGCACGACGGGAAGGCCGATCACGCCGACCAGGATGCGGGAGATGAACGCGGTCATCGTCCGCCGAATCTACGGCGGCGGCTCGCATAGTCCTCGATTGCGGCGCGGAACTCGTCCGGCCCGAAATCGGGCCAGAGCGTGTCGACGAACACGAACTCCGCATACGCGGATTGCCACAGGAGGAAGTTCGAGACGCGCAGCTCGCCCGACGTGCGGATCACGAGATCCGGGTCGGGCATGCCGGGCGCGTACAGGTGGCGGGCGAGGAGCGCCTCGTCGATGTCCTCCGGGTCGACGTCGCTCTCGGCGATGCGCCGCGCGGCCTCGACGAGCTCCGCGCGTCCGCCGTAGTCGAACGCGATCCAGAGATTGAGCCTCGTCTTGCCTGCCGTCGCCTCCTCGAGCTCCGCCATCTTCGCTTGCAGCCACTCGGGTGCGCGGTCGCGGCGGCCGACGAAGCGGGTGCGCACACCCTCCTGCGCAAGGTCGGAGAGCTCGCGGTCGATCGTCTCGCCGAAGATCTCCATCAGCGCCTCGACCTCTTCGCCGGAGCGCGACCAGTTCTCGGTCGAGAATGCGTACACGGCGAGCGACTCGACACCGAGGTCGATCGCCGTTTCGACGACGGGCCGCAGCGCGCGCGATCCGGCACGATGGCCGTCCGCCACGCCGACTCCCCGGGCGCCGGCCCAGCGGCCGTTGCCGTCCATGATGATCGCCACCGCGCGCGCGACCTCGGGCAGGCCGTGCGCCTCGACGGGGTCGGCATCGGTACGCGGGAGAAGTGACACGGTCCGGAGGCTAGTGGTTTGGCCGGTGTTGCCGGTCAGGCCACTCAGACCTCCATGACCTCCGCTTCCTTGTGCTTCAACAGGTCGTCGATCTGCTTCGTGTGGTCGGTGGTGAGCTTCTGCACCTGTTCCTCCGCACGGTGCTCTTCGTCGGCGCCTACGACGCCGGAGTCGACGAGCTCCTTCAGCCCCTTCATCGCATCGCGCCGGATCTCGCGCACCGCGATCCGGTGGTCCTCGGCGAGCCCGCGCACGACCTTGACGAGCTCCTTGCGGCGCTCCTCCGTGAGCTGCGGGATCGGCAGGCGGATCATCCTGCCGTCGTTCGACGGTGTCAGCCCGAGATCCGATTCCATGATCGACTTCTCGATGTTGCGGATCGAGCCCGGATCGAAAGGCTGGATAGTCAGCATCCGCGCTTCCGGTACGCCGATTGTGGCGATCTGCTTCAGCGGCGTCTTCGTGCCGTAGTAGTCGACGTCGATGCGGTCGAGAAGCCCCGCGGATGCGCGACCCGTGCGCACGGTGTTGAACTCGTTCCGCGAGTGCTCGACGGATTTCTGCATCCGCGTCTGCGCGTCTTTCACCAGGTCCTCGACGGTTGCCATTGCTCGTTGCCCTCCTACGGAGTCTCGATGACTGTGCCGACGTGCTCGCCGGAGACGACGCGACCGATATTGCCGTCGACGAGCTCGAAGACGTGAATGCTGAGCTTGTTGTCCATACAGAGCGAGAGCGCGGTCGTGTCCATCACCTTGAGCCCGCGCTCGATCGCTTCCAGGTGCGTGAGGTGCGGCAGGAATTTCGCGTTCGGGTCGACCCTTGGGTCGCCGTCGTACACGCCTGCGACGCCGTGCTTCGCCATGAGCAGCGTGTCGGCGCCGATCTCGAGCGCGCGCAGCGCCGCAGCGGTGTCGGTCGTGAAGAACGGATTGCCCGTGCCGGCGGCGAAGATGACGATCCGCCCTTTCTCGAGATGGCGGATCGCACGGCGCCGGATGTACGGCTCCGCGACCTCGGAGACGGTGAGCGCCGACTGGACCCGGGTGTCGGCGCCTGCGCGCTCGAGTGCGTCCTGCAACGCGAGGGCGTTCAGCAGCGTCGCGAGCATTCCCGCGTAGTCGGCCGTCGCACGCTCCATCCCCTCCGCCGCTGCCGCGAGGCCGCGGTAGAAGTTCCCGGCGCCGACGACGATCGCGACGTCGACGCCCGACGCGCGGACGACCGCGATCTCGCGCGCGAGGGGCTCGACCATGTCCGGGTCGATGCCATAGTCGCGCCCACCCATGAGCGCCTCGCCCGAGAGCTTGAGGAGGACCCGCCGGAAGCCGGTCGTCAGGGCCTCCGGCGCGTCGATGGTCTCCTTGGGCTGCACGCTCATCGGCGTCAGCCGGCGAGCGAGAAGCGCTGATACTCCAGCACGTCCGCGCCGGCCTCCTTCAGCACCTGCCCGACGGTCTTGCCCGAGTCGTGGATCCACTCCTGGTCGACGAGGACATTTGCGCCGAAGAAACGCTTGCCGAGCATGCCCTCGACGATCTTCTCGCGGGCCTGCTCCGGCTTCGACTGTACTTCGTCGGAGTTTGCGAAGATCTCGCGCTCCGCCGCAATCGCGTCGGCCGGAACGGCCTCGCGGTCGATCCACTGCGGTTTCGCCGCCGCGATGTGCATCGCGACCTTGCGTCCGAGCCCCGCGTCGCCGCCGCGCACCTGGAGCAGGACGCCGAGCTTGTTCGCCGGCGGATGCGCGTACGCGGCGACGATCGCGCCCTCGACAGCCTCGAAGCGCGCCGCTCCGGCGACGGTGATGTTCTCGCCGAGCTTGGCGGCGAGCTCCGTACGCTCGGTCTCGAGCTCAGAGGTCGCGTCGACTCCGCCGGCGTCGACCGTGTCCAGCACCTTCTTCGCGAACGCCTGGAACTCCTCGTTCTTCGAGACCGGCTCGGTCTCGCAGCCGACGGCGACCATCGTGCCCTTCGAGCCGTCGTCGGCGAGGCGGTAGCCGACGAGCCCTTCGGTCGTCTCGCGGCCCGCACGCTTCGCCGCACCTGCCATGCCCTTCTCGCGCAGGAGGACGATGGCCGCGTCGATGTCGCCGTTCGTGTCCTGCAGGGCGCGCTTGCAGTTCATCATCCCGGCGCCGGTGCGCTCGCGGAGCTCCTTGACGAGAGTCGCAGAGATCTCCGCCATTACTGCGGCACCTCGGAGGCGGCAGGGGCGTCCGTCTCGGCAGGAGCGTCGGCCGCTGCAGCGGGCGCAGCGTGCGCCTCAGAGTCAGCGGCAGCCTCAGCCGTCGCACCCGCGCCGTTCTCGCTCGCGGGAGCCTGCTCGGCCGTCGCGCCGGGCTCCTGTGCCGCGGCGCCGGCTTCCTGTACCGCGCCGGCTTCCTGTGCTGCGGCGGCTTCCTGTGCTGCGGCGCGGGCTTCCTGTGCTGCGGCGTTGGCCATCTCCTTCACCGTGACCTTCTGCTTGCCGGCGGCGACGGCGTCGGCGATCACCCGCGTGATCAGGTCGCACGACCGGATCGCGTCGTCGTTGCCCGGGATGACGTAGTCGGATTCGTCCGGGTCGCAGTTCGTGTCGACGAGCGCAACGACCGGCAGCCCGAGGCGGCGCGCCTCGCGCACGGCGAGCTGCTCCTTCTTGAGGTCGATGATGAAGACCGCGTCCGGCTGGCGGCGCATGTCGGCGACGCCGCCGAGGTTCGCCTCGAGCTTCTCGAGCTCGCCGGCCATCGAGATGCGCTCCTTCGCCGGGAGCAGCTCCATCTGGCCCTCGTCGCGCAGGCGGCGCAGCTCGTGCAGGCGTTCGATCCGATCGGACATCGTCCGCCAGTTCGTGAGCAGGCCGCCGAGCCAGCGGTGGTTGACGTACGGCATGCCGACGCGCTTCGCCTCGTTCTCGACGGCGTCCTGCGCCTGCTTCTTCGTGCCGACGAACAGCACGGTGCCGTTGCGCTCAGCGAGGTTGCGCACGAATTGCGCGGCCTCCTCGAGGCGCTCCGCCGTCTGCGTCAAGTCGATGATGTAGATGCCGGACCGCTCCGTGAAGATGAAGCGGCGCATCTTCGGGTTCCAGCGACGTGTCTGGTGGCCGAAGTGGACCCCGGCCTCCAGCAGTTCGCGCATGGAGACGACTGCCATGGTGCTCCTTCCTCGGTTGGTTGGGCGTTGCTGCCGGCGGGGCTCGGGGCGCACCGGCCTCAGAGGCCGGCACCGCGCCACGGCAGTGGAACCGCCGGGGAGAAGGGACTGAACCGGGAAGTCTAGCGTGGAGGACGCTTTGCCGTACCGCGGTCCCGGCCCCGCTGGGGCAGGTGAAGTGGCCCCCTCACGCGCGCGCGGCTGCGAGTGCGGCCTCGAGGTCTGCCGGGAGCGGCGAGCGCACCTCGACCTGCGCACCGGTGAATGGATGCTCGAACGCAAGCCGGGCCGCGTGGAGGAACTGCCGCTCGAGGCCGAGCTCGCCGGGCCGGCCGTACGTCGGGTCGCCCGCGACCGGCAGGTCGATCGCGGCGAGATGCACGCGGATCTGATGAGTCCGCCCCGTCTCGAGCGTGACCTTGAGCAGCGCATGACGCGCCAGCAGCTCGTCGACCTCGAAGTGCGTCACGGCCTCCCGCGGAGTGTCGGTGTCGAGCGAATGCCGCTGGGCGTCGCTGCGGTCGCGGCCGATCGGCGCGTCGATCGTTCCCTTGCGCGAGCGCGGGCGTCCGACCACGAGTGCGCTGTACTCCCGCGCGAGCGCGCGCACACGGATGAGCTCCTGCAGCCGCCTGTGCGCTTCGGGCGAGCGTGCGACTACGAGCAGGCCCGACGTGTCGCGGTCGAGCCGATGCACGATGCCGGGACGATCCGGCTCGTCGCCGCCCTCGACGTCGTACGCGAGTAGGCCGTGCACGAGCGTGCCCTGCGCGTGCCCCGGCGCCGGATGGACGACGAGCCCCGCCGGCTTGTCGACGATGAGCAGGTGCTCGTCCTCGTACGGGACGGAGAGATCCATGGCCTCCGGCTCGAGCGTGCTCTTCGGCGCCGAGGGCGGCTCGAACTCGAGCTCCTCGCCGCCGGTGAGCTTGTGGCTCTTCAGGCGGACGCGACCGTCGACGAGCACGCCACCCGTTCCGAGCAACCGCTCGGCGACGGCCCGTGAGCCGATCTCAGGCTGTTCGGCAAGAAAGCTGTCGAGCCGCCGGCCCGCCGCGCCGTCAGGAACGTGCAGCCGCATCACGGACGTGCCGCGCCCGGCGCGGTTCCCGCTCTGCGAAGACGAGCGCAGTCACGAGGATGCCGACGCCGATCACGATGAAGCTGTCGGCGAGGTTGAACGCCGGCCAGTAGCGAAGGTCGAGGAAGTCGGTCACATAGCCGAGCCGAACGCGGTCGAGCAGATTCGAAAGGCTGCCGCCGATCACGAGCCCGAGCGCCACGGGCAGCACAGGGTGCCGCGCGCCCGAGCGTGCGAAGAAGAAGAGCATCCAGGAAACGGCGATGCCCGTGAGCACGATCACGGCGGCGGTCGCGCTCGAGAGGAGTCCGAACGCGATCCCCGAGTTCTGGACGTGGTGGATCCAGAACGGACCGACGATGTGGTGTCCCTCGTCGAGCCGCAGGTGGCCGGTGACGATCTGCTTCGTCAGCTGGTCCGCCGCGAGCGCCGCGAGCACGATGGCGGCGAGGCTCACCCACTGGGTCGGCCCGGCGCCAAGCGACCGCTCGGCCACCGATACGGGCGCGAGTCCGTTCTGCATCGAGCCGACGCGGACGTCGGGCGAGCGCGCCGGCTGCGAGCGCGGCGGATCCGTCAACGAGCGGTCGGTCACCGGTGTTCGGCCTGCTTCGCGCAGTCGATGCAGAGCGCAGCCCATGGATGGGCCTCGAGGCGCTCCTGCGCGATCTCCTTGCCGCAGTTCGTGCACGTCCCGTACGTGCCGTCGTCGATCCTCTTCAGGGCCGCGTCGATCTCCACGAGCACCTGGCCGGAGTTCTCCTCGAGCGTGAAGTCGATCTCCCGGTCGAGCGTCGCGGTCGCGGTCTCGGCGATGTGGTTGTCACTCGGGCCGGAAACGTCCTCGACCTCGTCGTCGGCGGTGCCGGGATGTTCGTCGCGCAGGTTCGTGATCACCCGTTCGACACGCTCACGCTCCTCGATAAGCGTCGCGCGGAACCGTTTCGTGCCGATGGTCTTGCTCATGGTCGCCGGTCCTTTCTGCCTCGATCGGGCGCGGATGCGGATGCAAGACGGCGCTCGACGAGCGCCGGCCCGAGCCCGGTCAGTTCGACGATCTTGTCCCTGGCCCCGTGGCCCGAAACGAGCGCGAGCGTGCTGCGGGGAACGGCGAGCACCTCGGCCAGGAGCCGCAGCACGGCCTCGTTCGCGCGCCCCTGCTCCGGCGCTGCGGTGACGCGCACCTTCCACGCGTCTCCGTACCGGCCGACGATCTGTGCGCGGCCCGCGCCGGGGCTGACGCGCAGCCGCACTCGGGTGGACGCCGCCATGCGTCCAAGTGTACTCACGGCTCTACGCCGCTTCGGCCTCCGGAGCCTCGACGGCCGGCCACGCGTCCTCGACCTCTTCGATCGTCTCGAGCGCCGCGCGGAGCTGAGCGCGGAGACGACGCGACTCGGTGGTGAGGCGCTCGTTCTCGGTTCGCGCGGTGCGCTGGAGGGCGCGCGCCTCGGCGTGCGCCTCGCCGAGGATCAGGTCGGCCTCGCGGCGCGCCTGCTCCTTCAGCTCGGCCGACGCACGCTCCGCGGAGACGAGCGTCGTCCGCAGCAGCGCTTCGAGCTCGCGGTACCGCACGAGATCGGTCTCGAGCTGCTCGATCTTGTCGGCGAGGTCCGCGCGTTCGCGCCAAACGTCTTCGAAGCTCGCCGCGATCTCGTCGAGCAGCCTGTCCATCGCCGCACGCTTGTAGCCGAAGAGCCCCGTACCCGGCGTCATGTGCCTGATCTCGACTGGTGTGAGTGCCATCGCCTCTCCCCTCTTAGTGGAACTGATCCAGGATCCGTGCCAGCACCTGGTCGACGAGGATCAGGACGATCACGCCGATCATCGGCGACAGGTCGAGCGGCCCCAGCGAAGGGAGCACCCGGCGGAAGAGCCGCAGGTAGGGCTCAGAGACGTCGTAGAGAAAGCGCTGGATCCTGTTCAACCAGGGCGAGTACGGCAGCCGCAGCCAGCTCGTGACGATGTACGCCAGAATCACGAGCGTGTAGATCGTTACGAAGACGTGGACGAACGTCTTCGCCTGGTCGATCGCGTCGGCGAGCAAGGCTGCGGTGGCTGTTACGCCCATCCCGGAAGCGTTCGCGCTTGCCCAAGAGATTCCTCGCCACCCAACGGCTGCAACCTGGTTCCTGAGCAACCAGGTCGACCGACACGCGCCCTGGCCACCATGCGCCACAGCGACCTGGTTGCGAACCAGGTAGCTGACGGAATGGGGCGCTGCGCGCCCCGCTTACTGTTGGTTGAAAAAGCCCCCGCGTTCCAAGATGCGCGCCCTTTCTTCTGCTGAGACCTCCACGTTGCGCGGCGTCAGCAGGAAGACCTTGTCGGCGACGCGCTGCATGCCGCCGTCGAGCGCGTACGTGAGGCCGCTCCCGAAGTCGATGAGGCGTTTCGCGAGCTCCTGGTCGCAGCCCTGCAGGTTGAGGATCACCGGCACGCCTTCCTTGAAGCGGTCGGCGATCTGCTGGGCGTCGTTGAAGCTGCGGGGCAGCACGAGATGGACGCGGGCGGAGCCGGCCCCACCGCCGCTCGGGACGCTCTCGACGCCGCGCAGCCGGCGCGGCTCGACGTGCCGCGGCGCAGGCGCCGGCCGAAGGACGCTCGTGCGCGCCGCCGGTCCGCCCGACTCGGGGTCGGTCCAGTCGTCGAACTCCTCACGGCTTCGGCGCCGCGGCGCCAGCCGGCGCACGTTCGGCCGGTCGGCGTAGACGCGCTGCAACTCCTCGTCGGTGAGGTAGCCGTCCTCGTCCCAGTCCTCCTCCTCGGCGATCCCGAAGTAGACGAGGGTCTTGTTCCAGACGTCTGCGAAGCCCATGGCGGCGAATCTTACTGCGGTCGGCGGTTGCCGAATACCGACGAGCCGACCCTGACATAGGTCGCGCCCTCCTCGACCGCAACCCCGTAATCCTGGCTCGTGCCCATCGAGAGCTCGGTCAAGCCGTGCTCCGCGGCGAGCTCGCGCAGGCGGTGGAAGTACGGTCGCGACGTCTCCGGGTCGCCCGTCGCAGGGGGCATCGTCATCAGGCCGCGCACCTGGGCATAGCACTCGAGGAACGCTCCGAGCTTCTCCGGCGCGACACCCGACTTGGTCGACTCACCCGAGAGGTTCACCTCCACGAGAGCCGGGATGGTCAGCTTGGCCGCGGCCGACTCGGAGTCGAGCGAGTGGCACAGCTCGCAGATCGCGTTGACGATCTTTGCCTTGCGGCTCTGCAGGTGACCGATGTAGTGCCAGCGGAACGCGTCCCCGTAGCGCGCGTGCTTCGCCTCGAGATCCTGTGCACGGTTCTCTCCGACCACGTCGACCCCGGCGTCGACGAGCACCTGCAACTCGTCTACCGAGAGGTACTTGGTGGCGACGACGACGGTGACCCCGGTGCCGACCTCGTCCTTCAGCGCGGCGTAGCGCTCGGCGATCTGCTCAGACGACGTAGGCAATGACACCCTGACGGCCTGTCTTGCCGTGGTCGCGCCGATGCGAGAAGAAGCGCGCGGCGTCGCATGACGTACAGATGTCGAAGCGGTCGACGTGGGCGCAGCCGGCAGCACGCAGAGCGCGCTCCGCCGACGTCCAGAGATCGAGCTTGCCGTCACGGACGACGTCGTCGCCGAATGCCTCGCGGAACGGCGCCGCGACCTCCTCGCCCACGTCGTAGCAGCACGGGCCGATGCTCGGGCCGATCGCAGCCGTCAGGCCCGGGACGCCGAGCGCGCGCACGCCTGTCGCGACGAGGCCGGCGAGCAGTCCGCGCCAGCCCGCGTGGAGGATGCCGACGGCCGGCGTCTCGTCGCCTCCACGCGCGAGCGCGATCGGGATGCAGTCCGCCGTGAGCAGCAGCATTGCGCGACCGGGCTCGTCGCTCCACAGCCCGTCGCAATGGTCGTACACCGTGCCCGGCGTGACGATGCCGCGCGGCCGGGCGCGCGTAACGGTCGCCCCGTGGCGCTGCCAGGCCATCGTCGCGCCGTCGGGATCGGCGCCGACGGCATCGCACAGCCGGGTCCGGTTCTTGACGACGCTCGCCGGATCGTCCTCCGTGAGAATCCCGAGGTTGAGCGATGCGAACACGCCCTCGCTCACCCCGCCGAGCCGGGTCGAGAACGCGACGCGATACGGCCCCGGGATCTGCCAGTCGACGAGTTCGATGTCGCTCACCTGTGAGAGCCTTTCAGAAGTCCGGCCGCACGCCGGAGCAACGTATCGCGCGTGTTCGCCGACGGCTCCTCGACGACGTCGTGCAGCAGCCTCTGGAGTACGTGTCCGAGCTCGGGCCCCGCGCTGAATCCCAGCTCGAGCAGGTCGTTGCCGTCCACGGCGAGATCCGCAAGGCGATGCGGGCTCTCTTGCTCGCGCTGGAGCGCCTCCCGAAAGCTGCCGACCTTGGCGAGATCTGCGAGCGGCGGCTCTCGCTCGCTCCGCTTGCCGCGGAAATCGGCCTCCTTGAGGTCGACGAGCTCGAAGGCGAGCTCGTCGCCGTACTTCGCGAGAAAGCGCCGCGCGCGGAGCGGGTCGCCGCTCCCGACCTGGAACATGTGATGGCGCACGATCCGCCCGACGCGCGAGCGCAGCGCGTTGGGGTAGCGAAGTCGGTTCAGCGCGCCTCCGGCGAGCTCCGCGCCGACCTGCTCGTGGCTGCGCTGCGAGCAGCCGGCCTTCGCGTAGTAGTGCAGCCTTCCGTCCGGCCCGCGCCAGGCGACGTGCGGCTTCCCGAGATCGTGGAAGAGTGCCGCGAGGCGCACCGCGAGCGAGGTTCCGGCGTCCGCGGCCGCCTGCACGACGGCGAACGTGTGCTCGTCGACGGTTAGATCGTGGTAGCGGCTCTCTTGTTCGAACCCGATCGCGCGCTCGAACTCCGGCAGTAGCTCGACGAGCACACCGGTGTCGCGCGCGAGCCGCAGCGCGCGCGCCGGCTCATGTCCCAACAGGAGCTTCGACAGCTCGCCGAGCCCGTCTGCGTGCAGCCCTCCACCGACGCGCTCGCCTGACACGAGGCGAACCGACGCCGCCTCGTCGCGCATCTGCTGCAACGTCGACGCGTCGGGCTCGACGCCGAGCTGAGAGACGAAGCGGAGCGCGCGCACGAGCCGCAGCGGATCCTCGGCGAAGCTCGTGGCCGAGACGGTCCGGAGGACACGCTGCTCGAGGTCCCTCTTCCCGTCGAGCGGGTCGACGAGCTCGCCCGTCGCGAGCCGCCGCGCCATCGCGTTGACGGTGAAATCCCGGCGCCGCATGTCGTCCTCGATCGGAAGCGACGGGTCGGCGACGATCTCGAAGTCGTGCCGACCAGGCCCGGTGCTCACCTCCTTGCGCGGAGGCGCGAACTCGATACCCGCCGGGGCGAGGCGCCGCACGGCCTTGTCGCTTGGATGGAGCCGCACGCCGACGAGGCGGTTGGCGACCACGAGGTCCTCGACGCGGCCGTGCGGCTCGAGCGCGCGCTTCAGGCCGTCGGTGTCGAGGCCGGGAACGAGGAAGTCGGCGTCCTTCGAGTCGAGGCCGAGCAGCTCGTCGCGGACGGCGCCGCCGACGAGGTACGCGTCGAGGTCCAGGTCGCGAACGTAGTCCTCGAGCTCCTGCCTCACGAGCCCATTCTCGCGGGCCGTGAACCTAGAGGCTTGCGCATCAAGCCTCTAGAGATGTGCGATCGCTTCGATCTCGACGAGGGCATTCGAGGGGAGCTTCGCGACCTCGACCGTCGAGCGCGCGGGCGGGCGGTCGCCGACATGCGCCGCATAGACCGAGTTCATCCCCTGGAAGTCGTCGAGGCTCTGCAGGAAGACGGTCGTCTTGACGAGCTTGGCGAGGCTCGTCCCGGCCTCGGCGAGAATCGCGGCGAGATTGGCGAAGACCTGCTCGGTCTGCTCCTCGATCGTCCCGCCCGAGAGCTCCTTGTCGCCCGGCTTCAGGGCGAGCTGGCCGGACACGAAAACGAAGTCCCCGCTTCGGATCGCCTGGGAGTAGGGCGCGCCTTGAAACGGCGCCGGTGCAGCCTCGGTACGGACCACGGCCTTGTCAGCCACGTTGGGCTCCTTTGCTCTCGCATGCCTCGGACAGCGCGACGCCGAGCGCCTTGAAGATCGCCTCGAGGACGTGCTGGGTGTCCGTGCCGTTCAGCAGCCGGACATGCAGCGTCATGCCCGCACCTTCGGCGAGCCGCTCGAGGAAGCGGCGGGCGACGTCGGTACCGAGACCGCCGATCCGCGCCTCGGTGAGGTCGACGTTCGAGACGAGCAGCGGAGCGTCCGAGGCTTCCAGGACGACGTTCGCGAGCGCTTCGGATGAGGCCATCATCGCCGAGCCGTAGCCGCGGCCGCTCCGGAGCGGCCCTGCGAGCGCGCGCCCGAGGGCGCTTCCGGCCTCGGAAATCTCCGCCTCGGCGCCGCCGGGCTGCACCTCGAGGGTGACGTCGAAGCGGGCGACCTCGACGAGCCGCTCGAGCAGCCGGTCGAGCACCGGCAGGCCGGTCTCGATCGTCGCAGCGCCCGTGCCGCGGAGCTCCACGCGGATTTCGCTCCGTCCGGCTGCATGGTCGGGCGCTCCCATCGTCGCGCGCAGGCTACCAGGAGGCTTGAGAGCCTCTGGAGCGCGCGCATTATGGCTTGCAAAGATAGGCCGAACGGCCCTCCCCGTCGGGGGGATCCGGTGTACGGTCTGTCCTCTGTATATGGGGAGTATGCGGTGGGTAGCTGCGGTAGGGATCGCGGCCGTCTTGGGGGGAGTCGTGTTCTCGACCTCGCCGGGCCGCAGCAGTTCCGCACGCCCTGCTGCCGGACACGTCTCTGTGCGGCTCTCGGTCGGCTACGAGAGCGAGCAAGCGCTCGCGGCGGCGCTTCGCACGACGCCTGCGATCGTCGTGCGAAGGCTTTCTGCCTTGCACGTGGCCGAGGTTCGCACGACGACTCCGGGCCGTGTCGCCCTGACGCTGCGCCGCGCGCCGGGGATCCGCTTCGTACAGCGGACGGCGGCGCGCCTCGCCGTCGCGGAGCCCGGGCTCACCCTCGCGTCGATGACGCCGCGCGCAGTGTGGGAGTGGCAGTACCGCGTCATCCACGGCGACGCCGTGCCGGCGTCGGTCCTGCGCGCCGCCTCCGCTCTGCGGATTGCCGTGATCGACACGGGCGCGGATCTCGCGGCACCTGATCTCTCCGCGAAATCGCCGGGTGCGTACAACACGCGCACGGGGAGCGTCGACGTGCGCGACGCGAACGGCCACGGCACGTTCGTCTCCTCGCTCGCCGCCGGCTCGGTGACGAACGGAGACGGGATCGCCGGCGCCGGCGGCGACGCGCAACTCCTCGTCGTCAAGGCCGGCAGCGCACGTGGCTCGTTCACGGACATGGACGAAGCCGCAGGGATCATGTACGCCGTCGATCACGGGGCGAAGATCATCAACCTGAGCGTCGGTGGGCCGACGACGTCGGTCACCGAGCAGCGCGCGATCCAGTACGCCGTGCAGCACGGTGCCCTCCTTGTCGCGGCCGTCGGCAACGAATACGCCGACGGGAACCCGGTCGAGTACCCCGCCGCGCTCCTCCAACCCGCCGGGTCGAATGGTGCCGGCGGCTCCGGGCTCGCCGTCACCGCATCGGGCTCCACCGGGCTGCGCGCGCCGTTCGCGAACATGGGCTCGTGGGTGTCGCTCGCGGCGCCCGGCGAGAACGTCTTCGGCGCGGTGTCGCAGGACGCCTCACCGGCGGTCTATCCACGGAGTCCGCTACCCGGCTCGCAGAGCGGCCTCTACGGTTACGCGAGCGGGACGTCGTTCGCTGCGCCGCAGGTTTCGGGCGCCGCCGCACTCGTCTGGGCGGCGAACCCGTCGCTCACCGCGCCGCAGGTGGCGCAGATCCTCAAGCAGACGGCCTCGGGCGCCGGTCGCTGGACCCCGGAGCTCGGCTTCGGTGTCATTGACGTCGCCGCGGCCGTCGCCCGCGCACAGGCCGGGGAGCCGGGCGTTCTGCTCTCGGGCAACCGCGTCGACACACGCATGCGGCTGAACTGGAGCGGCGGCGCCCCGCGGTACACGCTCTCGCTCAGCACGGACTCGAGCCCGTCGACGACCGTGCTCTCCGGCACACAGCAGACGAGCACGACGCTGACGCTCGCGCGCGGGCACTCCTACTCCTTCACCGTTGCAGCGCTCGACGCCTCGGGCGTCGCGACCTCGACGTCGGTGCCGTTGACCATCGCGGTCGCCGCCGCGCGGTCGCGCCGCTAGCCATCTACTAGAGGTTGACGCGTTGGATCGACGCGCCGAGCGTGCGCAGCCGCTCGTCGATGCGCTCGTAGCCGCGGTCGATCTCGCGCACGTTCCCGATCGTCGAGGTGCCCTGGGCGCAGAGCGCCGCGAGCACCATCGCCAT
>DATCOE010000028.1:0-11074 GCA_036564885.1 Gaiellaceae bacterium | reverse complement strand
CGATACACGAACGCGCGCTCACTTCACGCGGTTGACCGTCTGGGTGCCGCTCTGCGCGGAGAGCAGTCCGTTGCCGGCCTGGTTGACCGAGAGGAACACGCGGATGTGCGAGATACCCTTGGGCAGATAGAGGGCCGGCTTAAAGAGCCTGCCGTTCAGCGTGCCGAGGGTGAGGTTCACAAGGTTCACCCACTGCCCGAAGGACGAGAGCCGCTGCAGGGAGACGTGCTTGCCTGCCATTGATATCGGCGCCGTCAGCGCGGCCTTCATGTAGCCGTTGCCGCCGACGAGGAGCCGCAGTTTCGGCGCGACCTGCACGAGCACGGTCCCGCTGGCAGTGTTGTTCCAGCGTGCGACGTACGTCGTGTAGATCGACGGGGTGACGGTGTACGAGAACGTGCCGCCCGTGCCGGTCTTGAGGATGACGAGCTGGATCGGGGACGCCTGGCCATACGGCTGTGCGTCGATCTCCACGGACTGGTTTGCCGCACCCGTCGAGATCGCGCCGCTGAGCGTCACAACGGTGCCGTAGTCGACGATCGGCGCGGAGAGCGCGAGCGTCAGCGACGGGGGCGGGCCCTTCACCGTGATCTTGCCGGTGTGCTTCGCCGCGTACGAGTCGTGGTAGCGGAACGTCCCTGCGCGGCTGAACGTGGCGGTGTACGACTGCCCCGCGTGCAGGATCGGGGACGCGAACGAGCCGTCGTCGGCCACCACCTGGTGGTCGACCTTGTCGGTGTTCTTCCACGTGACCTGATCGCCGTGGTTGAGCGCGATGGTGCTCGGCGAGAAGCCTGTGCTCTTGATCTGGACGCTGATCGTGGCTGCGCCGGCCGTCGCCGCCAGTGCGAGCACGGCCGCCGCGGTCGCCAGCATGGCTGCGACAATTCTCATCGTGTTTCCTCCTTGATTCCTGTGTCAGTCACAGTCACAACATCCCCGTGTGCGTGTAACGGCAAGCACCGTTCCGCGTAAAGGTTGTGCAAGCAGTGCTATGACTTGTGAATCCGAAATGGGCCGACGTGCGTAACAACGGTGACGACATGGAGCTCACGCTCGACAGCCCCGCACGCCTGCACCCCGTTTCACCGCCGCAGCCGACCGACCAGTCGAGGGAGGAGCGTCTCGTCGACAGGGAAAGCGACACCGACCTCCTCGTGCGCGTCGCCGACCGCGACCGGGAGGCCTTCGAGCTCCTGTACCAGCGGTATGTCCGCCCGGTCTTCGGCCTCGCGCTCCGGCGCTTGCGGGACCGGCAGCGCGCGGAGGATGCGGTGCAGGAGACGTTCGCCGCGGTGTGGCGCTCCGCCCAGAGCTACCGTCCCGAACGCGGGCCCGCCGCGCCGTGGCTGTACACCGTCGCGCGCAACGCCATCGTCGACCGGCAGCGGGCGAAGGTCGAGCAGCCGGCCGAGGTGCCCGACACCGCCTCGAGCGAGCCCGGCCCGGCGGACCGTGCAGAGACGGCGTTCGTCGCCTGGCGCGTCCATCGGGCGCTCGGAGAGCTGCCCGAGAAGGAACGGGAGGTGCTCGAGCTCGCCTACTGGAGCGAACTGTCGCAGAGCGAGGTCGCGGAGTACCTGCACATCCCGCTCGGCACGGTGAAGACCCGGACGAGGAGCGCACTCGCGCGCCTGGCCGACCTGCTGGAGGGAGAGCTCTCGTGACACGCACGCTGAACTTCGACGAGCTGATCGGCCCGGACGTCGAGCCGGCGGAGCGCGAGCGCCTGCGCACCGTGCACAACCTCCTGCTCCAGGCCGGCCCTCCGGCCGAGCTCTCGCCCGAGATCGAGGCCGGCCCGACGCTCGCGATGACGCTGCAGCGCCGGCCGCGCCGCGCCGGGCATCGGGTCGCGCTGCTCGCCGCTGCACTGGCACTCGTCACGATCGCGTTCCTCGGCGGCTACATCACGGGCAACGGCAAGGGCGACGGGCTCTCGGCCGGACACACGCTGTCGCTCGTCGGGACGAAGGCGGCGCCCGGAGCACTCGCGTCGCTACGCATCCAGCCCGTCGACGCGGCCGGAAACTGGCCGATGCAGATCTCGGTCACCGGGCTGCCCAAGCTGCCGGCGCGCGGCTACTACATGGTGTACCTGATGCGGAACGGCAAGCCGTACGCGCCCTGCGGGACGTTCGTCGTCGCGGGCCGCGACCACGGCGCATCCGTCTGGCTCAACGCGCCCTACGACGTGCGGCAGGGCGACACCTGGGTCGTCACGAAGCAGCTGCCGGGGCACCACGTGGCCGGGCCGATCGTGCTCCGGCCCTCGATCTAGCCAGTGGTGGTCTGACCACCAGCCTCGTTCCGCATCTCGGAGAGCAGCCGCTCGAGGCGCTCCTCCGTCGAGTCGTCGACGAAGCTCATCGCGGCGGCGACGTTCGGATGTACGCCGGCGATCGCGCGGCGCATCTCGTGCGCGACGGCGCGGTACGACGGATGGCCTTCGCGCCCGGAGCGGAGCTCGATCAGGTGCAGCGCTGCGCGCGCGTCGAGCTCGAGGACGTAGCGGATGCGGAACGCGAGGCAGAGCGCGTACGGGGCCTCCTCCACGAGGCCCTGGCCGCGTAGCCGTGCGTGCTCGCCACGGGAGATCTCGAGTGCGCGCTCGTATTCGCCGCCGAGGCCTGCGGCCACGACCTCGTGTGGAACGTCCGCGCCGAGGTCGGGTGTGAGCCGCTGCCACTGGCAGGTGAGCAGGCGGTGGCGCTGGAGATCGCGGAATGCGCCGTAGTCCGAGACGATCTCGAAGCGGTACGTGAGCGTCTCGAAGCCGCGCCCGGGCCGGTGGCGGCGGTTCTCGCGCTCGCCGATCAGCTCGCGCAGGAGCTCCACGCGCTCCGCCGGCTCCAGACGCGACACCGCGCGGAGCGCCTCCTCTTCCCCGGTCGCCGTGGATTCGTAGAGCAGCGCCGCGAGCAGCTCCTCCTCCGTCCCGTGCGAGCGGAGCAGGCGCACCGACGGCGCGGCCACGCCGGTCTCCTCGCCGAGGCCGAGCCTCGCGGCGGCGGCGTCTGCGGCGCCGCGCCGCTCGCGCAGGAACTCGACCCAGCGGCCGCCGCGATCTTCACGGGGCACGCGCGCGACGAAGCTCGGGATGATCTTCTGCAGCTCCTCGAGCAACATCGCGCCGTACGCCCGGGCCTCGGCGAGCGGATGCGCGAGCAGATGCAGCACGAGCTGCTCGTACGTCTGGCCGCTCGCGTACATGCCCATGTGCGAAAGCGACCCCGCCGGCAGCAGGCCGCGCACGAGGTCGAGCGCCTTGGCACGCACCGCGCGTGTGTGAGCGGCGGCTGACTCGTCGGGGCTGCGCGGGAACTCGCCCTCGACCCACGCCGACACGCCTTCGAGCAGCCGGCTGTACGTCGAGAACAGGTCGTCCATCGCGCGCTCGTACTCGGGGCCGAAGCGCGCGTCGCGGTGATACCGGTAGCCGTACGCGTCGAGCTGCGTGTCGTACGCGATGTAGCGCGTCGACTGCTCGAGGTACGCCGCAAGGCGCGGTCGCTGGAGGATCTTCGTCAGCAGGTTCGACGTCCACTCCATCGCGACGTGCGCCCCACCGAGCTGCGCCACCGAGTCGTCGCCGTAGCCGACGAAGATCCGCTCGTAGAGATCCGCTGCGCGCTGCCCCTCGGCACTTGCGATCCCCGACAACCCGGTGCTGACCGACACAGCGGGCAGCGAGTCGGCGAACTCGTCGAGGAACATCCGCCGCAGCGTCCCGGGGTAGCGCGAGTAGCGGGCGAACATCGCGCCCTTCACGGTCTCGGGGAGGTTCACGAGGCCGAACACGGGCCGATCGAGGTTCGTGAAGTGGGGCGCGAGCCGCTCGCGCTCCTCCTCGGTGAAGGTCTCGACGGGAACTGTCACAGTTTCCACGGTGGCCAAAGGACCGCGAACTGTAAACCCGCTCTCGGTCGGCAGTGTGCTCGTCGGAACCTCCGGGTGGTCATATCCCACGTGGCGGCCAGGGTTCTACCCGGCCGGCCTCGATCCGGCCGAGTTCCTGGGCTTCTACGCCGGACGGTTCCCGACGGTCGAGCTCAACACGACGGGCTACCGGCTCCCGTCCGAGGAGCAGTTCCGCCGCTGGGCCGGCCAGGCGCCGGACGGCTTCGAGTTCGCGCCCAAGCTCCCCGGCAACCGCCTGCGCTCACTCGACGTGTTCGAGTCCCGCGTGCGCACGCTCGGCGACAAGCTCGGCCCGGTCCGGGTGTCGCTGCAGAGCGCGCGCGACGACGGCGCGCTCGAGCTCCTGCTCGGCTCGTTGAACGATGCCTCTCACAGTGGGGGGCTCCGCCTGGCTTTCGACCTCGAGCATCCGTCGTGGAACGGCGTCGAGGAACGGCTCGCCGCGGCGGGAGCGGTGCGCGTGAACGACCTCGAGACGCCGGCGCCCTTCCGCTATCTCCGCCTGCGCGAGCCGCCGTACGACGAGGTCGCACTGAGCGAGCTCGCCGAGCGGCTACACCGCGCGACCGAACCCACCTACGTCTACTTTCGCCACGAGGACGAGCCGACCGCGCCGGCGTACGCGCAGCGGCTGGTCGATCTCCTTGTAGATGGCTGATACCGCCTGCTAACGAAGCGTCACGGTCGAGCAGCTCTGCGGCGACTGCGTCCCGTCGCTGGAGATCGAGCGCACGCACCAGGAGTACGTCCCACGCGGCCGCTTCGCCGGATGCCAGACCACGGAGTAGCTCCGGCCACTCGCCAGGTGCGCCGTGGTCGTCGCCGTGAACACGACCGCCTTCTTCGCGCTGACCACGACGCGCTCCTGAACCGCCGGCCCGTCGTCGAGCGCCGTGTAGGAAAGGCGGATCGCGACGCCGACGCGTCCCGTCACGGCACGCGCCTTCACGCGCGGAGGCGCCAAGGTGCGCACGGCCGGCGGCGCCACCCCTGCTGAGGTGACCTGTGCCGCAGCGAGCGCCGTGCTCCAGCCGCGCGCTCCCTGGACGTCGACGCCCTGCTCGCCTGCAACCCAGACGAGCTCGGGGTGCACAGGGTCGCGCGCTGTGCCGAAGTAGTCGCCGTACCGACCGCCCTCGTGCTGGCCCGCGCTCTGCACGACCACGACCGGCGTGCTGAGGCTGCCGTCGGGCGCACGCCCGACCACGACGATCCGCGGCAGCACGGCGATGCCCGATTCGCCGTAGACGATCACGAGGTTGCCGGAGGCGTCCGGCCGGACGGCGGGGAAGAACAGGTGCGAGCCCGCGTCGCTGAAGTCGGTGTCCCAGTCGACCGACTGGGTCGCGGTCGCGATCTCGATCACCCGTGCGCACGAGCGCAGCGCTGTGTCACCCGCGGGCATACAGCCGCTGTTCGCGGAGAACCACAGCTTCCCGTTCTCCCAGACGGAGTCGAGGACGCGGTCGTCGTTCGTCTCGATCGAAGGCTGCCGGCGCCCGGTCCCGGTCGGCGGCTGCTGCGCGGGCGGCGGCGGCGAGAGCGGCGAGATCGGGAGCGATGCCGCCTCTTGCACGCGCACCGCGGCAGGCGGAACGCCGTCGACGGTCAGCAGGTGGGCGACGCGGGACGCCGGGCTATCGACCCCGACGACGTATTCGGTCGACGTGGAGGACATCGACTGGACCGGCGCCAGGCTCTCGTACGAGCGGTCGGGACCATGAGTCGTGAACGCCGGGCTCGCGACGCCGGCGACGAGCTGCTCCTTGTTCACGATCCAGAGCTCGTTGCCGAGCGCAGGCGAGAATCCCTCGTCGCAGCTCCTGAAGAGGTCGGCGGCGAGCACGACGACACCGTCGGCGACACCGAGGCGCGGCTGGTCGGCGCAGCCCGCGGCGGCATACGAGTGCAGGCTCCAGCCTGAGCTCGGATCGCTCGCCCGCGACACGGCGAGCAAGACGCTGTCCGTGTCCACGTCGGAGATCGACGCGAACCAGCGGCCGCTCGGAGCGTCGTAGAGGACGCGCGGATCGGTGAGCCGGTCGGTACCGGCACCGAAGAACGCAGCGAGGGTCTGTGTCGTGAGCAGCTGCGGAGCGCCGGTGTCGGTGCGCCACGTGCGCGCGGCGAGGTTGACGAGCTCCATGACGAATCCGGGGCCCGCCGCGAGCGTGACGTCGGGGGGCTCGTAGCCGCCGCTCGAGCTGTCGTTCAAACCGGACGTCACCTGGGTGACGGTGAGCGTCGGCGCGGGAGCCGCCGCGCCGCCTGCGGCGGAGACGACGACGAGGACCGCCGCAAGCGCGGCGAGCGCTACGAGACGCCGGCGCGGCAAAGGCGGTCGTCGTACGAAAGAAGCATGGCAGACTCCTGCGCCTGCCATGCGACGTCGTCCGGGTTCACACGGTCGAAGGGATGGAGCCCCGTCACGATCGTCGCGACGTTCGGCGTCACACCGGGGCCACCTGCGGTGATGCGGTAGCGCTCCCCCGTTCCGGGCCCGCGCATGCCAGACCACCCCGGCGGATGCTGGTAGCCACCCTTCGTCGGATCGAAGGTGTAGAAGCCGTAACAGAAGGCACCCGTCGGGTTGTGAGGGACGAACGAGTTCTCCCGACGCCAGCCCGCACCGTACACCGAGTCGAACGTGTCGACATAGATCAGCCGGCCGAACCGATCGGTCGGCGCACCGAATTGCGTCGTGTGGAAGCCGTAGACCGGATGCTCGAGGTATGTGTAGCGGCCGAAGACGCTCTCGAAGCGGCCGCCGTACACCCAGTTCGTTCCCGTCTCGATTTGCGCGAGCGGGCCGGTCCAGTGCGAGACCTCGAGCCAGTGCTGCGCGAGCTGGGACCTCCACGGCGCGAAGCCGAGATCGGGAAGCGGGCGCTGCCAGCTCTGCGCCGCCCAGTACGTCCCGTCGGGCGCCTTGCACGCGGCGACGACGTTCGCGAGAGCCGGCCCGTCGTACGGACCGCAGCTGCCGGTGAAGCTCGTCGTATGGCGCGTGCGCCAGCCGCCGGAGTAGTCGACCTTGAACTCGACCTGCTTCGCGCCCGCGCTCGGGAAGCGCGCGTTGATCGCGCCCCAGACGAGCACGTGCCGCGCGACCCCGTGGCTGCGGTAGGTGAAGAGCGCCTCGCCCTTGCCGTTCGCACGGATCTGGACACCGGACGCGTCGCGGTCGATCAGCTGCGCGGCAGACGCGGTTCCAGCGGCAGTGAGCCAGACCAGTGCACAGGCGGCCAGGGCGGCAATGCGGAGCATGCTCCAAGGCTCGCCGCCGCAGCGCGAACCGCCTATCCCTCGAAGGCGGTACGAGCCTCAACGCTTACGACATCTTTACGAAAGCCCCGCGCGGCACTGCTTGTCGCCCCAGGACGTCAGCACGGCCGCCTGCTGGCGCTGGTAGTCGACGTCGTTCGGGTTGTTCTTGTCGAACGGATGCAAGGCGGAGAGGAGCGCCGAGATATTCGGCGTCACGCCGGGCCCGGAGGCCGTCAGCCGGTACTGGTCGCCAAGTCCAGGTCCGCGCTGCGCGGTCTGGCCCGGCGGATGCTGGTAGCCGCCCTTCGTCGGGTCGAAGGTGTAGAAGCCGTAACAGAAGACGCCACTCGGGTTGTGCGGCACGAACGAGTTCTCGCGTCTCCACCCCGGGCCGTAGGTCGAGTCGTGCGTGTCGAGATAGATGAGGCGCCCGAAGTTGTCGGTCGGCGCCCCGACGTTCGTCGTGCCGAACCCGTACACGCCGGATCCTCCGTACGTGAGGCGGCCGAAGAGGCTCTGGAACCTGCCGCCGTAGACCCAGTTCGACTGGATCTCGAGCTTCGCGAGATCGCCGGTCCAGTGCGAGACCTCGAGCCAGTTGGCCGCGAACACCGGCGTCCAGGGCGTGAACCCGAGATCCGGCAGCGGCTGGGGCCAGCTCTGCGCGGCCCAGTAGCTGCCGTCCGCTGCGCGGCAGGCAGCGACCATGTTCGGGATTGCGGGCCCGTCGTACTGGCCGCACGTGCTCTTGAACGTCTTCCAGTAGACGGTGTGGTATTTCCCGTAGCCGCCCGAGTAGTCGAGGCTGAACTTGACCTGCTTGCCGCCGGCCGCCGGCACGCGGGCGTTCTCCGCGCCCCAGACGAGAATGTGCTTCACCGCGCCGGCCTTGTGATAGGTCAGAAGTGCCTCGCCCTTCGAGTTCGCCGAGATCGTGACGCCGGTCGCGTTACGGTCGATCAGCTGGGCGGCGAGCGCGGACGGTACAAGGAATGCAGCCACGAAGAGCCCGGTGAGCAGGGCAAATGCCTTCATCCACCGTGTTGTCTCCTGGCTTCAAAAAGCCAAACGTAAGACCTGTAAATCAGAAATCAGAAACGCGCGGCGGCGCCGGCGTGCCGGAGGAACGCGCCGCTCTCGACGATCTCGACCAGCTGGGCGACCGTCTGGCGCAGCTCGTCTTCCGTGTTGTAGAAGTGCGGCCCGAGCCGGATGCCCGCATCGGGCCGGAAGTCGCAGATGATGCCCCGCTCTCCGAGCTCGCGATGCACGGCGGCATCATCCGGGGTGCGCACGAGCACCGTGCCGCCGCGACGTGCGGGCTCGCGCGGGCTCGAGATCTCGAAGCCGGCGTCCTCGAGCAGCTCGATGAGCAGCGACGTGAGCAGGAGCGAGCGCTCGCGGATGCGCTCGACCCCGACCTCCTCGATCACGTCGTAGCCGGCGCTCGCCGCGTACAGCGCGGGCACGTTGGGGGTGCCCGTCAGGAAGCGACGCACGCCGGGCGCGTACTCGAGCTCCGGCTCGAATGCGAACGGACGCGCGTGGCCTTGCCAGCCGACGAACGTGGGCTCGAGCCGCTCCGCGAGGTCCGGCCTGACGTAGAGCCAGCCTGCCCCCGGTCCGCCGCAGAGCCACTTGACGCTGCCGCCGACCGCGAAGTCGACGTCGAGCGCGGTGAGGTCGAACGGGACGACGCCGGCCGACTGGTAGCAGTCGAGCACGACGTACGCGCCGGCCTCGTGCGCGCGGCGCACGATCGGCTCGACGTCCTGGATCTCGGCGTTCTTGAAGAGCACGTGGCTGATCGGCACGAGCAGGGTGCGCTCGTCGATCGCCTCGACGATCGCGCGGTCGTCCTCGACGGCGACGACCTCGAGGTCGGGCTGCGCCTGGTAGAGGTAGCGCACCGACGGGAAGTTGGCCTCCTCGTAGACGACGCGCTTGCGCGTCCCGCCGTCCCGCATGGCCGCGGTACGGAAGCACGAGATCACGACCTCCTCCGCGACCGTGACGTTCTGGTGCATGACGATCGTGCCGGGCCCGGCACCCATGATCCGCGCCAGCTGGTCGCCGATCGTGACCGGCATCTCCCACCAGCCTTCGCCCCACGAGCGGATGCCGCGCTCACGCCACATCCGCGCGTACTCGAGCAGCCGGTCCTCGGCCGCAGCCGGCATCGCCGCGAGCGAATGGTTGATCAGGTAAATGCAGTCGCGGAGGATCGGGAAGCGGTCGCGATAGGCGAGCAACTCGTCCACGCCGGGGAGCCTACCCTCGCGCCAGGCGCCCGACATGTCCCCACGTTCCGACTGTCAGATTCGACTCTCGCGAACCAATGCTGCGGGGACGAACGCAAGTGCGAGGACGCCGGCGAGCGCAGCCCAGATCGCGCGATAGCTCCCCGTGGCATCCGCGACGAGACCGTAGAGCGGCGGGCTGGCCGCGATCGAGGCGGTTACGAAGGTGACAGCGAAGCCCATGGCGGCGCCGACGCGCTCTGGACCGGCGGCCTCGGCGATCATCGTCACCCAGAGACCCTGATATCCGATCAATGCGAGACCGGCAACCGCCGCCACGCCGACCAGCACACCGGTCGGCGCCGTTCGTGGGGTCGCCAGGAGGAGCAGCGCGCCGAGTAGGCCGACGGCGGTGAGCACGAGCAGGAGCGGCTTACGTCCGCGCGACAGGACGCGGTCGCTCAACGCTCCCCACGCGATGCGTCCGACGATGCCGCTCGCGTTCGCCACCGCGACGAAGAGCGATGCGGTGGCGAGCCCGAAACCGCCGTTGTGATGGATGTCCAGGGCCAGGAACGCGAGGAGCGCGTACTGGCCGCTGACGAGCAGGCACCCCCAGAGCGTCAACAGGCCGACATTGCGATCGCGGGTAGGACCTGCACCCACGCTCCGGCTCGGGACGTTCTCCTCCGCAACGCGATCGATCCGCGTGAGCCCGAGCGGGACGAGCGCCGCCACCGCTACTCCGGCGCCCAACAGAAGACTCCAGCGCCAGTCTGCTCGCTGCGCCATCCACGGCAGCAGCCCTGCCGCAACGAGCCCGCCCAGTGGGATCCCCGTCTGGCGAATCCCGAGCGCGAGCCCGTGACGATTGCGCGGGAACGCGAGCAAGACCAGCCGTCCCCCCGCCGGCGTCGACGAAGCGCCGGCGGCTCCGGCCAGCATCAGCAGCACGACAAGCGCGGGCAGCGGCGACTGCGCGGCGAGCGCGACGAGCGCCGCTGTCGCGAGCCCCCCGCCGATGAGCACGCGCCGCTCTCCGATCCGGTCCGCCGCGCGTCCGGCCGCATACGAACCGAAGACCTTGCCGAACGCGAACGAAGAGACCACGAGACCCGCAGTCGTCGCGGAGAGCCCGAGATCGGACTTGATGAAACCCGTCAGCGTCGGGATTCCCTGGTCGATCACAGAGATCCCGAACTGAGCGGTGACTGCGAGCGTCAGGATGCGCCAGGGGCTCACCGGCACCGATGCTCTTCGTCCACCCAAGAGCCGTTCCTTCCCGGCCGGCACGCACATCCGTACCGCATCGTGTGCATTGAGTCGGGAAGACGCTCAGGCAGCGCGCGGCAAGGCTGCGCGGTACTCGCGGAAATACTCCGGCCGAACGCGCAGGAAGCGCGCGCACTCCTCGATCAGCGCCGGGGAGGGCTCGGCCTCCCCCGAGACTGCGGCGCGCAACGTCCCCGCCGACACGCCGTCCAGAACCTCCGCGAACGTCGCGACCTTGAGGCCACGCGCCGTCACGTAGACGTCCTCGACCTCGCGGGCGAGCTCCGTGAGCGCGGGGCCGAAGGGCTGATCCGAGACGAGCACCGCGCCAGTGTCGCGACAGCTCCGGACGGACCCGTCATGGGTGAATCTCC
>DATCOE010000027.1:0-22520 GCA_036564885.1 Gaiellaceae bacterium | reverse complement strand
GAACATGACCGTCTACGAGCTCGGCGACGAGCTGATCGTCGTCGACGCCGGGATGGCGTTCCCGCGCGACGAGCACCTCGGTGTGGACTTGATCCTTCCCGACTTCAGCTATCTGCGCGACAAGAAGATCCGCGCCGTTGTCCTGACGCACGCGCACGAGGACCACGTCGGCTCGCTCCCGTACTTGATGCGAGAGGTCAAGGTGCGTGAGATCTGGGCGACGCGGCTGACGCTCGGGCTCGTGAAGTCGAAGCTCGACGAGCACGGTCTGCTGCGCGAAGCCGACCTACGCGAGGTCTCGCCCTACGACGAGCCGTTCCATCTGGGCCCCTTCCGGATCGAGCTCGTGCGCATGGCGCATTCGATCCCGGATGCCGCTGCCGTCGTCCTCGAGACACCGGGCGGACGCATCGTGCACACCGGCGACTACAAGATCGACCACACTCCGGTCGACGGCCAGCGCACCGACGTCGGCAAGCTCGCCGAGGTCGGCAACCGCGGCGTCGATCTGCTGCTCGGCGACTCGACGAATGCCGAGCGGCCGGGCGTCACTCAATCCGAGAGGGTCGTCGGCGAGGCATTCCGCCAGATCTTCCCGAGCCGCAAGGGCCGGATCCTCGTCGCGTCGTTCGCCTCGAACGTGCACCGCATGCAGCAGGCCGTCGACGTCGGCATCGACTGCGGCCGCAAGGTCGCCTTCGTCGGTCGCTCGATGAAGAAGAACTCGAACATCGCGCGCAACCTCGGCTACATGGACGTTCCGGACGACGTGATCCTCCGCCCGAAGGACATCGCGGAGCTCCCGCCCGAGCAGCAGCTGATCCTCTGCACCGGCAGCCAGGGCGAGCCGATGTCCGCGATGACCCGCATCGCCTACAACGACCATCCTGCGGTGACGGTCGAGTCGGGCGACACGGTGATCATTTCCGCGAAGCCGATCCCGGGCAACGAGCTGCGCGTGCACGACTCGATCAACCGGCTCGCGAAGTCGGGCGCGGAGGTGCTGCACGAGGACAACGCGCCCGTGCACGTCTCCGGGCACGGGCGCGCCGAGGAGCTCCGCACGATCCTCGCGCTGCTGCGGCCGAAGGCCGTGATGCCCGTGCACGGCGAGTTCCGCATGCTGGCCGCGCACGCACAGCTCGCGCGCGAGAGCGGCGTGCCCGAAGAGGCAATCATCCTCGCCGAGAACGGCAGCGTCGTCGAGCTGTCGGAGCGCGGCTGCCGCATCGTCGACAAGGTGCAGGCGGGCATGACGTTCGTCGACGGCCTCGGGGTCGGGGACGTGCACGACGTCGCGCTTCGCGACCGCCGCCGCCTGTCCGAGGACGGCGTGCTGATCGTGGTCGCGACGCTCGCGCACGCGAACGGCGGTGCGGGGCTGACCGCTCCGCCCGAGCTGATCGCCCGCGGGTTCGGTGACGGCGCGGAGCCGCTGCTCGACGAGCTGCGCTCCGAGGCGGGTCGCGTCCTCGGCGATCTGCTCCGCGACGACGTGACCGAGATGAAGCTGCTCCAGGAGCACCTGCACGACGCGCTCGGCGGCATCGTCTACGACCGGACGCGGCGCCGGCCGATGATCCTGCCGGTGCTGGTAGAGGTCTAGATGGCTGCCAGCTCATGAGCTCCCGCCTCCGGTACGAGGCCACGTGGGCCGACGTCCTGGAGGAGCACGCGGCCGAGCAGCCCACCGCGCTGCGGCTGATCGCGCAGCTCGGCGCCTGCGAGGCCTCGGCGCTCTCCTTCTGCCGCCTGCTCGAGCGGTGGGCACGCGGGGAGGCGCAGCCGGCGACGCCCGGTACACGCCAGTCGGCGCTGCGTCACGCGGCGGACCGGGTCGAGACGGCGCTCACCGGGCTCGAGGAGCCGCTGAAGCGGTACCTGCTCGAGCTAGAGGCCGACGTGGCCGAGGGCCGCTCGTGGTACGGCGGGCCCGGCGCCGCCGAGCTCATCGACTGGGAGCCCGTCCTCTCTCGCGCGGGCGTGCACGTGCTGCCGGAGCGCGTCGCGCAGGTGTACCTCGAGCTCGCGGTGCTCGTACGCGCGCTCGAAGGGCTCAGCGCCGCCGCGCGCATCGACGCGGTGCCCGATCCGTCCTCGCTCTGGGCCGGCCTGTTCGACCTGCGCGAGAACCTGCTCGGTCGCGCACTCGACGACCTGCGCGCGCTCGCCGTCTCGTAGGTACGAGCTACGCTCGCCCGCGTGTCTGCGCCCCGGCTCACCGTCGTCGGCTCGATCAACCTCGACCTCGTTGCCCGAGCTGAGCGGCTGCCGCGCGCGGGGGAGACGATCACCGGCGCCACCTTCAGCCGCATCCCCGGCGGCAAGGGGGCGAACCAGGCCGTCGCTGCGGCGCGGCTCGGCGCCGCCGTCACCATGATCGCCTGTGTCGGCGACGACGAGCTCGCGGCGGCCGCGCTCGCCGGCCTCGAGGCCGCCGGAGTCGGGCTCGCCGGGGTGAAGCGCTCGACCGGGCCGACCGGCGTCGCGCTGATCATCGTCGACGCCGCGGGGGAGAACACGATCGTCGTCGCGCCGGGCGCGAACCTCGACCTTCGCCCCGCGGACATCGTGCTACCCGAGAACGACAGCGTCTTGTGCCAGCTCGAGATCCCGCTGGAGACGGTGGAGGAGGCCTCCCTCAACGCCCCAGGCGAGTTCTACCTCAACGCCGCACCGGCGCAGGATCCAGAGCGCATTCCCGCGGCCGACGTCACGATCGTGAATCGCTACGAGCTGGACGCGCTCCCGCACCGTAACGGCGTGATCGCCGTCACGCTCGGCGCCGAGGGTGCGATCCTGCTCGAGGACGGGGAGGAGGTCGCTCGCGCGACGCCGCCTCCGGTCGAGGCCGTCGACGGCACCGCGGCCGGCGACGCCTTCACGGCCTGTCTTGTCGTCTCGCTGCTCGAAGGGCGCACGCGGGATGAGGCCCTGCGCCGGGCGTGCGTAGCCGGTGCCATCGCAGCGTCGCGCTTCGGCGCCCAGACATCGCTCCCGACAGCAGAGGAGGTCGACGCGCTCCTGTGAGCACGCCCATCGTCATCGACTGCGATCCCGGTCACGACGACGCGATCGCAATCCTGCTCGCGCTGGCCTCGCCCGAGGTCGAGCTGCGCGGCGTCACGACCGTCGCCGGCAACCAGACGCTCGAGAAGACCACGCGCAATGCGCTCAAGGTGCTGGAGCTTGCGGGACGCGCCGACGTCCCGGTGGCCGCAGGCGCGGACGCGCCGCTGCACCGGACCCTGCGCGTCGCGGCCAACGTGCACGGCGAGAGCGGTCTCGACGGCCCGTCGCTGCCCGAGCCGACCACCCCGGTCGTGGAGATGCACGCGGCGGACTTCCTCGCCGAGCTGATCGAGCCCGGCGTGGTGCTCGTCCCGACCGGGCCGCTGACGAACGTCGCGCTGATGCTCGAGCGCCACCCCGACGTGCGCGACCGGCTCGAGCGGATCGTCTGGATGGGCGGTGCGATCGGCGAGGGCAACGTCACGCCGGCCGCCGAGTTCAACGCGTTCGTCGACCCCGAGGCCGCAGCCGCGGTGTTCGGGAGCGGGATCCCGGTGACGATGATCGGCCTCGACGTCACCCACATGGCGCTGTTCACGCGCGCGCATGCGGATCGCCTTCGCGGGACGGGCGCGGCGGGGCGGGTCGTGGCCGAGCTGTCGGATTTCTTCCAGCGCTTCCACGAGGCCCGCTACCGCTTCGACGGCTCACCGATCCACGACGCCCTCGCCGTGGCCCACGTGATCGACCCGACGCTCGTGACGACGCTCGAGTGCAACATCGAGATCGAGACCGCCTCGCAGCACTGCGACGGGCGGACGGTCGTCGACCGGTGGCTCGTGCTCGAGGACGCGCCGCGGAACGGGCACGCCGGCATCGACGTCGAGGCGGACCGGTTCCTCGAGCTGCTCGTCGAGCGGATCTCCGCCCTGCCCTGAGGTCGCGGCGCGGGGCGAGGGAGGAGCGCGGTCCGCGCGGGCGAACAGGGCTTTCATGCCGCGCAAGAAGCGCCAGAGCACGCTGCGTCGTAAGCCGTCCGCGCGCAAGAAGAAGGCCGCCCCGAAGACCACGAAGCCGCGGAGCATCAACCGTCCCGAGCTCTGGGGCCTCGGCCTCGTCGCGCTCGGCCTCTTCCTCGGCAGCGTCCTCTATGTCGGCTGGAACGGCGGCTACATCGGTGGCGCGCTCGTCGACGGCCTCCGCACCCTCGTCGGCGGTGCCTCGTGGGGGATGCCCGTCGCGCTCGTCGCCGTGGGCGGCCTGATGGTCGCGCGGAGCGCGCTCGTCGACGTGCGTCCCTTCCGCATGGGGCTCGGACTGCTCGCCTGCGGGCTGATGATCACGCTCGGGCGGGGCCAGGGCGGGTATCTCGGCCGGGTGCTCGGCGGCGCGGTCGGCTTCGCGCTCGGCGCCACGGGATCGACGATCCTCGGAGCGCTGCTGCTGCTCGTCGGCACGCTCCTTCTCTCCGGCGCCTCTCTCGGCGCGATCCTCCGGCGCTCGCATCACCGGGTTCGTGGTGTCGCGACCGCAACGCGCGCACGGCGCTCGCGTCGCGAGCCGGTCGACAGCTGGGACGACCCCGCGCTCACCGCCGGCGTTGCGGCCGTGCCTGCGCGGCGCTCGAAGAAGCCGGTCGTCGACGCGGAAGAGGCGTATCCCGACGTCGTCGGTGACGAGCGGGCGGCCGCGCCGTACCCGCCCGCGCCGATGTTCAGCGGCGAGCCTGCACCGCTGATCGCGCAGCATGCGCAGCTCGTCAACGACCCGCCGACGCTCTTCGACGACATGACGCTGGAGCACGCCGAGTACAGGTTGCCCGACCGTGACGTCCTGCGTGCCTCACCCGCGAAGGAGGCGGCGTCGGCGGAGACGGCGGCGCGGATCGCCGACCTGCTCGTGCAGACGCTCGCCCATTTCGGCGTCGACGCAAACGTGATCGGCCAGATCTCCGGGCCGCGCGTCACCCGCTACGAGCTCCAGCTGGCTCCCGGCACGAAGGTCGCCAAGGTCGCCGCGCTGAAGGACGACCTCTCGTATGCGCTCGCGACGACCGAGATCCGCATCCTCGCTCCAATTCCCGGCAAGCAGGCAGTGGGCGTCGAGGTGCCGAACCTCTCTCCGAATCTCGTCACGCTGGGCGACATCTTCGACGACCTGCCGGCGACGGCGAGCCCGCTCTCGGTCTGGCTCGGCAAGGACATCTCAGGCGCCGCGGTCTGGACGGATCTCGCGCGCATGCCGCACCTGCTGATTGCGGGCACGACGGGGTCGGGCAAGTCGGGCTGCATCAACGCCATGCTCACGTCGATCCTGCTGCGCGCAACGCCCGACGAGGTGCGGATGATCCTGATCGACCCGAAGCGGATCGAGCTCAGCCACTACGAGTCTGTACCGCACCTCCTGACGCCGGTCGTCTCGAGCCCGAAAGAGGCGAGTGCCGTGCTCGCCAACTGCCTTGCCGAGATGGAGCGCCGCTACGAGCGGCTCGCCTCCGTCCGTGCGCGCAACCTCAACGAGGCCAACCGCGCGTTCCGCCAGCGCGGCGAGTCGACCATCCCGTACCTCCTCGTCGTGATCGACGAGCTGGCCGACCTGATGATGATCGCGCCACAGGCCGTGGAGGACGCGGTCATCCGGCTCGCGCAGAAGTCGCGCGCCGTGGGGATCCATCTCCTGCTTGCGACGCAGCGGCCATCCGTCGACGTGATCACCGGCATGATCAAGGCGAACGTGCCGTCGCGCATCGCCTTCGCCGTGTCGTCGATGACGGACTCCCGTGTGATCCTCGACCACGGCGGCGCCGAGTCGCTGCTCGGCCAGGGCGACATGCTGTTCAAGCCGCTCGGCACGTCGCGCGTCCAGCGCGTGCAGGGCGCGTACGTCTCCGAGGAGGAGATCGCGCTGGTTGTCGAGCAGACGAAGCAGCGCGAGCAGGAGCTCGACAAGGCGTATCTCGAGCTGCCCGAGGTGTTCGTCGACCCGGACGCGGACGACGGCGTTCACGGCGACTTCGACCCCGACGACGATCCGCTGCTCGACAAGGCGATTGAGATCGTCCTCCAGACGCAGACGGCGTCGGTCTCTCTGCTCCAGCGGCGCCTGCGGGTGGGCTACACGCGGGCGGGGCGGCTCGTCGACATGCTCGAGCGGCGTGGGATGATCAGCGGCTACGAGGGCTCGAAGCCCCGCCGCGTGCTGATCGACGAGTTGACGCCTCGCTGACGCTCGCTTCACGGGGAAACCAGTTTCCCCCGTGGGCCCCTTTCTGATTCGCCGCCGGTGAGGCGTCTCACTGCTGCGCGGAACAAGTTCCGCTCCGCGACGGACAAGACACGTAGATTTGCCGCATGGCGCGCGTTGCGATCGTTGGGAGCTACGGCGTCGGGCTGACCGTCGAGCTGGACCGCATTCCCGAGGCCGGGGAGACCGTGATCGGCCGCACGTTCCGGCGCGACCACGGCGGGAAGGGCTCGAACCAGGCCGTCGGCTGCGCACGGCTCGGGGCCGAGGTCGACTTCCTCACCGCGATCGGCGACGACGCGTTCGGCCACGACGCGGTCGCGCTCTGGCAGGAAGAGGGCGTGCGGGCCGAGGCGGTCATTGCGTCCGCGGCCACGATGTGCGCGCCGATCTTCGTCGAGCCCTCGGGCGAGAATCGCATCGTCGTCGTGCCGGGAGCGCTCGAGCAGCTCTCGCGCGACCACGTCGACTCGTTCGCCGACAGGATCGCCGCAGCCGACGTCTGCGTCGTGCAGCTCGAGATCCCGCTCGACACGGCGCTCTACGCGCTCGAGGTCGCCCGCCGCGCTGGAGTGCGCACGATCCTCAACCCGGCTCCCGCGCCGGTGCACGCGATCACTCCCGACGTCGACTATCTGACGCCGAACGAGACGGAGGCGCCGGCCGTGAGCGGTGCTCGCGGAACGCTCGTGCTGACGCTCGGCGAGCAGGGGGCGCAGCTCGGAGATGAGCGCGTACCGGCTTTGCCTGCCTCTGTGGTGGACTCGACCGGCGCCGGGGACGCCTTCACCGCCGCGTTCGCGGTCGCGCTCGCAGAAGGCCTCGCCGATCTCGACGCGGTGCGCTGGGGCTGCGCCGCCGGCGCGCACATGGTGGAGCATCCAGGCGTCGTGCCCGGGCTGCCGACGCGCGCGCAAGTCGAGGCTCGCCTGGCGTCGGTGCCCGCGTGAGCGAGCGGCTGATCGTCGACACGGACACGGCGGGCGACGACGTCACGTCGCTCCTCATCGCGCTGCTGCACCCGAACGCACAGCTCGACGCGATCACGATCTGCAACGGCAACGTCGCCTTCGACCAGCAGGTCGAGAACGCCCTCTACACCGTCGAGCAGGCCGGCAAGAGCGTCCCCGTGTACCCGGGCTGCCCGAAGCCGCTCGTCGCGGACTGGGTCGACGCCGCGTACGTGCACGGGGAGGACGGCATGGGCGACTCGTTCTTCCCGAAGGCGAAGCAGCGTCCCGAGGCCGAGCACGCCGTCGACGAGCTCGTGCGGCGGATCAACGAGTCGCCCGCCGAGCTGAACGTCCTCTCGCAGGCGCCGCTCACGAACATCGCCGCCGCGGTCACGCGCGATCCGTCGATCGCGCAGAAGGTGAAGCGACTCTGGATCATGGGCGGGGGCGTCGGCAACATCACGCCGGCCGCGGAGTTCAACTTCTACGTCGATCCGGAGGCCGCGAAGATCGTCTTCAAGGCGGGCTTCCCGATCACGCTGTTCACCTGGACACTGACGCTCTCGCACGGCGTGTTCTTCGACGACGACCTGGCGCGCATCGAGGCCGTCGACACGCCCCTCGCGCGCTTCTATCGCCAGGTCACGCGCAAGGCGGAGGAGTTCGAGCGGTCGATGGGCGTCCCGGGCACCACCCACCCCGATTCGATGGTGGCGGCCGCGATCGTCGAGCCCTCGCTCGTACGCAAGACGCGTGAGGTGTTCGTCGACGTCGAGACGCAGGGCGAGCTCACCCGGGGGTTCAGCTCGATCGACGAGCTCGGCATCACGGGCAAGGACCCGAACTGCACCCTGGTCGAGGACTTCGATACGCAGGGGTTCCTCGAGCTCTTTCTGGCCATCCTGCGTTAACCCGGCCCGCGACGACGCGTACTCGTCGCGGCGGCCGCCCCGCTCGTGGCAGAGGGCACAGCGCGAGCCCGCGGAGCCGCATCGCCTAACCCGTGCTCCCGCCGCGCGTCTTAGCCTCTGGACGCCTAGCAAACGGGGTTCGGGCGTACTAGCATCGTCTCGTCCCGACCATCGGGTCGAACAAAAATCAGGAGGGTTCAGTGAAGAACGTTCGTTTCGTGGCGCCCCTTGCGGCGCTCGCAACAGTGGCCGTGATCGCGGTCGCGCTCGCGGGCACGGGTGCCGCAGCGCCGGCGAAGCAGCAGGCCGGGTACAAGGCCGGCCTCGTCTCCGACGTCGGGCGCTTCAACGACAAGGGTTTCAACCAGAATCAGCTCAAGGGCCTGAAGTTCGCGCAAGCGCACATCGCCGGCCTGCAGACGTCCGCGCTCGAGTCACATTCGTCCGGTGAGTACCTGCCGAACTTTGCAGCACTCGCGCGCAAGGGCTACAACATCATCATCGGCGCCGGCTTCCTGCTCGCGGCGCAGGAGGCGACGGTCGCGAAGCAGTTCCCGAGCACGAAGTTCGCGATCACCGACTACGACGTGACGGGTGCTCCGTTCAACGGCGCGAAGTCCCCGAACGTCGAGGGCCTGACCTACGCGACGCAGGAGAACTCGTACCTCGTCGGGTGCCTCGCAGGCCTGATGGTGCACCTGAAGGGCGGCGATCAGACGATCGGCGTCGTCGGCGGCGTGAAGATCCCGCCGGTCGACACGTTCCTCGCCGGCTACCAGGCAGGATCGAAGAAGTGCAACCCGGCGATCAAGGTCCTCGTGGGTTACTCGCAGGACTTCATCGACCAGGCGAAGTGCAAGACGGTCGCCCAGAACCAGATCGACCAGGGCTCGCAGGTCGAGTTCAACGTCGCCGGGCCGTGCGGCCTGGGCACGCTGGACGCCGCGAAGCAGGCCGGCATCTGGGGCATCGGCGTCGACGTCGATCAGTCGTATCTCGGCAAGCACATCCTGACGAGCGCCGTGAAGCGCGTCGACAACGGCGTCTACCTCGCCATCAAGGGTGCGCAGAGCGGCCAGTTCAAGGGCGGGGCGAACCTGACGTTCAACCTGAAGAACAGCGGCGTGGGCCTCGGCAAGATCAGCCCGAACGTGCCGGCCTCGTTCCTCAAGAAGATCGCGAGTCTCCGTGCGCAGATCGTCGCCGGCAAGATCAAGCCGCCGACGAAGGTGAAGTAGGGATCTGAGCTACCACGACGGAGGGCGGGCACTCGTGCCCGCCCTCCTCGTCTCTCCGTAGAATCGCCTCCGACCGTGGCCGCTGCCCCCGACACGCCCGTCCTCGAGCTGCGCGGTATCACGAAGCGCTTTCCCGGCGTCCTCGCGAACGACCGCGTCGACCTCGACCTGCGCCGCGGCGAGGTGCATGCGCTCCTCGGCGAGAACGGCGCCGGTAAGTCGACGCTGATGAACATCCTCTACGGGCTCTACCGGCCCGACGAGGGTGAGATCCTGCTGGACGGCGAGCGCGCCGACATCAGCTCGCCGCACGGCGCGATCGCCGCCGGGATCGGGATGGTGCACCAACACTTCATGCTCATCCCGGTGATGACGGTCGCCGAGAACATCGTCCTCGCGTCGGAGCCGCGGCGAAACGGCGTGCTCCTCGACACCGCAGGTGCCGAGCGCCGCGTTCGCGAGCTCGCCGACCAGTTCAGCTTCCACATCGACCCGCACGCGCGCGTCCGCGACATCACGGTGGGCCAGCAGCAGCGTGTCGAGATCCTGAAGGCGCTGTACCGGCACGCCGACATCCTCATCCTCGACGAGCCGACGGCGGTGCTCACCCCGCAGGAGGCCGTCGAGCTCTTCGAGATCCTCCGGCGGCTCGTCGCCGAGGGCATGTCCGTCATCTTCATCTCGCACAAGCTCAACGAGGTGCTCGACATCGCCGACCGCATCACGGTGCTTCGCCGCGGCCGCAAGGTCGACACGATTCCGCGCGAAGGCGCCACCGAGGCCGGGCTCGCCCGCATGATGGTCGGGCGCGACGTGCTGCTTCGTGTGGACAAGAAGACGACGACCATCGGCGACCTGCTCCTCCACGTGGAGGACCTACACGTCCGCGACGACCGCGGCCTCGAAGCGGTGCGCGGGGTGTCGTTCGACGTGCACGCCGGTGAGATCGTCGCGCTCGCGGGCGTCGACGGCAACGGCCAGACGCAGCTGATCGATGCGATTACCGGCCTCCAGAAGCCGGAATCCGGCCGCATCGTCGTCGCGGGAGAAGAGCTCACCGGCAAGAGCGCGCACTCCTTCCTCGACCACGGCGTCGGCCACATCCCGGAGGACCGGCACCGCCGCGGCCTCGTGCTCGAGTTCACGCTCGCCGAGAACCTCGTCCTGCACGACTACGCGAAGGAGCCGTATGCGCGTCGCGGCTTCCTCAACCCGGGGCGCATCCTGGAGTCCGCGCGGAGGCTGCTGAAGGAGTTCGACGTCCGCGGCGGTACGCCGGAGACGCGCGCGTCGGCGCTCTCGGGCGGCAACCAGCAGAAGGTCGTCGTCGCCCGCGAGGTTGCGCGCAACCCGAAGGTGCTCATCGCCGCGCAGCCGACGCGCGGGCTCGACGTCGGCGCGATCGAGTTCGTGCACCGCCGGCTTGTCGAGGAACGGAACGAAGGGCGCGCGGTGCTGCTCGTCTCCCTCGAGCTCGAAGAGGTGATCTCGCTTGCCGACCGCATCCTCGTGATCTACGAAGGGCGGATCGTCGGGGAGTACGACCCGAGCGTCAGCGAGGAGCAGCTCGGGATCGCGATGACCGGCGGCAGGAAGGAGGCTGTGGCGTGAGCGCGAGCGGCGACGACGACTCCGAGGAGCCGCAGGGCGGCGAGCCCGGCGGCTACGCGCCGAGCGTCGCCGAGCGGCTGGCCTTCTATCAGCGCGCGGGCGGGATCATCACGCCGGTCATCACTGCGGTGATCGCGTTCTTCATGGGCGGCCTCGTCGTGCTCGCCACCGGCCACAACCCGTTCAAGACGTACAAGGCGATCTGGGACGGCACCGGACTGAACTGGTTCTTCAAGTTCGGCCACTACCACATCACTGTGCCTTTCACAGACCATCGCGTCTTCTTCTGGTGGGACACGAACGCGAACGCGCTCGCGCCCTACAACCTGACGCAGACACTGCTGCTGACGACGACGCTGATCCTCACCGGGCTCGCCGTGTCGTTCGCGTTCCGCTGCGGCCTCTTCAACATCGGCGGGCAGGGCCAGTACATCACCGGCGCAATCGTCGCCGTATGGGTCGGCTCCTCGTGGGCCGGCATGGCGAAAGGGCTCCACGTCTTCCTCGCGATCCTGCTCGCCTGCCTCGCGGGCGCGGCGATCGCGGCCGTCGCAGGCCTCCTGAAGGCGACCGTCGGCGCGCACGAGGTGATCACGACGATCATGCTCAACTGGATCGCATACTGGGTCGGCAGCTATGCGCTCGGCCGCGGCGGACCGCTGCAGAACAAGGTCGACATCTCGGTGCCGATCTCGGGCGACGTCGTGCGCAGCGGCAAGCTGCCGACGTTCTGGGGGAACCCGGAGCTGCAGGCGCTGCACGTCGGCTTCTTCATCGCGCTGGGGGCGCTCGTCGTCTTCTGGCTGCTCCTCAACCGGACGACGCTCGGCTACCGGGTGCGTGCGGTGGGATTCAACCCGGAGGCTGCGCGCTACGGCGGCATCAATGTCGCGCGCAATTACGTGTACGCGATGGCGATCTCGGGCGTGTTCGCGGGCCTCGGCGGCGCGATGGACATCCTCGGCTGGCAGTACCGGCTCGGCGTGCTCGACATCCAGGTCTCCAACATCGGGTTCATCGGGATCGCCGTCGCGCTGCTCGGCCGCAACACCGCAGTCGGCGTCGGCCTCGCGGCGCTGCTCTTCGGCGCGCTCGTGAACGGCACTTCGACGCGCGGCCTCGATCCGAGCGTCTTTCCGCCTCAGCTCGCCGGCAACCTGACGCTGATGATCCAGGCGCTCGTGCTGCTCTTCATCGGGGCCGACGTACTCGTGCTCGCCATCTGGAGCTCCCGCAAGAAGCTCGGCTTCGCCCGGAAAGCCGCGCCACCGATGCCGGATGGAGCCGCGACGTGAGCGCGGTCGCCGCGACGATGGACCGGCTGCGCTGGGGCCCGCGCCAGGTGGCGAGGCTCGGGATTCTCCTCGGGATTCTCGCGTTCTTCTTCGCGCTGCCGCCCGTCGAGGCGCGCGCGCCTGTCGTGCCGCTCCTCATCGGCCTCCTCGGCGTCGCCTGCGGCATCTGGTCGGTAACCCGTGGGGTAGGGCGCCTCGCGTGGGGCGCCGTCGCGGTCGGGGTGCTCGGGATCCTGCTCGGCGTGCTGGCAACGCGGTCGTCCGGCACGAACCTGCACATCGTCGTCTCCTGGGGCGCGCTGGTCGCCTCGACGCTCGTCTGGGCGACGCCGCTGACTTACGCGGCGATCGGCGGCATGTTCTCCGAGCGCAGCGGCGTCGTGAACATCGCCCTCGAAGGGATGATGCTGTCCGGTGCGTTCTTCGGCGTGCTCGGCGCCGACAAGTTCAACTCGTGGGCCATGGGGATCCTTGTCGCGGGGATCGCCGGCGGTTGCTTCGCGTTCCTGCACGCGTTCTTCGCGATCCACCTGCGCGCCGACCAGATCGTCGGTGGCACCGCAATCAACTTCCTCGCCCTCGGCGTCACCGGCTATTTCTTCATCCAGGTGTACGGCGACGTCGGCTCACCGGGGAACCTTCCGCGCATTCCGAACGTGAACATCCCCGGGCTGAAGAACGTGACGTTCCTCGGCGATGCGTTCGGCCAGCTCAACCTGATGATCTGGCTGTCGTTCGTGCTGCTCATCGTCGCGTACGTCGTGATGTTCAAGACGCCGATCGGGCTGCGCATCCGCGCGGTGGGCGAGCACCCGCGCGCTGCAGAGACGGTCGGTATCTCCGTCTATCTCATCCGCTACGCCTCGGTGACGCTCTCGGGCGTGCTCGCCGCGCTCGGCGGCGCGTATCTCGCGGTCGGCTTCGTCGGCTCCTTCAACGAGAACATGACCGCAGGCCGCGGCTTCATCGCGCTCGCGGCGCTCATCTTCGGCAACTGGCGCCCACTCGGGGCGTTTGCTGCGGCGCTGCTCTTCGGTGCGTCGACAGCCCTCTCGTTCCGGCTCGCCACGTACTCCGACTCGGCGGCCGTCCTCTTCCAGGCGCTCCCGTACGTCCTGACCCTGATCGCGGTCGCGGGCGTGATCGGGCGCTCCGTCCCTCCCGCATCCGTTGGCCGGCCCTACACGAAGCAGTAACCACCGCGCCTCGCTGGCGGCCCTGCTCGGGGTCCTGGCGGTCGCGGCGGTCCCGGCCGGAGTCGTTCTCTCCGGCCGGCTCGCAGGCGTCACGCTCGTCGACGCCGCGTGGGCGGTCCCGGTCGCCGCAGGCGCGGGGATCTCGGCGCTCCTGTTCGCGCGTGGCGCCAGGGGACGGATCCAGCGGACGCTCGAGCGGGCAGGCGGCGCGGGACGGGCCCGGGTGGGGCGGATCCTCGGCATCGCCGGGATCTGCATCGCGCTCTCGGGCGCCATCGCGGTGGGCTTCTACGAGCTCCTCGTGCGGCTCGAACGCTGAGCTGGATGCCGGCCGTCTAGGGCCTGTGAGGGCCGTCTCTACAATAGGGGCGTGTTCGAGATCGGCAACAGCCTGCGCGAGGCCCGGGTCCGGCAGGGCCTCGAGTATCCGCAGATCGAGCTCGCGACGAAGATCCGCGCGAAGTATCTCCGCGCGCTCGAGGACGAGCAGTTCGGGGTCCTGCCGGCCCAGCCGTACGTCAAGGGCTTCCTGCGCACGTACGCCGAGTTCCTCGGGCTCGACGGCCAGCTCTACGTCGACGAGTTCAGCTCCCGCTTCGTTGCGGACGGCTCGGAGGACGCGATGCCCCGTCGCGTCTCGCCGCGCGTCCACCAGAGCCGCGGGGTCGAGCGCAAGGTTCTGCTGCTCGCGCTCGCCGGCATCGCCGCGCTGACCGCACTCGTCATCGTCGCCTGGAAGTACGGCGGCGGCGACTCCGGCACCCCCGCGAACGTTCCGCAGCAGCAGTCGCCCGCGCCGGCGGCGCCTGCGGCGGGTGGCCTCAAGCTGACCGGCGTGAAGCGTGGCACGTACATCGAGGTGCGCCGCAGCTCCGCCACCGGCAAAGTGCTCCTCCAGGCGACGCTCGCCCCCGGCGAGGTCCAGCGGCTCGACGGAAGGCGCTTCTGGCTGTTCGTGCGTCGCGCCTCCGGTGTTCGGGTCTCCCTCGGCGGCAAGTCCGTCTCGCTGCCCGCGGGCCGCAACTTGAAGGTCCTCGTGACGCCGACCCGTACGGCCCGCGCCGGCACTTGAGCCGCCCCCGGGTTTTCATCGTCGTCACGGGCAGCGAGCTCGTGCGCGGCGAGCGCACCGACCTGAACGGGCCGTTCCTCGCGCGCGAGGCGCTCCGCCTCGGCCTCGAGCCGGTGCGGATCGCGATCGTCGGCGACGCGGCCGAGGAGCTCGAGGCGGCGCTCCGCGACGGGCTCGCCGCCGAGGCGTGCTTCGTGTCGGGCGGACTCGGCCCGACGCACGACGACCGCACCGTGGAGATGGTGGCGAGGGCGCTCGGCGTCGGCCTGCGCGTCGACCCGGAGCTCGAGACCCAGATCGAGGCGGTCTCGCGTGCGGCCGCCGAGCGGCTGAAGCGCGACTACGCCGACTTCGCGCCCGGCGTCACGAAGCAGGCGACGATCCCGGAGGGTGCTATCTCGCTCGGTCTCGCGGGCACGGCGCCCGGCCTCGTGATCGGCCACGGCGACGGGCGGGTGGCAGTCGTGCTGCCCGGGCCTCCCTCCGAGCTCCAGCGGCTGTGGCCGCGCGCGCTCCAGTCGGAGGCGTTCGGCACGCTGCTCGCCCGGGCCCGGCCACCGGGGCGCCGGGTCATCCGCCTCTTCGGCGTCAGCGAGTCGGCCGTCGCTCGGGCCCTCGCCCAGGCGGGCGGCGACGGGGACGGGGTGGACGTGACGATCTGCGCCCGCGACTTCGAGATCCACGTCGACCTCGTGGTGGAGCCCGGCATGGAAGGCCGCGCCGACGAGCTCGAGGCGGCGTTCCTCCCGCCGCTCGAGCGGTGGCTGTACTCCCGCGACGAGGAGCCCATCGAGGCGCACGTGCTCGGTCTGTGCCGGGAGCGGGGCTGGACGCTCGGTACGGCGGAGTCGTGCACCGGCGGCCTCGTCGCCGCCCGGCTGACAGGCATTCCGGGCTCGAGCGACGTCTTCCTCGGCGGCGTCGTCGCCTACGCGAACGAGGTGAAGCAGGCCGAGCTTGGCGTCCCGGCTGCGCTCCTGGCCGAGTACGGCGCCGTCTCGGCCGAGGCGGCGGAGGCGATGGCGAAGGGCGCCCGCACGCGGCTGGGCGTCGACGTCGCGGTCGCGGTGACGGGGATCGCCGGCCCCGACGGCGGCACGGAGGAGAAGCCAGTCGGCCTCGTCTACCTGCACGCGGAGGGGCCGGGCGGCGGCGTCGGCCGCGAGTTCAGCTTCCCGGGCGACCGCCCCTCGATCCGGGCCCGCTCGGTCGTCGGCGCCCTCCATCTCGTCCGTCGCCTCGCCTTGGATGATGGTTGATGCCACGACACGACAGTGCACGCCTGGATGGTGGCTCATGCACTGCGCCGTGCGGCCGGGCGAGCCGAAGGCAAGGCAACCAGCCTTGCCGTTCGGCTGTGCCGTCCCCACGGCTTGGCCTGAGCCATCCCCAGACGCACCCCGCCGTGACATCAACCATCGAGAGCCGTGAGGAAGGCGTATCGCCTCGCCGTCTAGCGTGGGACGCGATGAACGGCTGCGCCTCTTCCTCGCGCTGCGCCCGCCCGACGCCGCGCTCGACACGCTCGTCGCGTGGCAGCAGGAGCACCTTTCCGGCGTCAGGCCCGCCGGAGTGCGCATCGTCCCTCGCGAGCACCTGCACGTCACGCTCGCCTTCCTCGGCGATCGGCCTGCGGCCGAGCTGCCCGCGATCCTCGACGCCCTCCGCGCTGCCTCAAGCAACGTCACGGCGCCGCTGCGGCTCACGCCGGTCAGGTACCGCGAGACGCGGAGCGTCGGGATGCTCGTGCTCGAAGACGAGGACGGCCGTGCGGGGGCGCTCGCCGGCGACCTCCACGAGCGGCTGGCGGCCCTCGGCGTCTACCGGCGCGAGGCCCGCCCCTGGCTTCCCCACCTCACCGTGGCCCGTTTTCGAGAGCCGAAAGGGCTGCGGCCACCACCGCCGAATAGGGGAACATATGTTCTCATTCCGTCCGACGCCTCTGCTTATCTGTCACGACTGCGGCCGAGCGGGCCGCAGTACGAGATTCTCGAAAACGCAAGGCTGTGCTAGCTGAACTGCTGGGCTAGCTGAACTGCTGAGCTGGAACTTATGGGAGGTTTCTAGAAGTGGACAAGAATCAGGCACTCGACGTTGCGCTCGGCCAGATCGAGCGGCAGTTCGGCAAGGGCTCGGTCATGAAGATGAACGACCGGGCCGCTGTCTCGGTGGGCGCGGTCTCGACCGGCTCGCTGAGCCTCGACATCGCGCTCGGCGTGGGCGGCCTGCCGCGGGGCAGGGTCGTCGAGGTCTTCGGCCCAGAGTCCTCCGGGAAGACGACGCTCGTCTATCACGTGATCGCCGAGGCGCAGCGCCGCGGCGGCATCTGCGCCTTCATCGACGCGGAGCACGCGATGGACCCGGCGTACGCGAAGCGGATCGGCGTCGACATCGACAACCTGCTCGTGTCGCAGCCCGACACGGGCGAACAGGCGCTCGAGATCACGGAGCTGCTCATCCGCTCCGGCGCGCTCGACGTCGTCGCGATCGACTCGGTCGCCGCGCTCACGCCGAAGGCCGAGATCGAGGGCGAGATGGGCGACTCCCACGTCGGCCTGCAGGCGCGGCTGATGAGCCAGGCTCTGCGCAAGCTCGCCGGCACGCTCAACCGCACGGACACGATCTGCCTCTTCACGAACCAGCTGCGCGAGAAGATCGGCGTCATGTTCGGCAATCCGGAGACGACGCCCGGCGGCCGCGCGCTGCGGTTCTACGCGTCGGTGCGGCTCGATATCCGCCGCATCGAGACGCTGAAGGAAGGCACCGAGGCGTTCGGCAACCGCGTGCGCGTCAAGGTGGTCAAGAACAAGGTCGCGCCACCGTTCAAGCAGGCTGAGTTCGACATCATCTACGGCACGGGCTTCTCCTGGGAGGGCACGGTGCTCGACACGGGCATCGAGCGGAAGGTCGTCTCGAAGGCGGGGTCGTACTTCAGCTTCGGCGACGAGCGACTCGGCCAGGGACGCCAGAACGCGACCGCGTTCCTGCGCGAGCATCCCGACGTGATGCAGGAGATCCTCCAGGGAATCCAGCGGGAGCTCGGGCCCGACGTGGTCGTCTCGGCCCGCCTGCTGCCGGTGGTCGCAGCGTCTGACAACGGCGGGGCGTCGGAGAACGGCAACGGCGGCAGCAAGGCGTCGAAGGCCGCTGCGGTCGCCGCGGTCGCCGCTGCAGTGGGGGCGGGCGCCGGCGGCGAAGACGGCGAAGAGGCCGAAGCCGAGTAGGTGTCACCTGTCGTTACGGCGTTGCACGAGAAGCCGCGCGGGCGCGTCGAGGTCGACCTCGACGGCGCTCCGTGGCGGCTCGTGCCTGTCGACGCGGTCGTGCGCACCGGGTTGTTCATCGGCCGCGCGCTCGACCGCGAGACGGCACGGACGCTCGGAAGGGAGCTGCGCCGGGCGGACGCGCTCGCCCGCGCTGCGCGCGCGCTCCGGCCGCGCGATCGGTCGCGACGGGCGCTCGAGGATCGGCTGACACAGGCCGGGGTCCCGGCGCGTGCGAGAGACGAGGCGCTCGAGACGCTCGAGCGCGTCGGGCTCGTCGACGACGCCCGCGTGGCGGCGACTCGAGCCCAGGCGCTGGCCGAGCGGGGCTTCGGGGACGCGGCGATCCGGTACGACCTCGAGCACGAGGGCGTCGCCGGGGAGCTCGTCGAGCAGGCGCTCGCGGGGCTCACGCCCGAGCGCGACCGGGCGCGGGCACTCGTGGAGAGGCGGGGTGGCGGCCGACAGGGCGCGGAAGCGCGGACGGCCCGCTGGCTCGCCTCCAAGGGCTTCGACGCAGCGAGCGTCGAGGACGCCCTCGGCGGATTTGCGGAAGACGCCTGATCGGCGCTAGGATCTGAGTTCACGCTTCACCTGACATTTGCCTGCACAGAGGGTTTTTCCGAAAATCGCACGCCCACATGAGAGCCACACGACTTGACACGATCCAGGGGTAGACCGACGGCGAGGTAGGGCGGCCGTCTGCCGGCGCGCGAACGCGCGCGGGTGCGAGAAGCGAGTTTCGGCGATCCGCTGGGCGGGCGCAATGCCGGATGGGGTGAAACCCAACCGAGCGAGGTGCGTTGCACGTGCACACCGGGATCGCAGTTGCCGCGGGGATCGCAGTCGGAGCAGCTCTCGTCCTGCTCGCGGTGAGGGTGTTCGGAGCGACGAGCGTCGGCAAGGCGCGCCGGATTCACCGCCAGCTCGTCGACGACGCCCAGCGCGAGGCCGAGGCGCTGCGGCGCGAGGCGCAGATCGAAGCGCGCGAGCAGGCGATCACGCTCCGGGCCGAAATCGACAAAGAGCACGCCGACCGCCGCTCGCAGGTGTTGAAGATCGAAGAGCGGGTGCTCGCGAAGGAAGAAGAGGTCGAGCGGAAGCTCGTCGAGCTCCAGCGCAAGGACCAGGGGATCGCCGACCGGGAGGTCCACCTCCGCCAGCTCCAGGAGGAGCTGAAGCAGGCAAAGGCGACGCAGCAGACGGAGATCGAGCGCGTGGCGGGCATGAGCCTCCAGGAGGCCAAGGCGCATCTCCTCGAGCGCGGCGAGGAGCTCGTACGACATGACCTCGCGCGTCGCGTCCGCATGCTCGAGGAAGAAGCGCGGGCCGAGTCGAAGCGCCGCGCGCGCAACCTCGTCGCCGACGCGCTCCAGCGGGTCGCAGCGAGCCACGCCGCCGAGACGACCGTCACGGTGATCGAGCTCCCATCCGACGACATGAAGGGGCGGATCATCGGCCGCGAGGGGCGCAACATCCGCGCACTCGAGCATCTCACCGGCGTCGACTTCATCATCGACGACACGCCACACGCCGTGGTCCTCTCGTCGTTCGACGGGCTGCGCCGCGAGGTCGCGCGCCTGACGCTGACGAAGCTGATCGAGGATGGGCGGATCCATCCGGCCCGCATCGAGGAGATGTACTACCAATCGAAGGCGGAGGTCGAGGACATCGTGCGCCAGGCGGGCGAGCAGGCGGTGTTCGAGGCGAACTGCGGGCCGTTCAACGAGGAGCTCGTACGTATCCTCGGCCGGCTGCGGTTCCGCACGAGCTACGGGCAGAACGTGCTCAAGCACACGCTCGAGGTCGTGCACCTCGCCGGGATCATGGCGACGGAGCTCGGTGCGAGCGTGCAGACGGCGAAGCGCGCGGCCATGCTCCACGACCTCGGCAAGGCGATGACCCACGAGGTGGAGGGGTCGCACGCGGTCATCTCGGCGCAGCTCGCCCGCCGCTACGGGGAGTCGCAGGGCGTCGTCCACGCGATCGAGGCGCACCACTACGAGGTGCAGCCGCAGACGGTCGAGGCGGTGTTGCTCATCTCCGCCGACGCGATCTCGGCGTCACGCCCGGGCGCGCGTGGCGAGTCCCTCGAGCACTACATCAAGCGGCTCGAGTCGCTCGAGCAGCTCGCGGCCTCGAAGCCGGGCGTCGACAAGGTCTACGCGCTGCAGGCGGGACGGGAGATTCGCGTGATCGTCCGGCCGACGGAGGTCGACGACGACCTCGCAGCGTTGCTCTCGCACGAGATCGCGCGCGAGATCGAGGACCAGCTCGAGTACCCGGGCCAGGTGAAGGTCACCGTGATCCGCGAGAGCCGGTCCGTCGACGTCGCGCGGAACCATACGAACGTGCAGAACGGCGACACCGAGCCGCGTGCGCTCGACGCACCGATCGGCGGGGTGCCGATCGATGAGGTGCTGCTGGATGACGTCTCGCTGGGGGACATCCCGATCGGGGACGCGCCGATCCAGGCCGCCTAGTGGTCTGACCGGCACCAATCGCCGCCGAGAGCTGCCCGCGACGGTTCTACGTCACGCTTATTCCATGCATTAGGTACTCTTTCACCTTGTTGTGGCAGCGATTGCAGCGGCGAGTCGGCGCACCGAGGTGCGCCAATCGGCCAGAGGGCTGGCCGGGCCGCTGCTCCGTCTAACGGGGGTCGGGCTCGGCTACGAGACGGCGAGCGGCTTCCATCTCGCCGTCGCCGACGCCAGCTTCGACGTCGCGGCGCGCGAGAAGCTCGTCGTCATCGGCGCCTCGGGGTGCGGCAAGTCGACGCTCCTCAAGGCGATCGCCGGCTTCGTCGTCCCCGTCGCAGGCTCGATCGAGCTCGAGGGGCGGCGCTCGCTCAGACCCGGGCCCGACCGGGCCGTCGTCTTCCAGGAGTTCGACCAGCTCTTCCCGTGGCGGACGGTGCTCGGCAACGTCGCCTACCCGCTCCGCGTCAACGGGTATCGCCGCGCCGAGGCCGCCGCCCGCGCCCGCTCCTTCCTCGCCCTCACGCATCTCGGCGATGCGGCCGACCGCTACCCGCACGAGCTGTCGGGCGGCATGAAGCAGCGCGTCGCGATCGCGCGCGCGCTCGCGCTCGAGCCGCGGGTTCTGCTGATGGACGAGCCCTTCGGCGCCCTCGACGCGATCACCCGCCAGCGCCTCCAGGCCGAGCTGAACCGGATCGTCGCCGAGACCGGCGTGACGCTCGTCTTCGTCACGCACTCGATCGAGGAGGCCCTCGTGCTCGGCGACCGCGTGGTCGTGCTCGGCGAGACGCCCTCGCGGGTGATCGAGGTCGTGGACGTCCGGAGCCTCGGCGGGCCGGAGACACCCGAGTATTCGGCGATGCGGGGGCGGCTGCGCTCCCTGCTCGCGGTCGACCGCGAGGAGGTGGTCGCCGATGGCGGCGGTCTCGACTAGCCCAGCGACCGCGCGCCGTCCCGCCGCCTGGGGGTGGACGACCCTTCCGGCCTGGCTGCGGAAGGCGATCCTGCTCGTCGCGCTCGTCGGCGTCTGGCAGTCATACGTCAGCCTTGGCCATGTCAGCCCCTTCCTCTGGGCGACGCCGTGGCAGACAGGGCGGACGTTCGTGACCGGCTGGAGTGACGGCAGCCTTGCCGGACCGACGTGGGCGACGCTGCAGCTCCTGCTCGAGAGTGTCGGCATCGGGGCCGGGATCGCCGTCGCCTTCACGGTCGTCGCGGCGCTCTCGAAGCCCGGCGCGGACCTGCTCGAGCTGCTCACCTCGATCTTCAACCCGCTGCCCGGCGTGGCGATCCTGCCGCTCGCGATGCTCTGGTTCGGGATCAACTCGAGCGCAATCGTCTTCACGATCGCGCTCTCCACGATCTGGCCGATCGCGATCAACCTGAGCATGGGCTTCCGGACGGTGAGCCCGACGATCGTCGCCGTCGGCCGCAACATTGGCCTCTCGCGCTTCCGCGTCGTCACCGACGTGCTGGCGCCGGCAGCGCTCCCACACGCGGTCACCGGCCTGAAGAGCGCTTGGGCCTTCGGCTGGCGCACGGCGATCGCCTCCGAGCTCGTCTTCGGCGTCGCCGGCAGCAAGGGCGGCCTCGGCAACTACATCAACAACGCGCGCAACTTCCTCTTGACCCCTCGCGTCTTCGCCGGGCTCGTGACGATCGCGATCCTCGGCGTCCTCTTCGAGGCGCTGTTCGGCGCCGCCGAGCGGCGGACGGTCGTGCGCTGGGGGATGAAGAGCAGCTGACAACGAAGGGGGAGACATGAAACGCCACCACCACCCGATCGTGCTCGCGGCTGCCCTGCTCGCAGGGCTCGCGGCAGTCGTCGCGACTGCCACGGCGGGCGGGACACATGCGCGGGCGACCATCCCGGCACCGAGCAAGGTCGCGATCGTCTACCAGCCGGGGATCGGCTACGCGCCGCTGATCGTGCTCAAGACGCAGCACACGCTCGAGACGCAGTTCCCGGGCACGACCTTCGTCTGGCAGGTGCTGTCGTCGGGCGCGGCGATTACGAACGGGATCATCTCCGGCGACATCCAGGTCGGAGCGGGCGGTGTCGGGCCGCTGCTCGTTGCCTGGGCCGCGGGCGTCGACCTGAAGGCCATCGCGCCGCTCGACTGGGGCGATCTCTGGCTGATGGCGAAGGACCCGGCGATCAAGACGGTCGCCGATCTGAAGGGTAAGAAGATCGCGATGCCGGGCACGACGTCGATCCAGGGCGTCGTGCTGCGCAGGATGGC
>DATCOE010000026.1:0-1595 GCA_036564885.1 Gaiellaceae bacterium | reverse complement strand
CGACGAGGTCGTGCTCCACACCGGCCAGCACTGGGACCGGGAGCTCTCCGAGGTCTTCTTCGAGGAGCTCGGGCTGCCCGCGCCGGCGTACCGGCTCGACCTGCACACCGCCGACCCGGCCGCGATGCGGCCCGGGATCGTGGACGCCGTCGAGCGTGAGCGGCCGGACTGGGTGCTCGTCTACGGCGACACGAACTCGACGCTGGCGGGCGCGGAGGCGGGGCTCGCCGCCGGGGTGGCGGTGGCGCACGTCGAGGCGGGCCTGCGCAGCGGCGACCTCGCGATGCCCGAGGAGCGCAACCGGATCGCGGTCGACAGGATCTCGCAGCTGCTCCTGCCGCCCGACGAGCGCTCCCGGGCGACGCTCGAGCGCGAAGGCGTCCCCGGGCGGATCGAGGTCGTCGGCGACGTGATGGCCGATGCGTGTTTCCGGCTGGCGCCAATCGCGCGCGAGCGGTCGGAGATCCTCTCGCGGCTCGGCGTCGCGCCCGGGGAATACGTCGTCGCCACCATCCATCGGGAGGCGAACGTCGAGCCGGAGCGGCTCGCGCGCATCGTCGACGGCCTCGGGCGCATCGAGGGGCCGGTGCTCTTCCCCGCTCACCCGCGTACCCGCGGGCGGCTCGGGGAGATTCCGCGGAACGTCCTCCTGCTCGAGCCGCTCGGCTATCTCGACATGGCGGCGCTCGCCTCGCAGGCCCGCGTGATCGTCACCGACTCCGGCGGCCTCCAGAAGGAGGCGTACTGGTACGGCGTCCCGTGCGTCACCGCGCGGCCCTCGACGGAGTGGGTCGACACCGTCGAGGTTGGGGCGAACGTGCTCGTCGACGACGATCCCGAGCGCCTTGCGGCGGCCGTCGCGGTTGCGCGCATGCCCGGCGAGCGGCCCCCGCTCTACGGCGACGGCAACGCTTCGACCAAGGTGGCTGCGGCGCTCCGCGCTAGCCTTGCCCCGTCGTGAAACCCGAGATCGCCATCATCGGCGCCGGCTACGTCGGCGTCCCGCTCGCCCAGGTCTTCGCCGACGCCGGACGGCGCGTCGTGCTCGTGGACGTCGTGCAGGACCGTGTCGACCGGCTGAACCGCGGCGAGAGCTACATCGAGGACGTCCCGTCGGAGGTGCTCGGCAAGCTCGTCGAGGGCGGCGTGCTCTCCGCGACGAGCGACTACGACATCCTCCGTGAGACCGACGCGATCCTGATCGCGCTGCCGACGCCGCTTTCGCGCCAGCGTGAGCCCGACCTCTCGATCGTGCTGAGCGCCGTGCGCGAGGTCGCGCCGCGATTGCGGAAGGGGCACCTCGTCGTGCTCGAGTCGACGACGTATCCCGGCACGACGCGCGAGGAGATCCTCCCGATCCTCGAGACGAGCGGATTGAAGGTCGGCAAGGACTTCCACCTCGCGTTCTCGCCCGAGCGCGTCGACCCGGGCCGCACCGACTGGACGACGAAGAACGTGCCGAAGGTCGTCGGCGGCCTCACGCCCGCCTGCACGGAGCGCGCCGCAGAGCTCTACGGCAGCGCGATCGACACGGTGCATCGCGTCTCCACCCCCGAGGCGGCCGAGCTCACGAAGCTGCTCGAGAACATCTTCCG
>DATCOE010000025.1:0-11800 GCA_036564885.1 Gaiellaceae bacterium | reverse complement strand
GAGCTTCTTCAGCTCGCTGACCTTCTTCCGCTTGTCCGGGTCGACGATGTAGAGCGGCTCGAAGTCGTGCTCGACGTCGACGCCGAGGCGGGCCCACGCCTCCTTCTTGTACTCCTCGGGGATGTCGGCCGCGCGCTCCGGCAGATCGCGGATGTGACCGACGCTCGACTCCACGACGAAGTCGTCGCCGAGATAGCCGGCGATCGTCTTGGCCTTCGCCGGGGACTCGACGATGACGAGGCGCTTGTGCTTCGTGTTCGCTGCCACGGGCGGTCACGATAGCGGGAGGTCCGCACGGCCTCAACGGCCGCGTCCGTCAGGGCCAGGACCGGTACGGCGCTCCTGTCGTAGGAGGCCACGGGGTCGGTCGAGCGCTGCCAAGGGCCTGGCAGCCAGATAGGCAGGCCCGGGGGTCTGACCCGGAAACTTCGACCTACCCCCGGGGTCTGGCCCCCGGGCGCGATACTGCTGCCCGTGCGGCCGACCCTCGCCTACAACGTGATCGCGGCGGCCACCTGGCCCCTGCTCTACGGTCTGTTCCGCCTCCGCTCGACCGGCAAGGAGCACATTCCGGAGGGCGGCTGCGTCCTCGCGTGCAACCACGTCTCGAGCTTCGACCCGTGGCCGCTGGGGATGCCGCTCTGGCCGGAGACGTTCCTGCGAGTCATGGCCAAGTCGGAGCTGTATTGGTTCCCGCTCGACAAGCTCCTCGACGCCCTGGGCGCGTTTCCGGTGCACCGCGGCCAGCGCGACACCGTCGCGATCGAGACCGCGGTACGGCTCGCGCGCGAGGGGAACGTCGTCACGATGTTCCCGGAGGGGACGCGCCGCACGAAAGGGCTCATGAAGAAGCGCGAGGCACGCCCGCGCAGCGGCGCGGCGCGCATCGCGCTCGAAGCCGGCGTGCCGCTCGTGCCGGCCGCCGTGCGCGGCACCGACCGGCTGCTGCGGCTCGGCAAGCTGCGCGTTGCGTACGGCGCGCCGGTCGACATCGATGACCTGCGCGGGCAGGAGCTCACCGAGGCTGCACAGGAGGCGACAGCCCGGTTGATGGCGCGCATCGAAGAGTTGGAGGCGTCCCTCTGAGCGTGTTGCTCGCCCTCGACGGGGACTCGCTCGCGCACCGCGCGTTCCACGGCGGCCCGAAGACGATTCGCAACAACGCGATCTCGGGCGTCGCGAGCTGGCTCGCGACGCTGTGGCAGGCGGAGAAGCCGGACGCGATCGTCGTCGGGTGGGACACGCTGACCGTGCCGACGTACCGGCACGAGGCGTTCCAGCCGTACCAGTCGGGCCGCGAGTTCGACCAGGCGCTGCTCGAGCAGCTCGAGCTGCTGCCGGACGTCGTGCGCGCCGCCGGCTTCACCGCCGCGAAGGGCGACGGCTACGAGGCCGACGACTTCCTCGCCGCCGCCGCGCACACGTGGCCGGGCGAGGTGCGGATCGTCACCTCCGACCGCGACGCCTACCAGCTCGTGAGCGACCGCGTGACCATCCTCCAGCCGACGAAGGGCGTCACCGACCTCGCACGGATCGGGCCCGACGGCGTTCGCGAGCGCTACGGCGTCGACCCCGGGCAGGTCGTCGACCTGATCGCCCTGCGCGGCGACCCGTCGGACAAGCTCCCGGGTGCGCGCGGAATCGGCCCGAAGAAGGCGGCGGAGCTCCTGCGGCAGTACGGCACGCTCGACGCGGTGCTCGCGGACGGCCGCTTCGCGTCGGAGGCGGAGGACTTACGCCTCTACCGTCGAATCGCGAGGATGGACGCCTCCGCTCCTCTTCCTCCCCTCTCCACCCAGACCCCAACGTGGGCGGAGGCGTCCTCCCTCCTCCGGCAGCTCGGTCTCGAATCGGTTGCCAACCGGCTAGCCTCCCTCGCGTGAACGAGTGGCTGTCGCTGCGTGCGGACAGGCTGGCCGCCGCGAACGGGCTCGAGGAGCTCGACCGGATCGTCCGATCGACGTCCTGACGCATCCCGACCTCGCCCGCCTGCACCCGACCGGGCAGCACCCGGAGCGGCAGGAGCGGCTGGCCGTCTTGCTGGAGCATTTCCGAAGCCGGCAGGAAGGGAGGCCCGCGACCGAGGACGAGCTGCTGCTCTGCCACACGCGCGAGCACGTCGCACGCGTTCGCGCGACCGTCGCCCCGACCTGGCTCGACTCCGACACGATGGCCTCGGCGACGACGTACGAGGCAGCCGCCCTCGCGGCCGGCACCGCGATCGAGGCCGCGCTGCGCGGCGGTTTCGCGCTCGTCAGGCCACCCGGCCACCACGCACTGCCCGAGCGTGCGATGGGCTTCTGCATCTTCAACAACATCGCGGTCGCCGCCCGCGCGGCGCAGCAGCACCTCGGCCTGAAACGCGTCGCGATCGTCGACTACGACGTGCACCACGGCAACGGCACGCAAGCGGTGTTCGAAGACGACGACAGCGTTCTCTTCGTCTCGCTGCACCAGTGGCCGTTCTACCCCGGCAGCGGCGGCCCGGACGACCAGCACGAGACGACGCTGAACGTCCCGATGAAGGCCGGCTCCGGCGACGAGGAGTACGTGCGCGCGTTCGAGGAGACGGTCGAGCCGGCGGTCGCGCGGTTCGAGCCGGAGCTCGTCCTCGTCTCGGCGGGCTTCGACGCCCATCGGGACGACCCGCTCGCCGACATGCGCGTCAGCGAGGAAGGCTTCCGGGAGCTGTCGCGCCGCTGCGCCGCGCTGGCACCCCGCGTGGCAGCCGTGCTCGAGGGCGGCTACGAGGTGGAGACCCTGCCGGGGCTCGTCCAGGCCGCAATCGACGGTTTTCAGGCCTAGAGCCTTGACGTGGAAAAGCCAGCGGCCCCCTTCCGGGGGCCGTTCGCTGCCTCAGTGAGTTTCCGCCATCCCCCGCGTTGACCGGGGCGCTCGCTGTACGCAGATCATCGGCTGCGGCCACACGGAACTGGTGACCCCGCGTTGGGGAAACGCATCCCCCAGAGTGGGTGAGAACGGATGTTCTACGCCGCGCGGGCGAACGCGAGCCGCTCGAGCGCCTCGCGGCGCGAGGAGACGTTCAGCTTGCGCAGCAGGCTCTTCACGTGCGAGCGCACGGTGTGCTCTGAGATGAAGAGCCGGCCCGCGATCTCGTCGGTACCGAGATGGTCGTCGAGCAGGAGCAGCACCTCGAGCTCCCGGGCTGAGAGCGCGGACGCGATCGAGTCGGGCACGCCTGTGCCGCGCTCGTTCCCGGTGCGCACCTCCTCGAGCAGGCGGCGGGCGATCGCGCCGGAGAGCGCCGCCTCGCCGTTCGCCACTCCCTCGAGGAAGCCGGCGATCCGCTCCGGAGGCTCGGTCTTCAGCAGGTAGCCGGCGGCCCCGGCGCGGATCGCGGCGAGCAGATTCGCCTCGGTACCGGAGGCCGTGAGCACGACCACCTCGCACTCGGGCGCGGCGGCGCGGAGCTGGGGAAGCGCAGTCAGGCCGTCCATGCCGGGCATGGAGAGGTCGAGCAGCACGAGATCGGGCAGCAGGCGGGCCGCCTCGACCACCGCGGTGGCTCCGTCCGCCGCCTCGCCGGCCACGTCGAAGCCGTGGGCGCGCAGGAGCGACGAGAGGGCCTCGCGGGTCAGCGGATGGTCGTCGACGATCAGGATTCGGGTTGCCATTCCTGACCCTTATCGGCAGGAGTGCTTCTGCCGACAAGAGGGAAGTGAGAGAAACGCACCGCGAGTACCAGTCCTGGCTCTGGGGCGAGATCCTGCTCGCGGGGCTCCTGGGCGCGAGCCTCGCGCTCTTCCTCGCGTACCCGGTCCTCCAGACGAGCTGGGACCTGCCCCAGCTGCGGCTCGTCCTCCAGACGACCATGGCCCTCGCCGGCCTGCTCGTCGCGGTGCTCGCCACCGTGCGCTTCTCGGTGGAAGGGCGGCGACTCGACCTCCTGCTCGCGAGCGGGTTCTTCGTCGCGTCGCTCTCGGCGTTCGCGTTCGCGATCGGGCCGCAGCTCGGCGGCCGGACGATCCAGTCGGCCGAGGGCTGGTCGGCGCTCCTCGGCGGAACGCTCGGGCAGGCGCTCATCGCGGCCGCTCCGTTCCTGCGCGGGCGGACGAAGTACCGCGACTGGGCCATTGCCAACGCCGTCGCAGCGGCCGGCATCGCGCTGCTCGTCGCGTGGTCGCTCCTGCGCACCGTGGGGCCCACACTGCCGAGCCTCGATCCCGCGAGCAGCGACTCCCAGCCCTTCTACCTCACCGGCACGCTCGCGCTCCAGGCGCTCATCGCGCTCGTCGCCGTCGTCGGGTGGGGCGAGCGCTTCCGCAAGCGCCAGGACGACCTCGCGCGCTGGCTCGCGCTCGCCTTCACGCTCATGCTCTTCGCGGCGCTCCACCTCGTCTTCCAGCCGCTGCTGGCGAGCACGTACGTCTCGCAGGGCGACTTTCTCCGCATGCTGGCGTACGCGCTGATCCTCGTCGGCGCCTGGCGCGCGATCCGCTTCGCCGAGTTCGGACGGGCGGTCGCCGAGGAGCGCGCGCGCGTCGCGCGCGAGATCCACGACGGGCTTGCGCAGTATCTCTTCGCCGTGTCGACGCACGCCTCGATGCTCGAGGCGGGGGCACCGGTCGAGGAAGTCGCACCGCGGCTGAAGGAGGCGGCGCTGCTCGCGCAGCAGGAGGCGCGCTTCGCGATCCTCGCCCTCTCGTCCGCGAGCGGAACGGCACCGTTCGACGCGGCGCTGCGCCGCTACGTCGAGTTCCTGACCGCCGACGGCAAGCTCGAGGTCGAGCTCGAGGTCGACACCTCGATCCGCCTCGCGCCCGACGAGCAGATCGAGGTCTTCCGGATCGTGCAGGAGGGCCTCGCCAATGTGCGCAAGCACGCAAACGCGACGCAGGCGGAGGTGACGATCGGCGAGCGCCCGTTCGGGGAGCGCTACGTGACGATCACCGACGACGGCGAGGGCTTCGACGGAGACGAGACCCCCGGCGGCCAGGGCCTGAGGAACATGCGCGCCCGCGCCGAGTCGATCCACGGCGGCTTCTCACTGCGCTCCACCCCCGGGCACGGCACCGCGCTCGAAGTCGTGCTCCGTACCTAGAGGCCTGATGTGAATTGGCCGCACGCACGGCTGGTGTGCCAGACGCGGCGCGTTTCGGCCGCCTCCAGCTTGGACGTAGGAACCGCTATGCCCCGCGCCGGATCCAGCCGAACCGCTTGGTCTGGCCCATCCCCGCACGCACGTCTAATCCACATCAGGCCTCTAGTAGCTGTCCCGCGGCTAGCGGCCGGAGCGTTCCAGCCGGCGCCGCGAGATCGTGTCGAGCGTGACGGCGGCGAGCAGGATCAGGCCGGTGATGATGTATTCCGTCGCGGAGCTCGACCCGAGCAGGCCGAGCCCGTTCGCGATCGTGCGGATGACGAGCGCACCGAGCAGCGCGGCGACGACACGGCCGCGACCGCCGAAGAGGCTCGTCCCGCCGATCACCGCCGCGGCGATCGCGTCGAGCAGCGTCGAGCCGCCGCCCGCCTGCAGGTCGACGCCGCTGAGCCGCGCCGCGAAGAGCACGCCGCCGAGTGCCGCCATCGCGCCCGAGATCATGAAGACCGTGATCCGGATGAACGGGACGCTGATGCCCGCGCGGCGCGCCGCTTCCGCGCTGCCGCCGACGGCGTAGACGTGACGGCCGAAGCTCGTGCGGCGGGCGACGAACGTCCAGAACGCCAGCATCGCGACGACGATCAGCCCGGCGAGCGGCAGCCCCCGGTCGTGGTTCGAGACGGCCGTGACGGCGAAGGCGACGGCGGTGACGAAGCCGACGCGGATCGCCGAGAGCGCGGGGTTCCCGATCGGGAGCCCGGCCCGGCGACGGGCGACGAGGCCCGCAACGGTCGTGAGACCGAAGCCCAGGCTGATGATCGCCGCAACGATCCAGCTCGTAGTCGGCGTGAGGAAGTAGTTCGCCGTGTCGTTGACGTACTTGTCCTGAATCCCGATCGAGGCCTGCGAGCCGATCCACTTGATGATCACGCCCTGCCACGCAAGCAGGCCGGCGAGCGTGACGACGAACGACGGCACGCCGATGAGCGCGACGAACGACCCCTGGAGCAGGCCGATCAGCGCGCCGAGGCCGATGGCGAGCGCGATCGCGACGAGACCGGTCACGTGATGGCCTGTGCCCGGATCCTGGAACCACGCGACGCACACGCCGCAGAGCCCGCTGACGTAACCGATCGAGAGGTCGATCTCGCCGAGGAGGAGCACGAACACGACGCCGATCGCGATCAACGCGATCGGCGCCATCTGCACGATCAGGTTGTTGAAGTTGACGGCGGTGAAGAAGACGTTCACCTTCGCCGTGAAGATGATGGTGATGATCACCATCCCGAAGATCACCGGCAGGCTGCCGGCGTCTCCGGCCTTGACCTTCTCGAAGTACCCGCGCGCCGCGCCGAAGATGCTCACGCGCTCCCCGGCGGCCGCCTGCGCCTCGGGCGGCGCCGCTGCGCTCACGCCTCGACCCCCGCGTCGCCCGGGCCGGAGATCTTCGTCGCGACGCCGGCGGTGATCGCCGAGACGATCTCCTGCTGGTTCGTACTCGTGGTCTCGAAGACGCCCACCACGCGCCCGAGTCGCAGCACGGTGATCCGGTCGGCGACCTCGAAGACGTCGTAGAGGTTGTGCGAGATCAGAACGACCGCGAGCCCTTGCTGTGCGAGACGCTTCACGAGCTCCAGGACCTGCCGGGTCTGCACAACTCCGAGCGCGGCCGTCGGTTCGTCGAGGATGACGACGCGCGAGTTCCACATCACGGCGCGGGCGACGGCGACGGATTGGCGCTGGCCGCCCGAGAGCGTCGCGACCGTCTGACGCGTGGAGCGGATCGTCGTCACGGCGAGCGTCTTCATCGTCTCCGCTGTCCGGCGCTCCATCTCCGTCTCTTTCAGCCGGAAGATGACGTCGTGCGCTTCGCGTCCGAGGTACATGTTCTGGACGACGTCGAGGTTGTCGCAGAGCGCGAGATCCTGGTAGACGACCTCGATGCCGAGGCGCGCGGCGTCCTTCGGGCCGTGGATCTGCACCGGCTTGCCGTCGAAGAGGACGTCCCCGCTCTCGAACGGATGGATGCCGGCGACGGACTTGATGAGCGTCGACTTGCCGGCGCCGTTGTCCCCGACGAGCGCCATCACCTCGCCGTCGCGCACCTCGAAGTCGACGTCCTCGAGGGCCTGCACAGAGCCGAACGCCTTGAAGACGCCGCGCAGCTCGAGAGTCGGGGGCTTTTCGGTCACGTGGCGCGTGAGTTTCTACCACAGCTGGGCCGGGCGGGACGGCATCGCCGTCCCGCCCGGCCCGAAGCTGCTACTTGCAGTACTGCGCGTACGTGCCCTTGCAGACGTCGCTCTTCTTCACGAAACCGTCCCTGAAGAGGAGCTTGTAGTTCGCCTTCGTGACCCAGATCGGAGTCAGGAGCACGGAGGGGGTGCCGCTGACCTTCGCGGTCGTCTTCACCGTGTTGCCCTTGATGATGTCGATCGCGACCTTGGCCGCTGCAGCAGCCTCCTGCTTGACGGACTTGTAGACCGTGCCCGTCTGCCAGCCGGAGATGATGTACTGCACGCCCGTCGGGGTCGCATCCTGACCCGTCAGCGCGATCGGCTTGAGGCCGTGGTTCTTGAGCGCCGAGACGACCGCGCCCGCCAGGCCGTCATTCGCCGACAGCACGCCGTCGATGTGGTTGCCGTTGCGGGCGAGCATCGCCTCGAAGATCGTCAAGCCCTTGGTCGGGTCCCAGTCGGTCCACTGGTCGCCGGCCGTCGCCTTCTTGAGCGCACCGCTCTTGTACAGCGGCTTCAGCACCGAGTCGTAGCCCTGCTTGAACAGCTTGGCGTTGTTGTCGGTGATGCCGCCGTTCAGCTCGGCAACGACTGCGCCCTTCTTGCTCTTCAGCGCGGCCGCGAGGCCCTTGCCCTGAAGCACGCCGACCTTGACGTTGTCGAAGGAGACGTAATAGGACGCCTTGCTGCCGACCACGAGGCGGTCATAGTCGATGACCTTGCCGCCCGCCGCGACCACGGCATTCGTGATCGCTGCTCCGGAGGCCGGGTCGAGCTGGTCGAGAAGAACGACCGTCGCACCGTTCGTCAGGCAGCCGTCAGCCTGCGAGCGCTGCTTCTGTGCGTCGCCCTGCGCGTTGTTGATCGTCGCTGCGACACCCGCTGCCTTGAACGCCTTGGCGAGATACGGCCGGTCGAACAGCTCGTAGCGAGCCGACGACTTGGTGTCCGGCAGGAGTACGCACGCCTGGATGCTCGCCTTGTGGGTCGAAACCCGGGCCGTCGCAGAGCCGGCCGCAACGAGCGACACGACGAGAACGGCGACTCCGGCAAGCACGTTCAACCGTGAGCTGACCTTCATTACTACCCTCCGTTGGGTTTGGTGCCGGGCGGCCCTCATTGACCACCCCCAGCGGCGTAATACTACTCCTGTAGTTAAATAGATCAAGCGGGCATCCGGGCTAGGAAACCGGGTACTTCTGGTCGCTCGAGCTGCCCTCGTAGCGGGTCCGCGTCGTGAGGTAGCGGCGCACGTTGTGCCGCGTGACGAACTTCAGGCCCGTGTTCGTCTCGGCGGGCGACACGAGGCCGCCGCTGTACCGGTAGAAGAACAGCTGCTGGACCGGCAGGAAGCCCTGGAGGTACGGCTGCTGGTCGATCGTGAAGTCGAGGCTTCCCGACGCGATCGACCCGAGTGTGCCGGGCAAGAGGTCGTAGCCGCCGGCGCGAACGCCCTTCCCGTGCAGGCCGTGTCGCCGCATCACCCCGGCGACCGACTGGGTCGAGCCGCCGTCGACCGCGAACATGCCGCGCAGGTTCCTGTGGGCGAGGTAGGTCGCCTCGATCTTCTCGCGCTCGCGCGCGACATCCGCGCCCGTCGCGACGACGTGCACGCGGATGGCCTTCCCGGAGTCTCGGATCGCGTCCAGCGCGCCATCGACGCGCGGCTGGATGTTCAGCTGTCCCGGAGTCGCAATGAAGAGGAACACGTCACCGTCCCCGACGAGCTCGACGATCCGCGAGCCGAATTTCAGCCCGGACTGGTACAGGTCCTGGCCGACGTAGGCGAGCCGCCGGTTCCCCCGTCCGCCGTCGGCGTTGTAGGAGATCACGGGGATGCCCCGCTCGAGGGCCTTCTCGGTGAGTGAGTTGAAGGCGACGGGGTCGATGATCGAGACCGCGATCCCATCCACGCCCTCGTTGATCGCGCGGCGCATTGCCGCGACCATCTCGCCCACATCGCTCCGTTTCGAACCGGTCCAGTCCGAGCTGACGCCGAACAGCGAGCAGGCGTCGGCGCTCCCGTAGCGGACGGGGACGAAGAAGGGGTTCGTCACCGCGTGATTGACGAAGACGAAGCGCCAGCGCGGATGGTCACGCAGAAAGCCGGCCGAAGACGCGGCCGCCGCGCTGCCCGTGATGCCGGCGGCCCCAACGGCCGCAACGCCCGCCCGGCGCAGGAGCCGGCGGCGATCGAGTCGCTCGGTCACGCGGGCGCCCGACGCACGAGTGCCAGCGACGCTGCGACGGCGAGCAAGCCGAGGAGCACGAACACGCCCATCTCGATCGCCTGGAAGGTCCAGAAGCGGCCGTCCGGCTGGAACGTGATGACGCGCTTCCAGCCCAGCGACAACAGATAGTCCTGCGGGTCGACCCTCGCGTGCTGGGCGTGGAGGATGGCGAGGTCCTCGCGCGCGGCCGAGATCTGGCGTCCGACAGCGTCGACGAGCCGGTTCTCGAGCACCCAGTCGCGCGCCCGCGCGCCCTGCGTCAACCCGTTCGCCGTGCGATGGAGCGGCGCCAGGTAGTGCGGGCGAAGGAACTTCTCGACGCCGAGGCGCACGGCGAAGAAGGCAGCTGCGGCGAGAGACATCGCCGGAATCGTCCGCCGAAGCAGCGCGCCCGCGAGCACTCCGACGGCGAGCGAGAAGAACGCGTATGCGGGTACGACGAAGCCTTCGACGTCGAAGCCGACGGGACTGATCCGCCCGTCGACGTTGTCGAACGGTTGGCGCCACCACATCGCGAGCACCGCAAGTAACGCGGCGGCCGCGACCGTCGTCAGCGTCAGCAGCAGCGTCTTCGACAGCAGCCAGCGACGGCGCGAGATGCCCTGCGTCCAGGCCAGGCGGAACGTGCCGTGCTCGAACTCCCGAGCGAGAAGCGGTGCACCGATGAACAAACCGGGGAGTGCCGGGAGCACGATCAGATACCGCGCCGCTGCTGCACGCGACGCGAACTCGCTCCTGAAATGGCTGACGATGAGCTCGCAGCCCGACCGGGTTGCCGGCGGCAGGCACGAGGAGAGCACGTGACGATGGTAGGCCGCGCGTACGGGGAGGTCAGTGACGAGCGCGGCGATCGCGACGAGCAGCAGCAGGCCGACGGTCCCGAGCAGTTGTGGCCGGTGCTGCCGCCATGTCACCCATGCCATCGAAGCCTCGAAGGCTCGGGTGGTTGCGGCGACTGCAGCTCGTCGGGCGCCATGTAGGCGAGCAGCAGCTCCTCCAACCCGATCTCGTCGACCGACCAGGTCGGGTCGACGATCGGGCCGTCCGTGCGCACCAGGAGCGTGAGCTGGCGGCCGCTGTACCGCTCGCGGACGATCTGCTCGACACCGCGAATCCGTCCGAGCGGCCGCCGCGCGCCCGTCAGAAGGCGGTGGCTCGCGAGCAGGTCTTCGACCGTCCCTTCGAGCCGGACGCGACCGTCCCCGAGGAGAACGACCCGCTCGCAGGCCCGCTCGATGTCGGCGACGAGCCGAGTGGCGACGACGACGGTCGAACCGGTCTCTGCGACCCCGTCCATCAATGCGGCGAGAAACGCTCGGCCTGCAAGCGGATCCAGCAGCGCGAAGGGCTCGTCGAGCAGGAGCAGCGCCGGCCGCTTGCCGAGTGCCAGCGCGAGCGCGAGCTGCGCGCGCTCGCCCGGCGAGAGCGTCGCGACACGTGTCTGCGACGACGACCCTGCGAGCAGCTCCGTCGCGAGCGCGCCGTCCCAGCGGCTGTTCGCCGCACGGGCGAAGGCCAGCATCTCGCCGACGGTGAAGTTGCGGTAGAGGGGCGCTTCCTGCGCGACGTACCCGATCTCCGCGAGCGCCGCAGGGTCGTGCCGGGGGTCCCGCCCCGCGACCCTCACCGTCCCAGACGTGGGCTCGAGGAGGCCGACCGCGAGGCCGAGCAACGTCGACTTTCCGGCACCGTTCGGGCCCGCGATCCCGACGATGGCCGGCTCGGAGATCGTCAAGGTGCAGTCGTGGAGTGCCCACGTGCGCCGGTATTTCTTCCCCAGCGCGGTCGTCTCGAGCGGGGCGCTCATGCCACTCGGCGGTCGAGCGCCTCCCGAAGCGTGCTCGAGACCAGCGCTCGGATGCTCTCCTCGTCGATGCCCGCCCTCTGAGCCTCGAACACCCACACGAGGAGCGCGCGGCGAAGCGTCTCGTGATGCTCGAGCGACGATGCGATCAACGTGCCGGCGACGAACGTCCCGCGGCCGGGCTTCGCATCGACGAGACCTTCGCGCTCGAGCTCCCGGTACGCCTTCGCGACGGTGTTCGGGTTGATCGCGAGCACACCCACGACCTCGCGCACGGTCGGCAGCTGGTCACCGACGTCGAGCAGGCCCAGCCGGAGCGCCTCCTTCACCTGCTGGACGATCTGCAGGTACATCGGGAGCCCGGAGCGCTGATCGAGGTGAAACTCCATCGCTGGATTGTACGGCCTGCCTCGACCGCCGTGAACCCCCCCACCTCGAGTCAGCGGTACGTGATCGGCTCCCCCCC
>DATCOE010000024.1:0-18241 GCA_036564885.1 Gaiellaceae bacterium | reverse complement strand
CGGGCGCCGTCTACCTCCACATGGGCGAGCAGTGGCTCGTGCGTGAGCTCGACCTCCTCGCGCGGCACGCGATCGTCGAGCCGTTCTCGGGCGACTGGTACACGCAGGCAAAGAAGGAGACGTCGACCGACATCGAGGAATCGCTGCGCGTCGAGCGGCGGCTCGGGCTCACACTGACGTTCGGCCGCGTGTCGGTGACCGAGCAGGTCGTCGCGTACCAGCGCAAGGGGATCCGCGACCAGGCGACGATCGCCACCGTGCAGCTCGACCTGCCGGCCACGACCTTCGAGACCGAGGCGGTCTGGTACGTCCCCAGCGCACGTCACCTCGAGGGGCTCGAGGCGATGCCGACGCTGCTCTCCTCGCTCCACGCCGCCGAGCACTCGATGATCGCGCTCCTGCCGCTCTGGGCGATGTGTGACCGCTGGGACATCGGCGGCCTCTCGACGAACATCCACCACGACACGGGCGAGCCGACGGTCTTCATCTACGACGGCCACCCCGGCGGCGTCGGCATCGCGGAGCGCGGCTTCGACCAGTTCGAGGGCTGGGTTGCCGACACCGTCCGCATGCTCGACGGCTGCCCGTGCGAGCGTGGCTGCCCGTCGTGCGTCCAGAGCCCGAAATGCGGCAATCTCAACGAATGGCTGGACAAGGCGGGCGCACTGACATTGTTGGGCAGGATGTCGAAATCGGGCTAGCCCGTTCGTCGTATTCTCGTCATCGACCTCCAAGGAGGACCCGCAATGCAGTACGTGCTCCTGATCTACAGCGACGAGAAGGTCTTCGCGACCTTCTCCGAGGATGAGCGGAACGCCGCCTACGCCGAATACGGCGTCTTCACGAACGAGCTCCGCGCGAGCGGCGGCTTCGTCGACGGCAACCCGCTGCAGGGAACCGCGACGGCGACGACCGTGCAGGTCCGCAACGGCGAGCAGGTCGTCACCGACGGCCCCTTCGCGGAGACGAAGGAGCAGCTTGGCGGCTACTACATCGTCGAGACGGACTCGCTCGACGAGGCGCTCCAGTGGGCGGCGAAGATCCCCGGGGCCCGCTACGGCTCGATCGAGGTACGGCCTGTGCTGCCGATGACCGTCGAGGCGTCGGCCGGATAGCCGGATCCGCCGGCATCGCGCTCGCTGCGCTCTTCCGCGAGCAGCACGGCCGTGTGCTCGCGACCCTGATCGGCGTCCTCGGCGACTTCGACCTCGCCGAGGACGCCCTTCAGGACGCCGTCGCCGTCGCACTCGAGCGCTGGCCGCGAGAGGGCGAGCCCGCGAACCCGGCCGGTTGGCTCGTGACGGTGGCACGGAATCGTGCAATCGATCGACTGCGGCGAGAGCAGAACCTGCAGCGAAAGACGGATCTGCTGGCGCGGCTCGAAACGGCACAGCCGGACGACGAGATGGACGACGCGACCACGATTCCGGACGAGCGGCTCAGCCTCATCTTCGCGTGCTGCCACCCGGCGCTCTCGCTCGAGGCGCGGCTCGCGCTGACGCTGCGCTCGCTCGGCGGTCTCGAGACGGACGAGATCGCGCGCGCGTTTCTCGTTCCCGAGGCGACAATGGCACAGCGCCTCGTACGCGCGAAGCGGAAAATCCGGGACGCCGGCATTCCCTTTCGCGTCCCACCCGACCACCTGCTCCCCGAGCGGCTGGGATCCGTGCTGCGTGTCGTCTACCTGATCTTCAACGCGGGCTACGGGCCGCCGGTGCGACGCGAGCTGTGCGCAGAGGCGATCCGTCTCGCCGTGCTCCTCGCGACGCTGATGCCGGACGAGGCCGAGGTGCACGGGCTGCACGGGCTTCTGTTGCTCCAGGACGCCCGGCGCGACGCGCGCGTACGCGACGGCGAGCTCGTACTGCTCGAGAATCAAGAGCGGGCGCTCTGGGACCGCAGCGAGATCGAGCAGGGCCGCGGCGCGCTCGACCGAGCTCTTTCGCTGCGCGCGCCCGGGCCGTACCAGCTGCAGGCCGCAATCGCGGCGTTGCATGCCGAGGAGGAAACGGACTGGCTGCAGATCGCGCTCCTCTACCGGCGACTCGGCGAGCTCGCGCCGTCGCCGGTCGTGGAGCTGAACCGGGCGGTCGCCGTCGCGATGGCCGACGGCCCGCAGGCAGGCCTCACCCTCGCCGACGCAATCGGCGGTCTGGGCGAGTACCACCTGTTCCACTCCGCCCGCGCCGACCTACTGCGCCGACTCGGCCGCACCGACGAATCGAACGCGGCCTACGAGCGGGCGCTCGAGCTGGCGCCGAGCGAGGTGGAACGCACGTTCCTGCGCGGCCGGCTCGCCGGACGCTGACGCAGCCTGGTAGAACGATCCTCGTGACCGAGCGCGACGCGTACGGAGGCGTGCTCATCCTCGGCGGAGGCTTCGCGGGTGGGTACGTTGCGCGCCTGCTCGGCGAGCGCGGAGCGACGATCGTCAGCCCGGAGAACTTCATGCTCTACACGCCGCTCCTGCCCGAGGCAGCGTCGGGAACGCTCGAGCCGCGACACGCTGTCGTCCCCCTCCGCGTCATGTGCCCGCACGCGGAGCTCCTGCTCGGCAGCGCGATCGGGATCGACATCGAGGCCCGAACGGCGCAGATCGAGACCGACGTCGGACCGCAGACCGTGCGCTGGCGCGAGCTCGTGCTCGCCCTCGGCGCGGTGCCCCGCGTCGCGCCGGTGCCGGGACTGACGGAGCACGGGCTCTCGTTCAAATCGCTCGCCGACGCGATCCATCTGCGCAACCACGTCCTGCGCGAGCTCGAGACGGCGGACGCCGTGGTCGACGAGGAGGAACGCGCGCGCCGACTCACGTTCGTGTTCGTCGGCGCGGGCTATGCGGGCGTCGAAGCGCTCGCGGAGCTCTCCGACCTCGTGGAGGACGCCGCGCGCTACTACCCGCGCCTGAAGGGCGTTCCGCGCCGGTGGGTGCTCGTCGACGCGGCACCGAAGATCCTCCCGGAGATCCCCTCACGGCTCGGCGACTACGCCGCCCGCGAGCTCGAGCAGCGGGGCGTCGAGATCTACGTGAACACCATGCTCGAGTCGGTGTCGGCCGACGACGTCGTGCTCGCCGGCGGCCGGCGCATCCCCACCCGCACGCTCGTGTGGACGGCCGGCGTCGCGGCGAACCCGCTGCTGCGCGAGCTCGGCCTGCCGCTCGACGAGCGCCACCGCGTCGAGGTGGACGAGTTCCTGCGCGTGCGCGGGCAGGAGCACGTCTGGTCGCTCGGCGACTGCGCGCGCGTGCCGAACACCAGAAGTGACAACCCCGATCCGCCGACCTGCCAGCACGCATTGCGGCAGGCGCGGCAGCTCGCGAAGAACATCGAGGGCGACCCGCGGCCGTACGGCTACCGGATGCTCGGGCAGGTCGCGACGCTCGGGCGCTACAAGGGCATCGCCGACGTGCTCGGAGTGCGGCTCCGGGGCTTTCCGGGTTGGTTCGTCACACGGTCGTACCACCTGTACCAGCTGCCGCTGCTCTCGCGGAAGCTGCGCGTCGTCGTCGACTGGACGACGTCGCTGCTCTTCCGGCGCGACATCGCCGAGCTCGGAACGCTCGGCCACCCTGAAGGACTCGAGAGAACGTAGGCCTAACGGAGGACCTTCAGCGCCCGGTCGAGTCGCTGCCTGGTAGCGAGCACTCCCGCGAACAGATCGCCGTGCGCCCGAACACGCTCGAGCACGACGTCCATCGTGAACGTGGAGGGGTTGAGCTTCTCGTTCACCTCGTCCCACCGCAGCGGCGTCGAGACCGGCGCGCCCGGACGCGGCCGTACCGAGTAGACCGAGGCGATCGTCTTGCCCTCGCCGTTCTGGTTCGAGTCGATGAGCACGCCGCGCCGCTTCGCCTTCGACCACTCCGTCGTCGCGAGACCGCGGTGCGTGCGCGCGATCGCGCCGGCGACGATCTCCGAGAACTCGCGCGTGTCATCGAACGTGTAGCGGCGCTCGACAGGCACGAGCACGTGCATGCCGTCGGCACCCGACGTCTTCGCGAACGACTGCAACCCGAGCGCGTCGAGCGCGGCCTTCACGATCAGCGCGACCTGAACGGTCTCCTTGAAGCCGACGTCCGCCGACGGGTCGAGATCGAAGAGCACGAAGTCCGGCCGGTCCGGCTTGTCAATCCGCGAATACCACGTGTTCAGGTCGATGCAGCCCATGTTCACAGTCCAGAGCAGCGCGTCCTCGTCGTTCACGATCGGCGCCTCGATCCACTTCTTCGTCCGCGGAGACGCGCGCGTCGACACCTGCACGCGGAACCTCGGAATCCACGACGGCATGTGCTTCGGCGCGTCCTTCTGAAAGAAGGCCTTGCCGTAGGCGCCGTCGGGATACCGGCGCATCGTGAACGGACGGTCATGCAAGTGGGGCAGTAGAAATGGTGCGACTGCACGGTAGTAGTCGAGTAGGTCGCCCTTCGTGATGCCCTCGTCCGGCCAGAACACCTTGTCGAGGTTTGAAAGCTTGACTCGCCCCTCGGTCTTCTCGACCGGCTGCTCGCGACGCACCGCCCTCGCAGGCTTGTCGTCGCGCAATCCCTGGAACGACGGCGCGCGCAGATGCCCATCGTGCGTCCACTCCGCGAACTCCACCTCACACACGAGTTTCGGTTCGACCCAGACAACGTCGCCCTTGCGCACCTTCGGCAGCTTCGGAACGGCGGCAAACGGACACGTGCCGCGCCGCAGCGGCTCGAGCTTCGCGAGCAATTCATCGATATCGCGCTCCGTGAAGCCGGTGCCGCAGTTGCCGACCCAATCCAGCTCGTCTCCGCGGTACGTCCCGAGCACGAGAGACCCGAAGCGTCCCGCGCGCGTGCCCTTCCCCTTCGTCCAACCGCAGATGACGAACTCCTCTCGCCCGTGCGTCTTGATCTTCAACCAGTCGCGGGTGCGCTTGCCCTCGACGTAGCGCGATGCCGGGCGCTTCGCCATCACGCCCTCGAGGCCGCGCTCGACGGCTGCCGCAAAGAGCCCTTCGCCGTCGTCGAAGAAACCCGAGACCTGCACCGTCTTCTGCCGCACGTCGAGCAACGCCTCCAGGCGTTCGCGCCGTTCGGTGAGCGGAAGGTCGAGCACGGGCAGACCGTCGATCTCGAGCACGTCGAAGACCGCGTAGACGATCGTCGTGCCGGGCTTACCCTGCTGCATGGCGGAGAAGCTCGGCCGCCCCTGATCGTCGAGCGCGCACAGCTCGCCGTCGACGACACAATCCGGCGAGCGCGTCGCCTTGGCGAGCGCCTTCGCGACGTCCGGGAAGCGCGCCGTCAGGTCGTTGCCGTTGCGCGACACGAGGCGCGCCTCGCCGGCACGCACGTAGCCGAGCGCGCGGTAGCCGTCCCACTTGATCTCGTACAGCCAGTCGGCGCCATTCGGGAGCTCGCCGGCGAGCGTCGCGAGCATTGGCTGGTAGTCGTTGCGAAAGGCGCCCTTCGGAGCAGACGTCGCGTCGCGCTTCCGGATCAGCAGCCAGTTCTTCGGATCGCCGTCGAGCTTCGCCGGGACGAGCGTCCACGTGCCCTCGAGGCGCGAGCCGTGCAGGCGAACGGTGAGGCCGCCGTCCTGCTTCTCCTCGAGCAAGTCGAAGGTGCCGTTGTCCCAGATCTCGACGGTGCCGGCGCCGTAGTTACCCTTCGGAATCTCGCCCTCGAAGGTCGCGTAGTCGAGCGGGTGATCTTCGACGTGCACCGCGAGCACGCGCTGGCCCGGCTCGAGCGGGACGCCCTTGGGAACGGCCCACGACGCGAGCGCGCCGTTGCGCTCGAGCCGGAAGTCGTAGTGGAGCCGCCGCGCGTCGTGGCGCTGGACGACGAAGATCGGTGCCTTCGCCCTCCCGCGCTGCGAATGACTGGGCCGCTTCGACGTGAACGGCTCCGGCGTCTGCTTCGGGTCGCGCTTGCGGTGGTACTCGCGGAACTCCTCGGCCACGAGTCGTAGCTTGCCTGGCGCGCAACGTCCCGAGGCCGCCGGCGCGGGGCGGCGGCGCTCCGATCCGCGTCTCCACCCAGCGGGATGTGGTCCTCGGGGCCCGTGTTTGTCGGCTTCGAGTCGTATGGGCACCCTTTACAAGCGGGCCGAACATCCGGGGATAACGCTGTGGACGCTGTGGAAAGCTGCCACGTGCAGCCCCTCCAAGCCTTATGAAATCTGTTTAAAGCTTAGGCGTAAACACCGAGCGAGCGGAACTTCGCCCGCCGGCGGCGGCGGAGATCGTCGCCCGGCACGTCGACGAGGTCGTCGAGGGCGTCCCGAAGCGCCTCGCCCACCATCCGGGCTGCGGCGTCGTGATCCTCCTGGGCTCCACCCGCCGGCTCAGGCACGATCCCGTCGATCACGCCGAGCTCGAGGCAGTGCGGCGCGTCGAGCTTGAACGCCGCCGCGGCCTTCCGCTTCTCGCCGGCGTCGCGCCAGAGGATCATCGCGCAGCCCTCAGGCGAGATCACCGAGTAGATCGCGTGCTCCATCATCAGCACCTTGTCCGCGAGCGCGATCGCGATCGCGCCACCCGAGCCGCCTTCGCCGATCACGCACGCGACGATCGGGACGGTCAGCCGGGCCATCGCGGCCTGCGAGGCGGCGATCGCCCCACCCTGGCCGTGCTGCTCGGCGGCGACACCCGGGTAGGCGCCGGGCGTATCGACGAGCGAGATCACGGGGAAGCGGTGCAGGTCGGCGAGCTCCATGACGCGGATCGCCTTGCGATAGCCCTCGGGGTTCGGCATCCCGAACTGCCGCTTCGCCCGCTCGTGGGTGTCGCGGCCCTTCTGCTGCCCGACGAGCGCCACGGTGCGGCCGTCGAGCTTGCCGAGCCCCGCGATCATCGCGCCGTCGTCAGCCCGGCTCCGATCGCCGTGCAGCTCGAACCAGTCGTCGAGCAGGCGCTCGACGTAGTCGAGCGTGTACGGCCGTTCCTCGTGGCGGGCCAGCTCGACCGAGCGCCAGATCTCCTCGTCGGTCGGCTGCTGGCCGATCCGGTCGAGCTGCCGCTGCAGCCGGTCGAGCTCGCCGGAGAGCTTCGCGCCGCCGAGCAACGGCATGTTGCGCAGGCGACCGAGCCGCTCGCGCAGCCGGAGCTCGTGCTCACTCGGGGGCATCGAACAACCTCAGGAGTTGGGACAGGGTGGCGCGCAGCTCGGGCCGCGGGACGATCGCGTCGACGTGACCGAAGCGGAGGTTCTGCTCGGCACGGCCGAAGTCGTCGGGCAGCTTCTCGCGGGTTATCCCCTGCACGACCCGCGGGCCGGCGAACGACATCAGCGCGCCCGGCTCGGCGAGCAGGACGTCGCCGAGCGTCGCGAAGCTCGCGAGCACGCCGCCGGTCGTCGGGTGCGCCATCACGGAAATGATCGACTGGCCGGCGTCGTGGAGGTCCTCGAGTGCACAGATGGTCTTCGGCAGCTGCATGAGGGCCAGGATCCCCTCCTGCATGCGCGCCCCGCCCGATCCGGTCACCGAGATCAACGGCACACCGCGCTCGGCAGCGGAGTCGCAGGCCCGAGAGAACTTCTCTCCGACAACGCTGCCCATCGAGCCGCCCATGAATGCGAAGTCCATGACGGCCAGCTCGCAGCCGCGCCCGCCGATCGCCGCCTGGCCAATCACCATCGCATCCGCGAGCCCGGTCGACATCTCGGCCTCCGCGAGGCGCTCGACGTAGGGCCGCAGGTCGAAGAAGCCGAGCGGGTCCTCAGAGTGGAGGTCGGCCGACTCCTCGACGAACGAGCCCGGGTCCGCGAGCGAATCGATGCGCGCGCGGGCGCGCATCGTGAAGTGGTGCCCACAATGCGCACAGACCCAGAGGGACTGCTCGAGCTCGTCGTCCCGGTAGTGGGAATGGCACCCCGGGCAGGTATTCGGGTGCTTCGGCGGCGGAGCAGGCTTCTCGTCGGTCTCGATCGAGACGTCGATCTTGGCCACGGCGCTAGCTTAGACCGGTCCCGCAGCTCTCGGGTTGCGGCACGGTCAGGAGCCGAAGCTCAGAAGCCCAGCGCCGTGCAGAGGCGCTCGAGCTTCTCGACGTTGGCCGGGTCAGGCGCGAGGCCGGTCAGACCGGCGCCGACGACGGCTCCTCTATCGCGGAGGCCGCAGAGGAGCTTCTCGACCTCGGCGACCGTGAGCCCGCCCGGCTCCGGCATGAAGACGGCCAGCTCGCTGGGCTCGAAGACGTCGCAGTCGAGGGCGACGTACACGCAGTCGACCCGCTCGAGGACGGACTCCACGTTGTCGTGGATCCCCGCGGCGGCGATGAACTCGACCTCGGGCAGATCGAGGTTCCGCGCGCCGACGAGGGCGACGTCCTGCGCGTCGATCGCGCCGCGGTCGATGAGCATTCGGAGCGGCATGCCCCACTCGTTGCCGGAGGGCGAGCTCTCGGGGGTGTTCAGGTCTCCGTGCGCGTCGAGCCAGATCACGCCGAGCCGCTCGTGGCGCGCGGCGAGCCCTTCGACGGCGCCGATGTGCGAGCAGCAGCAGCCGCCGAGCACGAGCGGCCGCTGCGGGAGGTCGGCGGCCATCACGAGCGACTGCGCTTGGAGCGTGTCCTCCTCGACGAGACCCGCCTCCGGATAGTCGAGCGGCAGCGTGGCGGACTCGATCATCGGCCCGCCGCCGTCGCCCCAGGCGCGCGGCACCCGGACGAGTCCGGCGGCGAACGTACGCCCGCACGAGTGACACTCGTAGTCCGGGCCCATCGCGACGGCGGTGTACGCCCGGCACGTCGGGCACTTCGCTCGCAGCCGGCTCACGCGAGCTCCTTCTCGAAGACGACCACTGAGCTCTCGACTTCCATGCCGACATTCTCGTAGAGTTTCGTCGCGCGCGTGGGGCTCTCCGCGTCGACGCCGAGCGTGATGCGATTGACCCCGCGTGACCAGAACTCGGCGAACGTCCGGAGCAGAAGCGCCCTGCCGAGGCCCAGGCCGCGCCATTCACGGCGGACGCCGAGCAGCCCTACATAGCCGCCCCCGTTCCGATCCGCCTCGTTCCGGACTCCCGCGGCGATCTCGTCGCCGTCGCGAACCACGAACCAGAGCGGCCCGTGCGCGTCGGCGTCCTCACCGCACCGACGCTCCCACCACTCGTCGAATGGCGTTCCGTGCCACTCCCAATGGTCCTGAAATGCCTCTTCGAGGGCGGCGTGGAAGGTGCGCGCGTCCGACTCGTGAAACTCGTCGAGGAACAGCCCGTCCGGAAGCACCGGTGCCGCCGGCGGCCCCCCGAGCTCGATCGCCATCTCGTAGAACAGCCTGACCTGCTCGTAGCCGCGGTCACGCAAGAGCGCTGCGGCCGCCGCGTCCTCGAACAGCGCCACGGTGTGCGCCTTCGCGGTCCGGCGCTCGCGCGAGCGTGCCTCGCCGAACTCGACGATCCGGCCGCCGATGCCCCGCCCTTTTGCGCCTTGCGCGACGATGCCGGCAAATGCGCCTTTGTCGCCGTACGGATGAAACCAGCCCGCCGCAACCGGCGTGCCCGCGTCCTCGAACAACCACGAGTCCGTCTCGAGATCGACCCTGTCCCACCAGGCAAGGACGTCCGACGCCTCCAGCCGCGAAGGGCCGCCGCGCAGCGCCGCCTCGTCAGCGGCGGCCATCGCCGCGACCGCATCGGCATCAGCGCGAGTGATCGGCCGCACGTTCATGCCGCAAGGGAGTCGAGCGCCGCGCCGAGCCCGTCGAGCGAGCGAAGCTCGACATCCGGCTGCGACTCGGCCTCCTCGCCGAGCCGGTTGATCCAGATCGTCGGCAGGCCGAGCTCGACGGCCGGCGCGATGTCGTGGAAGAGGCTCGCGCCGACGTGGACGTGGGTACCCGGCTCGCCGACCTGCTCGCGGAACGCCTGCCAGTGGCGGTGGCCGGGCTTGTACGAGCCGATCTCGGACGCGACGATCACTTGCTCGAACGGGACCCCGATCAGCTCGAGCGACGCGTCGATGTAGTCGCGGTCGGTGTTCGAGAGGATCGCGAGCTTCCAGCCTCTCGCGCGGGCGTCCTCGAGGGCCGCGTGCGCCTCGGGGAACGGCTGCCACGTCGGCAGCGAGCGTGCGAGGGCGGCCTCGTCGGCGGGCGCCAGAGTCAGCCCTTGGTGGGCCGCAAGCCGAGCGAGGGTGACGGTGAGGACATCCCGATAGCTGCGCGCCGGCTCCTCGCGCTGCACCTGCGGCTCGAGCTCGTGGTACGTGTGCAGGAGCTGCCCGGCGCGCTCGGTGCCGAACAGCCGCTCGAGCTCGCGTCCGATGCCGCCGTTCCAGTCGATCAGCGTGCCGTAGCAATCAAAAGTCGCCCACCGCATGTGGGGATTCGGGTCCATAGACTCCGATCATGGCCCAAGCGACGCACTACCGGTGGGACGACCTTCCGCGCGAGGAACTGAACCCGGAGATCGGGCGCAGGCTCATCACCGGCGAGGAGATGATGATCGCGCACGTCTATCTCAAGAAGGGCGCCGTCGTCCCGAAGCACTCGCACCACAACGAGCAGCTCACGTACATCCTCGAGGGCGCGCTGCGCTTCCGGCTCGGCGAGGACGAGTCGCAGCACGTCGACGTCGCCGCGGGCGAGGTGCTGCACATTCCCGCACATCTGCCGCACACCGCGGTCGCGCTCGAGGACACGCTCGATGTCGACGTCTTCTCGCCGCCGCGCGAGGACTGGCTCGACGGCAGCGACACGTACCTGCGCGGCTAGAGGCTTGCCGGCGTGCGAGGGAACGCCGGGCCGGCGAGCGCTCGGCCCCGGCAGCCACGTCTGGTGACAGTCACGAGCCGTGACTGTTCGGGACGATGCCGGTGGAGGAACGCGAGGCCGCACGCGAAGGCAGATGACCCTGCCCCTGCGGGGCATCGTCCACCACGGTCACGTCCGGTGACAGTCACCAGCCGTGTCCGTTCGAGACGGCGTGACTGCCGTCCCGGGCGACCGCCGACGAGGTCTCCGCAGGGACGACACCCGGTTAGGCCGCAGGACGGAAAGCGAGCAGCTCCGGGCCGTGCTCGTGTAGCCAGTCCCGGTGCGCGCGCCAGCCGGGGCGTCGCAGCTCGACGAGCCCCCAGAACCGGCGAGAATGGTTCGGCTCGCGCAGATGGCAGAGCTCGTGCACGACGACGTAGTCGAGCACGTCGTACGGCGCGAGCACCAGGCGCCAGTTGAAGGAAAGCGTGCCGCGCGGCGAGCAGGAGCCCCACCGCGTGCGCTGGTCTCTGATCTCGATGCGCGTGTAGGCGACGCCGAGCTCCTGCGCCTCCTCCTCCGCCAGCATCGTGACGAGCTCGCGTGCCGCGCGCCGCGCGTCGGTCTCCGACACCTCGCGCGGGTCGAGCCTCAGCCGGGGACGCTGCTTGGCACGCTCCACTGCGATCCACTCACGATGTGCCTCGACCACGCGCTGGATCTCCGCGTCCTCCATCCACGGCGGAACGGTGAGCGTCGGCGGGTCGCCCCACGGCACCGTGAGAGTCCAGCGGCGAACGCGGCGCGAGCGCCGGACCTCGATCAGCTCGTCCACCCGTGAAACGCTAGACGGCGGGCCGGTTGTTGAAGCTAGGCGTCGAGCTTGCGGAACACGACGCAGGCGTTGTGCCCGCCGAAGCCGAACGAGTTGTTCACCGCGACGCGGACGTCCGCCTTGCGCAACTCGTTCGGCACGTAGTCGAGATCGCACTCGGGATCGGGGACCTCGTAGTTGATCGTCGGCGGCAGCACGCCCGTGTGCACCGCGAGCGTCACGAACATCGCCTCGATCGCGCCCGCGGCGCCGAGGCAGTGGCCCGTCGCGCCCTTCGTACCAGAGACGGGGATCTTCCGCGCCTGCTCTTCGCCCATCGCGAGCTTGATCACGCGCGTCTCGCTCGAGTCGCCGATCGGCGTCGAGGTCGCGTGCGCGTTGATGTAGTCGATGTCCTCGGGCGTGACGCCCGCGTCGCCCATCGCCATCCTCAGCGCCCGCGCAGGATTGACGCCCGTGGGATCCGGTTCGGTGATGTGGCTCGCGTCGGCCGAGACGCCGTAACCGACGATCTCGGCGTAGATCTTCGCGCCGCGGGCCTTCGCGTGCTCGAGCTCCTCGAGCACGAGCACAGCTCCACCTTCGCCCATCACGAAACCGTCGCGGCCCGCGTCGAACGGACGGGACGCGCGCTTCGGGTCGTCGTTGCGGCGCGACAGCGCGCGCATCGCGCCGAAGCCGGCGATGCCGACCTTGTTGACCGCGGCCTCGGTCCCACCGCAGAACATCACGTCGGCGCGATCGAGCCGGATCGCGTCGGTGCCGTCGCCGATCGCCATGTTCGACGCGGCGCACGCCGTGCACTCCGACATCAGCGGGCCCCTGGTGCCGAGCTCCATGGACACCCAGCCGGCGCCCATGTTCGGGATGATCGCCGGGATCGCGAACGGGTTGACGCGGTCCGGCCCACGCTCGCGCAGCGTGTCGTGGCAGTCCTGGAACGACTTGAGTCCGCCGATGCCGGTGGCGATGGCTGCGCCGACGCGGTCGGATTCCTTCGAGACGTCGAGCCCCGAGTCGGACTCCGCCTGCCGCGCGGCAGCGACGATCAGCTGGGCGAAGCGATCCATGCGGCGGGCCTGCTTGTGGTCGACCCAGTCGGAGGGATCAAAGTCCTTCACCTCGCACGCGAAGGTCACCGGATAGTCGGTGGCGTCGAACTGCGTGATCGGCCCCGCGCCGGAGCCGCCCGCGATCAGGGTTTCCCATGTCGAGCGCACGTCGTTTCCGAGCGGAGTGACCGCACCCAGCCCGGTGATGACGACGCGCCGCCGCCCGTTCAGTGACCCGTTGTCCGTGCTCACATTCCCAGTCCCCCGTCCACGAGCAGCACCTCGCCCGTGATGAACGAGGCCGCGTCGGAACAGAGGAAGCGTACCGCCCCCGCGATGTCGTCCGGCTCACCGAGGCGTCCGAGGGGCGTGTTCGCGAGCATCGCGGCGGTCGCGTCTTCGGGCAACACGTCTGTCAGCTGGGTCTTGACGTAGCCCGGCGCGACAACGTTCGCGCGTACGTTGCGGCTGCCGAGCTCCTTCGCGAGCGACTTCGTGAAGCCGATGATCCCCGCCTTGGAGGCCGCGTAGTTCGTCTGGCCCCAGTTGCCGTGCACGCCGACGATCGACGAGACGTTGACGATCACGCCGGCGCGCTTCTTCATCATCGGGCGGCAGGCCGCGCGGCAGGTGTAGAAGACGGACGAGAGGTTCGTCTCGATCACCGTGCGCCAGTCGTCGTCCGACATGCGAACCAGCAGGCCGTCGCGCGTCAGGCCCGCGTTGTTGACGAGGATGTCGAGTTCGCCGGCCTCGTCGATGAGCCGCCGCGCGTCCTCCGCACTCGAGACGTCCGCCTGGACAGCGCGGCCGCCGAGCTCCGCGGCCAGCGCCTCGGCCTCGTCCTTGCCCGAGCGGTAGCCGACCACGACGGCTGCGCCGCCGGCAGCAAGCTCGGTCGCGATCGCGCGCCCGATACCGCGCGACGCTCCGGTGACGAGCGCCGTCTTTCCTTCCAGCGAGGCGAAGGTCACGTTTCGGACAGGGCTTCGTGGAGCTTGTCGAGCGAGGCGAGATTGTTCACCGACACCGCCTTGACGCTGCGGTCGATGCGCTTGACGAGACCGCTCAGCACGTTGCCGGGACCGACCTCGACGAACGTGCGCACGCCTTCACGCATCAGCTCGGTCGCCGCCTGTGTGAACCGTACCGGCGCCGTGAGCTGGTCGACGAGCAGCGGGCCCATGCGCTGCGCAGACTCGACGCGCGCGGTGACGGTGGACATGAACGGCGACACCGGCTCCTGGAAGCGCACCCGCTCGATCGCAGGACGCAGCCGGTCGGCCGCACGCGCGACGAGCGGCGAGTGGAACGCGCCCGAGACCTTCAGCTTGATTGCGCGGCGTGCACCTGCCTCCTGCGCACGCTCGCAGCACTCGTCGACCGCGTCGTTCTCACCGGAGACGACGATCTGGCCAGGACAGTTGTAGTTCGCCGGCCACACCCCGAGGATCTTGCGGCAGAGCGTCTCGACGACTTCGTCCTCGAGCCCGAGGATCGCCGCCATCGACCCGGGGTGCATCGCGGCGGCCTCCGCCATCGCGATCCCGCGCTCCCGGACGAGCTCGAGCGCCTCCTCCACGGTCATCGAGCCTGCCGCAGCGATCGCGGCGAACTCGCCGACGGAATGGCCGACGACGAAGTCCGGCTCGATGCCCCGCGCACGCACCGCCGCGAGAACGGCGAGCGAGGTGGCGACGAGCGCCGGCTGCTGCACTGCGGTGTCGACGAGGTCCTCCGCGGAGCCGCGGAAGCACAGATGCTCGAGATCGAGCCCCGATGCCGCGCTGCCGCGCAGGTAGACGTCCATCGCCTCCGGTACGGCCTCGGCGATGTCGAGCCCCATCCCGGCCTCGATCGAGCCCTGGCCCGGGAAGCAGAACGCAATCTTGTTGGCGATGCTCGTCATCAGGCGGCCATCTCCTTCGTCCAGCGAATCAGGGCCGAGCCCCACGTCAGTCCTGCGCCCATCCCGGTCATCAGCACGAGCTGGCCGGGGCGGAGCCGCCCGTCCGCCGCCGCGTCGCCGAGGGCGAGCGGAATCGACCCGGAGGACGTGTTCCCGTACCGGTCGACGTTGATCACAACACGGTCCGACGGGACGCCGAGCTTCCTGGTTGCGTGGTCGATGATCCGCATGTTGGCCTGGTGAGGAATGTAGAGATCCACGTCGTCGATCGAGACCTCGCACTTCGCGAGCAGATCCTTGGCCGACTGGACGAGGATGCGGGTCGCGAACCTGAAGACCTCCGGGCCGTTCATCTTGACGTATTTCACGGATTCGTCGAACAGGCGGGAGCCGCTGCCGGGCAGCCAGAGGTTCTGACCCCCGGCGCCGTCGGCGCCCAGCTCGAAGCCGATGAAACCCTGGTCGGGCACCGCCTCGAGCACCACGGCACCCGCCCCGTCGCCGAAGAGGACGAGCGTCGCGCGATCGTCCCAGTCGAGGATGCGCGAGAGGAGGTCTCCGCCGACGACGAGCGTCCGGGCGGCGAGGCCCCCGGCCACCATCGCGTAGCCCTGGGCGAGGGCGTACACGAAGCCGGTGCAGCCCGCCGAGAGGTCGTAGGCCGCGGCGCTCGTCGCTCCGAGCTGGTCGGCGAGGATGGCGGCCGTGGACGGGAACGCCATGTCGGGCGTCACCGTCGCGACGATCAGCAGGTCGAGGTCCTTGCCCTCGAGCCCTGCCTGGGCGAGAGCGTCCCGGCAAGCGGGTAGCGCGACGTCGGAGAGCGCGTCCGCATCGTCGGCCATGCGGCGCTCGCGGATGCCCGTGCGTTCGACGATCCATTCATCGGAGGTGTCGACGAATTTCGCAAGCTCGTCGTTCGTGACGACGCGGTCCGGCACCTTGCAGCCGAGCCCGGTGATCGAGACCGGCCGGCTGCCTGTAGCGGTCCCGATCATTCGCCGACGAAGACGGTGAGCACGGCCTGTGCAGCGAGCTCGTCGCCCACGAATGCCCGGCCTTCGCCCTTCGCGATCGGGCCGCGCACGCGGGTGAACTCGCACTCCAGCCTGAGCATGTCGCCCGGCTCGACGACGCGCTTGAAGCGGCAATCGTCGATGCCCGCGAAGAACGGAACCTTGCCGCGGTTCTCCTCGGCGGCGAGGACGGCCACGGCGCCGGCCTGCGCGATCGCCTCGATGGTGAGGACGCCCGGCATGACGGGACGTTCCGGGAAGTGGCCGGCGAACCACCAGTCGTCGGCGCGGATCAGCCGGCGGCCCACGACGCGCTTGCCGGGCTCGAGCTCGAGGATCTCGTCCACGAGCAGGAACGGGGGCCGGTGCGGAATGAGGGACTCGATCACGTCCCGGCCGAACGGCGCTGCGGGAACCGTCACGCGACCTCCCGGTCTTCCAGGCGCTCGCGCAGGCGGTTGCGGCCGCGGTGCGCATGGCACTTGGCCGTGCCGACCGGCATGCCCGCGGCCTCCGCGATCTCCTCGAACGAATAGCCGAGTGCGTCCTTGAGCAGAACGACCTGCGCCTGCTGCGGCGAGACGTTCGCGAGCGAGCTGCAGAGCTCGCGTCGGAGCTCGGACATGCCGGCCGCGCGCACCGGATCGTCGTCCGGCCCCGAGCTGAGATCGTCGGCGAGGGGCTCGTGCACGCGCACCTTGCGGCGCTCGGCGGCGTCGCGACAGGTGTTCACGACGAGTCGATGCAGCCAGGTGGAGAACTGCGAGTCGCCGCGGAACTGCTGGAGGCGCACGCAGAGCTTGGCGAGCGCCTCCTGCGCGGCGTCGCTCGCATCCTCGGGATCGCGGAGGAGATGCCGTGCGAGGCGCTCGACCTTCGGCGCGTGGCGCGCGCACAGCGCCTCGAGCGCGAGCCGGTCGCCGTCCTTTGCACGTGTCACCAAGATGGGGTCGCTCAGCTTCTCGTAGACGAGGCCGCGGTCCTGCCGCAGCTCCAGTCTGATCGGACGGGCTCTCCCGCTGAGCGGTTGCACTGCAGGTCTAGTCTAGTCGGGCGTGTCGGACCTGATCCCGGAGCTCGTGGCGCCGCTGCTGCACGGCCGGCTCGGAACGCCCTACCGCTTCGTCGCAGCCTGTGCCTCGACGCAGCGTCTGCTCGGCGAGGACGACCCGGAGGGAACGGCGGTCGTCACCGACCACCAGACGCGCGGCCGCGGGCGCCTCGGCCGGATCTGGGAGGACACACCGGGCCGCTCGATCCTGATGTCGGTCCTGCTCCGCCCGCGGCCGCCGATGCCGCTGTGGCCCGAGTTGTCGCTCGTCGCCGCGGAGGCCGTCGCACGCGCGCTTCGCAGCGAGACGGGGGTCGACGCGACCCTTCGCCACCCGAACGACGTCGTCGTCGCCGGCCGAAAGCTCGTCGGAGTCCTGCCGGAGGCGATCCCGGGACGCGTCGTGCTCGGGATCGGCGTGAACGTCAACCAGGTTGCCGAGGAGCTCCCCGCCGAGACCGTCAAGCCGTCCACCTCGCTGCGCATCGAGCTCGGCCGGGAGGTCGAGCGAGCGCCGCTCCTCGCCGCGATCCTCGCCGAGCTCGAGCAGGGTTACGACGCCTGGGCGGCAAGTTACTTGAACCTCTGACTGAATGGCCCACGCGCCGACGGGGTGCGATGGGTGCGGGCGATGCAAGAACGCAGGGAGCGTCGATAGTGGTGTTCTATCGATGCGACCGAGGACGCCGCAGCGGGCGTGCACGGCGCGGCCCGGCGGCCCGTGCGTCGTTCAGTTAGGGGTTCTTGGCTCGGTAGCGGACGACCGACACGTTGCCGGCCGCGTCCGAGGCGATCAACTGGTACGCACGGGGCTTCTGCTTGAGCCAGAACGACACCGTTTTCGGCTGCTTCAGCGTGCGGGTGTAGCGACGCGTCCCGACGACGAGCGTCAGCACCGCGGGCTCCGAGATGCGGAAGCGCATGGTGGGATAGGAGAGCACCGTGATCGCCGGAGGCGTCGAGTCGAGCGTCACCGTCGCCGTCGCAGCGAACGTCGTGAGCTCATCGGTGACGGAGAGCGAGAGCACGTACGTCCCGTCGGGCGCCGTCGTGCCGTCGTCGAGCGTGCCGTCCCAGGTGAGGATCTGCGGGCCGGCCTCGAGCACGCCGCTCGAGGGTGTGGCGACGACGTCGGTCCCGCGCAGGACTTGCAGTTCAACAGAAGCAGCGCCGCGCGTCAGCGTGAACGACAGCGACACCGCGCCGTGCGCCGCGGTCGAGAAGCTCGTGGTCGACGCCGTGAACGCGTCGAGGGTGTCGTCGATCGTGAATGGAACGCTCGCCGACGCGGTCGTTCCGGTCGTCGTGGTTGCGGCGAGCTGAATCGTGTACGGCCCCGCGAGGAGTCCGGCCGCGGCCGTGAACGTGAAGGTCTGGGCGCCTGCGGCCATCGGCTCGGTGAAGAGGGTCGAGAGCACCTGCCCGCCGGCGTCGACGAACGTCGCGGTGACGGTCGCCGCGGCGGTGAGCGTGTAAGAGACCGTCATCGAGTCGTCCGCTGGATCGCCGCCGGGCGAGAGGAGCGACGACGTCGTCGCGACGTTCTGCAGCGCGAGCGCGACCGAGCCCGCGCCGATGGCGCCGGTCGCCGAGCGTGCGCCGGGCGTCGCGATCGCCCACGTGTACCGCTGGACGGGCGCAGCGGTGGCGTCCCACGTCCAGTCCGCCACCGTCCCGGTGCCGCTTCCCTGTGCAGCAACGGTCCCGCT
>DATCOE010000023.1:0-7970 GCA_036564885.1 Gaiellaceae bacterium | reverse complement strand
CGCCGGCGCGCAGGCGCTCACGGTTGCGAACGCCGTCGCCGCCGTCCTGTCGCTTGCGGTCGGCGGGCTCTTCGGGATGCTGATCGGCTTCACGCGCGCGCCCGGCTGGCAGCTGCTCGGCCCGCACAGCTTCTACGCCGCACTGACCGGCCACGGCGTCGCCGCGTTAATCCTCTGGCCAGTCTTCTTCGAGGTGGCGGCGATGGTGTTCGCGTCGAGCATCCTGCTGAACGCCCGCGTCTTCAGCCAGAAGCTCGGGTGGGCGTCGTTCGCACTCATGACCGTCGGCTCGCTCATGCTCGTCGGCGTCATCCTCAGCGGACACGCAAGCGTCGGCTTCACCGCGTACCCGCCGCTCGTGGCGAACCCGACCTTCTACCTCGGCTACCTCGTCTTCGCCGTGGGGACGCTGCTCGCGATCGCCAACTTCGCGCTGACGATCGTCGCGGCCCGCGCAGAAGGCACGTTCAGCGGATCGCTGCCTCTGATCACCTACGGCGTCGCCTGCGCCGCGATCCTCGCGCTCGTCGCGATCCTGTCCGGCCTCGTGGCCCTCGTGCCCGCCTGGCTCTACTCGCAGGGCTGGGTCGGTTCGGTCGAGCCGATCGTCTACCGCGGCTGGTTTTGGGGGCTCGGGCACACGCTCCAGTACGTGAACGTGATCGCGATGGTCGTCGCCTGGTACGGGATCGCGGCGCTGACACTGAAAGCCGGACCCGTAAACCAGAAGTTCACGCGTTTTGCCTTCATCCTCTACCTGATCATCACCGTGCCGGTGCTCGGCCATCACTTCCTCGTCGACCCGAGCATCGGCACAGACGTGAAGATCGTCGGCGGCACGGCGATGGGCTTCGGACTCGGCATCCCCAGCCTTATGCACGGGCTCGCCGTGATGGGCGGCGTCGAAGCGTCGCAGAGGCGTCGCGGCATCACAGGCCTGTTCGGATGGCTGAAGCAGATCAAGTGGGGCCACGCCGGCATCGCGGCGCTGGCCTGCTCGCTGCTCCTGTTCGCGCTCGGCGGCTGGACCGGCACCGCCGAGACGACGCTGCAGCTGAACATGATCAGCCACAACACGATGTGGGTGCCCGCCCACATCCACCAGATCGTCGTCGGCGGCACGACGCTCGCCTTCATGGGCTTCGCCTACTGCCTTGTGCCGCTGCTCGTCTGCCGCGAGCTGTGGTCGCAGAGGCTGGCGACGATCCAGGCGTACCTGTACGGCGGTGGCCTGCTGCTGATGAGCAGCGCGCAGGGCTGGGCCGGGGCGCTCGGCGTGCCGCGTCGCGTCGCGTCGATCTCCTACGGTGGCCACGCCCCGCACGGCTGGGCGCTGCCGATGAACATCGCCGGTGTCGGCGCCGGTGTGGCGAGCTTCGCCGGCGCGCTGTTCGTTTTCCTGATGGTGATGACGCTCATCCGGGGCAAGCGGACCGACGACCCGGAGCGGCTCGTTCCCTCGGCGGCCGCATGAGCAGCGCAGCGGCGACGGCGGTTCTACCACGGACCACGTACTGGCGGGACATCGTCGCCTTACTCAAGCTGCGGATCGACAGCCTCATCGTCTGCGTCGCGGTCGCGGCGGCGGTCGCCGGCGGCACTCGGCAGCCCGCTGTCCTCGCCGTCCTCGGCGCTGCGTGCTTTGCGGCGTCCGCAGGCGCATCCGCGTTGAACCACTACTTCGAACGTGAGGCCGACGCACTGATGCGACGCACGCAGCGACGCCCGCTCCCGTCGGGGCGGATCGCCGACCCGCGGCTCGCCCTCTGGCTCGGCCTCGCTCTCATGGCTGTGTCGCAGGCGGCGATCCCTGTGCTCGGTCTCGGCGCCTCCCTCTACCTGCTCGCCGGCGCAGCGACCTACGCGTTCGTCTACACCTGGTGGCTGAAGCCGCGAACCCCGTACAGCATCGTCGTCGGCGGCGCGGCGGGCAGCTTCGCCGCGCTCGCCGGCTGGCAGACGGGCTCGACGTCGCTCGCGCCCGCGCCCCTGCTGCTCGCGGTCGTGCTCTTCCTCTGGACGCCGAGTCACTTCTGGAGCCTCGCGATCGTGTTCGAGGATGACTACCGGGCGGCGCGGCTGCCGATGCTCCCCGCCCTGGTCGGTGCACGGCGCACGGCGGCGGCCGTCCACGCGAACACCGTCGGGCTGGTCGTCGCTTCACTCGCGCTCGCGCCCTTCCTGGGCGCGGCGTACGGCGTCGCGGCGGTGCTCGCGGGCGCGGGCTTCCTCGCCTGCACGTCGGCGCTCCGCCGGTGCGCCGACGAGCGCCATGCTTGGCGCACGTTCAAGGCCTCAGGTCTCTACCTCCTGCTGCTCCTCGTCGGAATCGTCCTGTCGACCCTCTAGGGAAGGAGAGAGATGGTCAATCCGTTCCGTCCCGACCGCTACGAGACACCGGGAACCCTGGCGATCATGGTGATCTACCTGGGCTTCTTCTTCGTCGCCTGGCTGCTGGCCTTCCTCTACCTGGCCACCCGTTGGGCGATCGGCTAGGCGGCCGTGTCGACGCTCACGGACGCCCGGCTGAGTCCGCGGCAGCGTGACGTGCTCGTGCTCATGTCTGACGGCGTGCGCGTGAAGGAGATCGCGGTACGGCTCGGGCTCTCGGAAACGACGGTGCGAAACCACGTCAGACTGCTGCTGCGCCGGCTCGAGTGTCACTCGCAGCTGGAGGCGGTGGCGCGGGCGCGCGAATGGCAACTGCTGTAGCCCTCGCCGGCGCCGCGGTCGCAGCCGCGGCGTTCTCCCAAGCTTTCGTCCGCCTGCGCCGCCGCGGGCGGACCGACCTGGCCGGCTGGGACCGAGCGGCGCTCTTCGGCGCCGGCCTTGTCCTCGGCGTGCTCGCGCTCTCGCCGCCGATGGACCGGGCGGCCGACCGGCTGCTGGCCGCGCACATGCTGGAGCACCTCGTGATCGGCGACCTCGTCCCGGCACTCCTGCTCACCGCCGTGCGCGGCCCGCTGCTCTTCTTCCTGCTGCCGCCGCCGCTCCTGCGAACGCTCGCCCGGCTACGGGCGCTGCGCACGCTCGGTCGTACGCTGCTGCGCCCCTCTGTCTCCTTCGCTGTCTGGGCGCTCTCCCTCGCAGTCTGGCACGTGCCGGCGCTCTACGATCGGACGCTCGAGAGCGCGCCGCTGCACGCGCTCCAGCACGGCTCGTTCGTCCTCGGCGGCATGCTCGTCTGGGCGCAGCTGATCGACCCGGCCGGCCGCAACGCTTTGCCGCAGCGGCTCCGGCTCGGCTACGCTCTCGTGCTCTTCGTCGCGGGGCAGGCGCTCGCCAACACGCTCATCCTCGCCTACCGGCCGCTCTACCCGGCCTACGCAGCCCAACCGCACCGCCTGTTCGGCTTCTCGCCGCTCGGCGACCAGGACGCCGCCGGGCTCGTGATGATGGGCGAGCAATTAGCGACGCTCGGCACCTTCGCCGCGATCCAGCTGCGCCGCTGGCTGCGAGCGCCGCTCGTGCCGCAGGCTGCCCGCCACCCCTTTGCCGCATAGCTCAGCCCGCGCCGGGCTTGAAGACCATCAGCACGACGATCGCAAGCACGAGCACCGCCGACAGGTAGTTCACGGCGAGCGCCAACCGGTCGTCGAGGAGCGCCCGCAGCTCAGGCGTCTCGGCGTAGCCCTCCCGGGCGAGCTGCTCGGCCAGCTTCCGCGCCCGCTTCGGCCGCTGCCCGCCGACCCCGCCGAGAGCCCCACGACCACGAAGAGCGCCAGCGCCGCCTCGACCCAGGCGGCGCCGTACCCGAACCGCTCGAGATGGACGAGCCAGAGCCCGAACGGGAGCACGAGCAGCGCTCCGAGGGCGACGAGCAGGACGCCGATGCCGATCCGGGTCAGCCCGAGCAGGAGAGCGATCTCGCTCGGCCGCCGGCGACGATCACGCCGCCGACGAACAGAAACGGGCCGCGCAGGTGGAAGAAGAGCGCCCAACTCTCGACTGCGGCAAGCACCGCGCAAGTATGGCCGCACACCGTCGACCGGTCCGGTGCGCACGCAGCGACGCCGATCAGACCAACTCGTACGCGCGCGCCCGCGCGACCGCTTCGAGCTGGGAATGGGCGCCCAGCTCAAGGAAGAGCAGCCGGATGTGGTTCCGCACCGTCGTTTCCGCCAACCCGAGCCGCTGGGCGACCGTCTTCACCGGCTGCCCGTCGGCGAGCAGGCCGAGGATCTCCCGCTGGCGCGGCGTCAGCCGGGGAGGAGGCCCCGGCGGCGCGGTGCGCAGCTGCGTCCGCGGGGCGGGCGCGTCGCGCATGACGTGCAGGAAGAGCGGCCCGCTCTCGCTCTCGGCGGCGATCGTCTCGAGAGCGACGCGGCGGCGGCCCTCGCGCGTGCGCGCGTGCAACTCGACCGCAGGCAGGCAGCGGCCCTCGCGCACCATCCGGGCCCGCGAGCAGCCCCTGTGGCACACGATGCCGCCGCGGTCATCGTGGCCGGCGATCACCTCCCAGCACCGGCTGCCGACGGCCTCCTCGGACGGGATGCCGGTCAGCCGCTCGGCCCCCTCGTTCCAGCAGAGGATGCGCAGCTGCTCGTCGAAGACGAACAACGCGACACCAGATGCGAACGGGGCCGACCTGCGCTCGGCCATCACGTGGATTTTAGGCATCGCGTCCGGTTACGCGCTCCGCGCCTGCCCGCAGAGTCGGAGGGGGCGGTACACGACGAGCGAGTGGCGGTGGTGCTGCCGCTGCGGCGGGGAACGGCGGAGCGGGCGCGCGAGCTCGTTGCCGCCGGTCCGCCCTTCGACCTTGAGCGGGCCGGGCTCCGCGTCGGCTCGGATCGCCTCGGCCGGCGAGCACGTTCGCGTCACGATCGACACTCGAGCCGACGCCGGCGAAGGAGCTGGCAGGACCTACGATCCCGAACGTCGTGTGCGGGCCGAGCAGGACGTTGCGGAGCACCATCACAGGAAAAAACCTATCACTACAATGGGAATAGAGGAAAAGGAGGAGACGAATGAGAATCGACTACCGGCGCGTGCTTCCCGAGGTCGTCCAGGCGATGAGCGGCCTCGAGCAGGTCGTTCACGACAGCACGCTCGAGCCGGAACTGCTCGAGCTGGTCAAGATGCGCGCCTCGCAGCTGAACGGCTGCGCGTACTGCCTCGACATGCACTCGAAGGACGCGCTCGCCCGCGGCGAGAGCGAGCAACGCCTGCACGTGCTGGCCGCTTGGCGCGAGGCGCCCTTCTACAGCGACCGTGAGCGGGCGGCGCTCGCCTGGTGCGAGGCGCTGACACTGCTGCCGGAGAGCGGCGCGCCCGACGACATCTACTCGGAGATCGCAGCCCGACTCGATGAGGAGGAGATCGTCGCGCTGACGCTCGCGATCGTCGCCATCAACGGCTGGAACCGCTTCGCCGTCGGCCTCCGCTCCCCCGTCGGCGACTACGTCTCGCCGCACGCGCCGGCCAGCCATGCATAAGGGAGAAAGGTGACACCCCTGTCGCACATGTCGCACGCCGTTTACGGACCAGTCTCTGCAATCGCGCCGCAGCCGCGCGCTCATCCCCGGGGAGAAGCCACGCGCGACGGGCAACTGCCAGCGCCCTGGGGCAGCTCAGTGAAGAACTTCCGTGTGTCGGCGGCCGCCGCAGCGGCGGTAGGCGGCCTCGGCGACGAGCTCGAGCTCCGACACGCGCCGTTCGCATCACGTTCCTGCGCTCGATGGCGATGAGCGCGCCGAACGGCTGCCTGCCCGCGCAGAACCCGACCGACCGGCGCCTCGAGCGGGGCGACGTGATCCTGACCGAGTTCAGCGCATCCCTCGGCGCCTACTCGGGCCAGGTGCACCGACCGATCTTCGTCCAGGCAGAGCCGACCGAGGAGTGGATGCGCATGTTCGACGTCGCGAAAGCAGCCTATGACCGGATCTCCGCCGGGCTCGTGCTCGGCTCGACCGAGGGCGACGCGATCCGCAACGGCGCGGTGATCGGCGAGGCCGGCTACGGTATCTACGACGACCTGATCCACGGCTACGGCATCGACTACGGCCCGCTGCTCGTCGACCGGTCGTGCGTCGACCACTGGCGGAACGGGATCGAGCCGCTGGACGGCCGCTCGATCGAGCGCGGCGCCGCGGTCGTGATCCAGCCGAACCCGATCACGCCCGACGAGCGGATGGGCCTGCAGCTCGGCGCGCTGACGGTCGTCCGCGACGGCGCCGCCGAATGCCTGCACTCGCTGCCGCTCGAGCCGCTGGTGGCGTCGTGAGCAGCGTCGCGCTGATCGGTACCGGTTTCTGGGCGGCCAAGCTCGCGGAGGCGGTCGGCAAGACCGAGCTCGAGCTCGCGTCCTGCTTCTCGCGCGACGAGGGGAAGCGGCGCGCGTTCGCCGAGCGGTTCAGCTGCGCCCCCGTCGCGAGCTTCGAGGAGGCGCTCGCGTCGGCCGACGCGGTGCTGCTCGCGACGCCGAACGACCTGCACGCGGAGCAGACGATCCAGGCCGCGGCCGCCGGCAAGCACGTCCTCGTCGAGAAGCCGGTCGCGCACACGATCGCCGCGGGTGAGCAGATGCGCGACGCCTGCGAGGCCGCGGGTGTGACGCTGATGGTCGGCCACGAGATGCGCCGTCTGGGAGCGGCGCGCAAGGCCAAGGAGCTGATCGACGCCGGAGCGCTCGGCACGGTCGTGCTCGCGGAGGCGAACTTCTCGCTACCGTCGCCGATCAAGCCGGGCACCTGGAAGGCCGAGGACGCGCGCAACCCCGGCACCCCGCTGATCCAGCTCGGCGTCCACCACGCCGAGACGCTGCAGTACCTGCTCGGGCCGGTCGTGCGCACGACCGGGATGCTGGCCCGCGTCGTCCAGCAGCTCGAGATCAAGGACGTCGGCGTCGCGACGCTCGAGTTCGAGTCGGGCGCGCTCGGCGTGATCGCCGACAGCTACGTCTCGCCGCGCACCTACTCGATCCGGCTGCACGGCACCGACGCCGTGCTCGACTACCGCGCCGACGTCTCGATGTGGCCGGCCGCCGACCGGCTCGACGAGCTGACGACGCTGACGCTCGCCGGCGAGCCCGTCGAGTTCGAGCAGGTCGACCCGCTGCGGGCAGAGCTGGCCGAGTTCGCCCGCTGCATCGCCGGCGAGGCGAATCCCGAGACAGGCGCCGCCGAAGGGTTGGCCGCCCTGAAGGTGATCCTGGACGCGATCGAATGCCGCTAGTCGGCTCTCCTGTCCCGCGACGGGAGAACGCGCGGATCCTCGCGTTTTCCCGAGCGCTGACCGAGTTTACGCTGCACGGGCCGGCTCGCCCAAGGCGGGCGACGACCTGGTCGAGATGATCCGGGTGCTGCGGGTAGCTCGCCAAACAGCGATCAAGGCTCGCACCCAGGCGATCAACGCGCTGCGCTCGCTGCTTGTCACCGCGCCCCCCGAGCTGCGCGACGAGCTACGAGCTCTCTCGACCAGCAGGCTCGTTGGCAAGGCAGCCCGGCTCCGCCCCGGGCCGCTCGACAGCACGCTGACCGCCAGCAAGCTCGCACTCAGACACCTCGCCCGCCGCTACCAAGCACTCGAAGCCGAGATCACCAGCCTCGACACGCAACTGGCTCAACTCACCGCTGCGGCCTCGCCACGGCTCCTCGAGGCGTTCGGCGTCGGCGCCGACACCGCCGGCGCGCTCCTGGTCGCCGCCGACGACAACCCCGAACGGCTCCGCTCCGAAGCCGCCTTCTCGATGCTCTGCGGCTCCTCCCCGATCAACGCCTCCTCGGGCAAGACAAACCGCCACCGGCCCAACCGGGGCGGCAACCGCCAGGCCAACGCCGCACTCCACCGCATCGTCCTCGTCCGCATGCGCTACCACCAGCCGACCAGGGCCTACGTCGACCGCCGCACCAGCGAGGGCAAGAGCAAACGCGAGATCATGCGCTGCCTCAAACGCTACGTCGCCCGCGAGGTCTACACCGCGCTCACACAACCCGGCGAACAGAAACTCGCCCGAGCCGCTTGACATC
>DATCOE010000022.1:0-1768 GCA_036564885.1 Gaiellaceae bacterium | reverse complement strand
GCTCCTGACCGAGCACCGCCTGATCACGGTCGAGCACACCGAGAGCCCGGACCTCGTGATCGTCGACATCTCGCGCGTCGACGCGGAGGAGGTGGCCGAGACGTATCCGGACGTCCCGATCCTCGGCTACACGAACCACACGGACACGGCGGGCCTCCGCGCGGCACACGCCGCGGGGTTCGACCAGGTCGTCGTGAAGTCGGCGCTCGTCGAGCGCTGCCGCGAGCTCGTGGCCGAGCTCGCGCCGTCCGCGTAGCGCCCCGGCTGGTTCTCCGGTTCTGGTCACAAGCGCCTCGCTAGAGTAGGTCTCGTGACCTACATCATCGCCGAGCCCTGCATCGACATCAAAGACCGCTCCTGCGTGGACGTCTGCCCCGTGGACTGCATCCACGAGGCCGGCCGGATCCTCGTGATCGATCCCGAGGAGTGCATCGACTGCGGCGCCTGCGAGCCGGAGTGCCCCGTCGAGGCGATCTTCCCCGAGGACGCGCTGCCGGACAAATGGGCGCCCTTCGTCAAGATCAACTACGCCTACCCCGAGGGCATGGACGTTGTGGACCAGCTCACGGACGCGTACGCGACCGAGCACAACGTCCAGAACACGCCGCTCGACGAGGCGTAGCTCCCCCGAGGCATACCACCGTGCCGTCCGGGTAACGTCGAGACCATGAACCCGACGAAGCTCGACCACGTCGCCTACTGGATCGCCGACCGCGCCGCGATCGCCGATTTCGTCACGGCGCACCTGGGCATGCACGTCATCGAACGGACCGAGCGGTTCACGCTGCTCGGGTCGAACGCCCGCCGCGGCAAGATCACTCTGTTCGACGCGGAAGGCCCGCGGGAGCGTGGGGCGCTCGGCCACGTCGCCTTCCGCGTGTCCAACCTCTCCGCCGCCCTGGCCCAGCTCCCGGCGAGCCTCGAGCTGGACCGCCCGCGTGAGGGGGAGGCCTACTTCGAGCTCGGCGAAGGCGTCCGGCTCGGCCTCGTCGAGGCCGCAACCGACGTCGACTACGACCTCGACCACGTCGCGCTCCTCTCTGCGAACCCGGAGGAGACCGCGGCGGAGTACGGCTCGCTCGGCTTCGCGCCGGCCCTGCCCGGACCGTCCGGCTGCCGGCGCGTCGAGGTCGGCGGAGCGTGGGTCGAGTTCCACCCGGGTGAGCCGGGCGCGCCGGAGAAGCCGCTCCTCAACCACCTGGCCGTCCTCGTCGACTCCGCGGACAGGCACATCGCGGCCGCGCACGACCTCGGCGTCGAGATCGACCAAGTCGTCGACGCCGCCAACACGGTCGCTGTCTTCCTCTGGGGCCCGGAACGCGTGCGCGTCGAGTACGTCGAGCACAAGCCGACGTTCTCGCTCACGTAGTGATCATCGCCGGTGCCGGCATGGCCGGGCTCGTCTGCGCCGCGCGGGCGCGGGAGCTCGGACTCCGGCCGCGCCTCCTCGAGCAGGGAACGCGGCCCGGCGGCTCGATGCTGCTCTCGAGCGGTGTCGTCTGGCGCCACATCGAGTGGGACGACTTCCGCGCGGAGTGCCCTGCCGGCGACGAGAGGCTCCAGCGGCTCGTGTGGGAGCGGCTCGACGACGCGCTCGCGTGGCTCGTCTCGCTCGGTGCCGCGCCCGTGTGGCAGGACACCGAGAACCCGCGCACCACGGGCAAGCGATTCGACCCGCGCGCTCTGACCGCGCTCCTCGCCCGCGACGTCGAGCTCGAGACGCCGTTGCCCGCGGACACTGAGGAGCCGCTCGTGCTCGCCACCGGCG
>DATCOE010000021.1:0-5716 GCA_036564885.1 Gaiellaceae bacterium | reverse complement strand
GCCACGCCCGATGACCGGGTCGAGCTTGCCCTCGCGGGCATCCTGGGTGAGGTTGCGTCCGAACTGGTCGAGGACGAGCGATCCGGCAGGAGTGCCTTCGGCCGGACCGACGCCGACGCCCTGGGGCTCTTTGCCCTGGTATCCACTGAGCAGCTGAATGACCTGCTGACGGACCCGGTTGAGGTCGGCGCCGAGCTTGACCAGCACCTGCGCTGCGACACCCTCTCCCTCACGGATCAGGCCGAGCAGGATGTGCTCGGTGCCGATGTAGTTGTGGCCGAGCTGGAGCGCCTCGCGGAGCGAGAGCTCCAATACCTTCTTCGCGCGCGGCGTGAACGGGATTTGTCCGGTCGTGACTTCGTCACCCTGGCCGACGATGCGGGCGACCTGCGCGCGCACCTCCTCGACCGTGATGTCGAGCGACTCGAGGACCCGGGCCGCAAGGCCCTCCTCCTCGCGGAGCAAACCAAGCAGGATGTGCTCCGTGCCGATGTAGTTGTGCTTGAGCGCCCGGGCTTCGTCCTGTGCGAGGACGACTACCTGGCGAGCCCGTTCCGTGAAGCGTTCGAACAAGTCCCTCGACCCCCTTCCTCAGACTTACCGCGACGCGATCGGGGTGATCGCTCACCGGTCGAAGGTGGAGCAATCGTAGCGGAGGCCTCCCGTGCCACAAAGGCCTGGGACGGCTGCCTGGGACGGGTCATCGGCATCGGAGCCTCCGAAATCGAGTGCAGGTGTGCGAGTCCCCCGGGGCCTCGGGCGAGCGAGCCTGTGAAGCGCCGGACCCAAAGGCCCCTGCTTGCAGGGACGTCAGGGCACGAGCTCGGAGAACGTCTCCTGGATCAGCCCGTCGAAGCTCGACGGGACGGTGCCGTCCGGCGCTGCGTACTCGCGCAGGAAATAGAGATACGAGGCCCATTCGTCGCGGCGGTCCGGGAACTCGTCGCCCCGATCGTTGACGAGCCGCTCGAGCACCAGGAGGTTCCAAAGGCCGGTCGCCTCCTCGCCGCCGGAGGCCTCCGGCGGAGTGGACGATCGGGGTGCGGCCGCAGGCACGGCAGCGAGCGCGGGAACGGCGGCCGGCGCGGGCGCCGGCTCCGGCTCCCGCACCGGTTCCGGCTCGGGGCGCGCCGCGCGCTTGGCCTCCTCCAGCTGGGCCTCCTCCAGCTGGGACTCGAGCTCGGCGGCGCGCACGTCGAGCTCTTCGGCCCGCGCCGTCGCCGCCTGCTCCCGCTTCGCGACCTCCGCTACGCGGCGGGCGAGGCCGATCTCCCGCCGCGTCAGCTCCGCGACCCGTGTGTCGAGCGCCGCCGCCCGCGCGTCGAGCGCCTCGGCGGCCGCCTGGTCGAGCGGCGCTGCGGCGGCTGTCTCCGGCTCGGTTCTGGCCGGAGCTGCTGTGGCCGGATTTGGGGGCGACGCGGTCGCCGCCCGCAGCTCGTCGAGCTTCGCAGAGACGTCCCGCTCCCGCGCGGCGAGCGCCGCCTCACGGGCCGAGAGCCGTTCGCGCTCGGTCTCGAGCGCGGCGATCCGCTCGGCCACGCGCTGCTCGAGCCGCTCGACGAGCCGGTCGGACACCCCGCGATCATACGGCGCGCCGCTCTCCGCGCCGGTGCGGCGGCCGAACCGGCCGAGGATGAGCAGCAGCGCGACGAGGACACCGGCCGCGAGCCCTGCCCCGGCGCCGGCGGCGGCGAGCTTCGGCAGCTCCGGCCAGGACGAGGAAGCGGGCGCAGACGCCTGGCCGGCGTGACGGATCGTGGGGTCGGGCTGGCCCTGGAAGCCTTGGAGGACGGCCAGACGCTTCGCGAGCTCGGCTCCCGCGCCCGTGGCGCGCCCGGCCGGCGGGACGGCGTTCAGAAGCTGCTCGTCCCGGCGAATCGTCGCGGCCAGCTGGCTCTGGAAGCTCGCCGTCCGCTGCTTGACGAGCCCGTCCGCGAAAGCGTTCGCGAGCTGTGCCGCTCCGGCCGCCGAGGTGTCCTCGACCGTGACCCCGACGACGTCGCTCGAGTCGACGACGTGCGCGTCGAGCGCATGGAGCAGGGAGTCGCGCGAGCGCGCAAGGCCGAGGTCGGCGCGCACGACGTCCGCAACCTGCGGCGAGCGAATCAACGCGGCGGCGCTCGCAGCCGCCGTCCGCTTGCCGCCCGAGTCGCGGAGGACGTCGAGGCCGGTGAACGTCGGGTCGTTGACGGACACGGGTGAGACGAGCAGTTGTGCCGTCGCGCGATACCGCTTGGGCGCGGTCAGTCCATAGCCGACGGCCGCGGCAGCGCCTGCCGCGGTGAGCGTGAGCACGGCGAGCCAGGGGCCCACGGAACGGGGGACGATCGATCGCACCCCACCATTATCGGCTGACGGCTCGGACTACTCGACGTCTATGCGGCCCTGACCTCCAGCCAAAGCGAGGCCTGGAGACCAGATCCGGCGATCCGTGCGCTGCTCGCAGCGGCACGTTGACCGTTTCTTCACCTCCGATCGTTACGATCGGCGCAGCATGAGTACGGACACTCCAAGCCGCACCGCCCTCGTCACCGGCGGCGCCGGCTTCATCGGCTCCCATCTCTCGGAGTTGCTCCTTGAGCAGGGCTGGGAAGTCTTCGTCCTCGACGACCTCTCGACCGGCACGGAGCGCAACGTCGCGCATCTGCGGGCACACCCCGCGTTCCATCTGGTCGTCGATTCCGTCCTGAAGTCGTCGGTCGTGAACGAGCTCGTCCACCGCAGCGACGTCGTGTTCCATCTGGCGGCGGCGGTAGGCGTGCGGCTGATCGTCGAGGAGCCGGTGCACACCCTCGTCACGAACATCCAGGGAACAGAAGAGGTGCTCGACCACTGCCACCGCTTCGGCAAACGCGTACTGATCGCGTCCACCTCGGAGGTCTACGGCGACCGGCGAGAGCCGGAGGCCCTCGGTGAGGAGAGCAAGCGCATCTACGGCCCGACGACCGCGCGACGCTGGGCGTATGCCGAGTCGAAGGCGCTCGACGAGTTCCTCGCGCTTGCGTATCACCAGGAGCGCGGTCTCGACTGCATAATCGCGCGCCTCTTCAACACCGTAGGGCCGCGTCAGAGCGGGCAGTACGGCATGGTCATCCCACGCTTCGTGGCAGCGGCGCTCGCCGGCGAGACGCTCGAGATCCACGGTGACGGTACGCAGACGCGCTGCTTCTGCCACGTGCAGGACACGATCCGCGCGCTCTCCGGGTTGATGGACGCCGACATCGCGGGCCAGATCTTCAACGTCGGGTCAACCGAGCGCCTGACCATCGACGAGCTCGCAGCGCGCGTCATCGCGCTCACCGGCTCGAGCTCCGACATCGTCTACGTGCCGTACAACGAGGTCTACGGGCAGGGGATCGAGGACATGCTCCACCGGCAACCGGCGATCGAGAAGGTCACGTCGGCCATCGGCTGGCAGCCGACGCGCAGCCTCGACGAGATCCTCGCCGACGTCGTCGCTTCCATGCGGTCGGCACCCGCTGCAACTCCCGCCTAGATCTTCTTAGTCTCGGGCGCGAAGAGCCGGGAAGAGGATCACGTCCCGGATCGACTCCTTGCCGGTGAAGAGCATCGTGAGCCGGTCGATGCCGAGCCCGATGCCGCCGGTGGGCGGCATGCCGTACGACAGCGCCTCGACGTAGTCCGGGTCGCCGCCTTCGGCCTCGACGTCGCCCGCGGCGCGCTCGTCCTCCTGGGCCGCAAACCGCCGGGCCTGCTCCTCGGCGTCGTTGATCTCCGTGAACGCATTGCCGAGCTCGACGCCGCCGGCGAAGTACTCGAAGCGCTCGACGATCGAGGGGTCGTCGTCGGTCGCGCGTGCGAACGGCGACAGCTCGACCGGATAGTCGTAGAGGATCGTCGCCTGGATCAGGTTCGGCTCGACGAAGTGCGAGTGAGCGTGGTCGATCAGCTTCGCCCACGTCGGATCATGTGACACGTCGACGTCGCGTTCCTCAAGACGTTGCCGCAACTCGTCGGCGTCACGCGTCCAGAGGCCCTGCTGCTCGAGCGCATCGACGAACTTCACGCGGCGCCACGGCGGCGCGAGGTCGACCTCGTGACCGCGGAACGTCACGGTGGTCGTGCCGAGCACGTCCTGAGCCGTGCGCGCGACGAGCTGCTCGATGCGCTCCATCGTGTCGCGGTAGTCCGCATAGGCCTCGTACCACTCGAGCATCGTGAACTCGGGGTTGTGCTTGAACGAGACGCCTTCGTTGCGAAAGTCCTTGCCGAGCTCGTAGACCTTCTCGAGGCCGCCGACGATCAACCGCTTGAGATAGAGCTCCGTCGCGACCCGCAGGTAGTAGTCGGCGTCGAGCGCGTTGTAGTGCGTGACGAACGGCTCCGCGAACGCTCCGCCGTAGCGCGGCTGCAGCACGGGAGTCTCCACCTCGACGAAGCCCCACTCGTCGAGGATCCGGCGGATCGTCGAGACCGTGCGCGCGCGCACGAGCGCAACGTCGCGCGACTCCTGGTTCATCAGCAGGTCGAGGTAGCGGCGGCGGTAGCGCTGCTCGACGTCGGTGAGCCCGTGGAACGTGTCGGGCAGCGGCGTCCGGATGCGCGAGAGCAGCTCGAGCGAGTCCACCATCAGCGACGGCTCGCCGCGCCGCGACTTCGCCGGCGACCCCGCGACTCCGACGACGTCGCCGAGGTGCACGTCGATCTCGCCGGTGCGCTCGACGGGGCACAGCAGCTGGATCCGCCCGGAGCGGTCGACGAGGTCGAGGAAGACGAGCTTGCCCATGTCGCGGCGCGCCATGACCCGGCCGGCGAGCCGGCGCTTCGCCTCTGCGGTGGCGCCATCCTCGAGCGGCTCGGTCTCGGCGCGAACGGCGGCGATCTCGTCTCGGTCGGGAAACCTCTTCGGTGCGCTCATCCGGGCGAGTCTACGGGGGGTCAGCCCCAGATCGCCCAGCCGACGAGCACGCCGATGCCGAGCAGGGTGGCGGGCCGACGGGCGGCGGCTTACGCCGCCTTGATGTCCATGATCTTGAACTTGAGCTTGCCGCGCGGCGCGGCGACCTCGACGATGTCGCCCTTCTTGCGTCCCATGATCGCCTTGCCCACCGGCGACTCGTTCGAAAGCTTGTTCTCGGCGGGATCGGCCTCGGCCGAGCCGACGATGTGGTACTCGACCGTCTTGTTCGCGCGGACGTCGCGGAGGCGCACCTTCGTCCCGATCGAGACCTCGCCCGACTTGATCTCCTTCTTCGTGACTACGCGCGCGTGCGCGAGGCGCTCCTCGAGCAGCGCGATGCGCGCCTCCAGGTGGGCCTGCTCGTTCTTGGCCGTGTCGTACTCGGCGTTCTCGGCGATGTCACCGAACTCGCGCGCGACGCGGATCCGCTCCGCCACCTCGCGGCGGCGGTCGTTCGAGAGGTACTGAATCTCCACCTTGAGCTTCTCGAAGCCCTCGGGCGTGAGAATGACTTCCTTCACCCTGCCCCCTTGCACGAAAACGGCCGGCGGCTGAATATCGCCGTCCGGCGGGGCCGGATGGTACCTCCGGCCCCAGGGGCCGTCAACACGAGGCCGGTACCATTCTCCGCTCATGGGCCTGAATCTCAGGGAATCCTGGTGGATCGGCGAGGTCGAGGTGCCGACCCGGGTCGTCCTCGCGCCGATGGCGGGCGTCAGCGTCCAGGCGTTCCGGCGCCAGGGCAGGCGCTACGGGGCCGGCCTCGTCTGCTCCGAGATGGTCTCCTGCGCCGGG